>JAZUJX010000107.1:0-8699 GCA_045642965.1 Synergistaceae bacterium | reverse complement strand
CTGTTTGTCGGGGTCGTAGTTTGTGGGTGTGGCTATGATTACGTAGTCGGCTTCCGAGTACGCTTTTGTTCCGTCAAGGGTTGCGGTGAGGTTAAGTTCTTTTTCCGCAAGGTATTTTTCTATGCAGTCGTCCTGTATGGGCGATTTTTTGCTGTTTATGAGTTTGACTTTTTCCGGTATGACGTCAACCGCGGTTACTTCGTTGTGCTGTGCAAGGAGCACTGCAAGCGAAAGTCCTACGTATCCGGTGCCGGCTACTGCTATACGCATTTCAATTACCTCCGTAAAATGCTGAATTCTAAATTCTTCATTGCACTAATAGCTCTTTATCATCGGTTCAAAGCGCGTGTATTCGTTGAAGAATACAAAATCGACTTTGCCTGTTGCTCCGTTTCTGTTTTTCGCCACTATAAGCTCTGCGTTCTGGTCTGCCGCTTCCTGTTTGTAATAGGCTTCGCGGTAGATAAACATAACCATGTCGGCGTCCTGCTCAATTGCGCCGGATTCGCGCAGGTCTGAAAGCATCGGGCGTTTGTCCTGCCTGCTTTCAACGGCACGCGAAAGCTGTGACAGAGCAAGCACGGGAACCTTGAATTCGCGCGCTATCGCTTTTAACGCACGCGATATTTCGGAAACGTCCTGCTGTCTGTTGTCTGTGCGTCTGGATGCGTCCATGAGCTGCAGATAGTCAAGCACTATAAGACCCTTGTCCGTTTTCTGTTTTGCAAAGAAGCGGCGGCATTTCGCGCGCAGTTCTATCGTGGACAAAGCTGCCGTTTCGTCAATGTAGAGAGGGCATTTTTCAAGCCTTCCGGCTGCGTCGGCAAGCTGCTTCCATTCTGCAGAGTTCATTGAAACGTTGCCCTTCGCAGAGTTGACGTCAAGCAGCTGGCGCAGGTTAACCCTGGATTCGGCGGCTATCATTCTGTTTGCCACCTGCTCCGCCGACATTTCAAGGCTGAAAATAAGAACCGGGATGTTTTCTTCAAGCGCTACATGCGCACCTACGTTCAGCGCAAGAGCCGTTTTTCCCATTGACGGACGCGCGGCAAGAATGTAGAGTGAGCCGGGCTGAAGACCTCCGGATATTTTGTCAAAATCGCGGAAGCCTGTGCTTATGCCAGTGAACGAGGTACCGTTCGCAAGCCTGCTTTCAATATCCCTGAACGCGTCGGTTACAACGTCTTTTGCTTCGCGTATCGTAGTTGTTCTGCCCGTACGCGCGAGTTCGTAAATGCTCTGCTCAGCTTTTTCAAGCGCTTCGTCGGAGGCAATGTTTTCAGTGTAGCCGAGCTTAGTTATGTCGGTTCCGACTGTGATAAGTCCTCGCAGAACAGCTTTTTCAAGCACTATGTCCGCATAATATTCGGTATTTGCAGAGGTGGAAACGCTGTCCATAACAGCGGCTACAAACGACTGTCCGCCTATGTTCTGTTCAACGCCCCTGCTTTGGATTTCGTTCAAAAAAGTTACGGCGTCAACCGCGGTTCCCTTTTCAAAAAGGGAAAGCAGCAGTTCAAACGCCTGTGCATGGCGCGGGTCATAGAAATCCTCCGCGTGCAGCTTTTCAACCGCAAGCGCAAGAGCATCTTTGTCAAGCAGACATGCGCCGAGCACGGCACGCTCAGCTTCAAGGTTAAAAGGAGGCTGTCTGTCTATGACCTGTGCCAAAGCTATTCGCCCTCCACTCTGAGCGTAAATTCGGCTTCAATACCGTTGTAAAGCTTTGCTTTGGCTTTGTAATCACCGAGCATTTTTACCGCTTCTTCGGCTTTAACGTCTTTTTTGTCAACCGTTACGCCGTACTGGGCAAGAATTGCTTCCGCAACGTCGCCGCTTGTAATGCTTCCGAAAAGTTTTCCGCCTTCACCTGCTTTGGCTTTGAGCACAACGATTTTACCGCTGAATTTTTTCTTTGCCTCTTCAGCTGCCGTGCGCGCCCTGTCGTCTTTGATCTTTGCGGTTTTGTTTTTCTCCGCAAGTTCGCGAACTTTTCCGGCTGTTGCTTCTTCTGCAAGACCGCGTGCTATCAGGAAATTTCTCCCGTAGCCGTCCGCGACTTCAAGCATTTCGCCTTTTTTGCCGATTTTTTTGACGTCTTCCTTAAGAATTACTTTCATTTTTCTTTCCTCCCAATCTGCGCAGGTCATACCAGATATCCACTATTCCGACAAAGGAATACGGATATGTGAAGAGCGCAAGAAATAGTATGCTGAATACCAAAAGCGACAGTCTCAGCGCTTTAAAAATTCTGTTCTTCCCGGCAAGATACCAGAATACGGACATACCTTCAAGCGTAAAGACAGCGCGAAGTACCATCATTAAATTTTCCGAAGCCATTGTCACCGCATAGGACGGCGCGAAATATTCCGATACTTTCAGCAGCAGCGCGGCAAGAACGGCTGTTGAAAGCTCCTTCGGGAAACGCCATTCGCCGAACGGAATGAACGCCGGAAGCGTTTCGCCCTTTCGTTTGAGCAGCTTTTCCGCAGCCTTGTAGGTGCAGAAACTGTCTGCAGCTGCGTATAAAATGAGCATTGACGGCAAAAGCATTTTCATCGTTGCCGCAAGCTCCTGAACGTAATCCTTTACCGCCTGCACGCTGCCCATGTTCGCAACGGAGCCTGCGGCTGAAACTACGGAAGTCGCTATTGCCTCGTCTATTGCAAACGGATTTATTCCCGTTGAAGCAATCAAAGAAATCATAAGGAAAATCTTGGCGGACAGCGATGCTGCTATTGCTTTCAGCAGCCAGCCTGCCGCACTTTTCTGCAGTCTTGCCAGAGTGCCGAACAGCATCCCTGTAAAAACGAAAAGTGTTACAAACATTAAAACCGAAACAAGGTTAGCCTGCGAAACCGCTCCTGCCATGCCGTGCTCAAAAACGTCGGGCAGATATATGGAAAGAACAGCTGTCAGCGCCGCGTACATTGCCGATCGTGTGCCGAAACGGTATTGCAGAAGCATAAACGGAAGCGGCGAAATTAAAAACAGCACACTGAACAGAGGCGAAAAATAAAATTCCGCCATAAAGAGCACAACGCTCAGCAGTACGTAACAAAACCATTCGCGATATTCCCTGTTCAACTCTGTACCGACCTTTCTCTGCATGCACCGCAAAACAGCGTACAGCATAAAACTGCGGACCTGCCCGCATATCTTACTGCCCCATACCTCGCATCCCGGCAGTAAAAAAGAGAGAGCCTGTTCGGTTCTCTCTTATTATACAATGTTTTTGCAAAAAAATTAATCTGCTGTGTACGGAAGCAATGCAATAATTCTTGCGCGTTTGATTGCTCTCGTAAGCTGGCGCTGATGTTTTGCGCAGGTGCCTGTCACGCGGCGCGGTACTATTTTGCCGCGTTCGGTGATGTAGCGTTTGAGTTTGTCAGCATCTTTGTAATCGATGTTTTCAATTTTATCTGCGCAGAAATGACAGACCTTAGGCCTGCGTTTGCGGTGTTTGCGGTTGAAGCCGCCGTCTTTTACGTCCTTATCCATTATGTTTCACCTCTTCCGGTTACTAAAAAGGTATGTCGACGTCTCCCGAATCTTCTCCGCCGTCTTTTTTGATTTCGGAGAAATCAAGCGGGAACTCGTCGTCAAAACCAGCCTCTTCTCTCAGGCTGCCCATATCACTGCTGCCAAAACCGTCCGAAACAGGCGCTGAATACTGCTGCGGCTGACCATAGCCAGAATCTGCGGCAGAATCCGTTCTGTTCGGGGAACCCAGCAGAATGACATTGTCAACGTTTACTTCTGTCACCCAGCGGTGCTGACCTGTTTTGGGGTCGTCAAAATCACGGCTCGTTATGCGGCCTTCGACAAAAACAGGACGGCCTTTGCGGAGAAAACGCTCTATAATGTCCGCCGTATTTCCCCAGGCAACGCAGCTGATAAAATCAGTGTGTTCCTGAAGCTCGCCGGACGTGCGGTTTTTCCACTGCCTGCCGGTTGCTATCGTAAAACGGGCAACCTTCTGTTTGTTCGGAGTGTAACGCACATCGGGATCTCTTGCAAGATTGCCCATGAGCATTACTTTGTTAAATCCGCGTGCCATAATTACTTCTCCTCCAGGTTGACAACCATGTGGCGCAAAACCTGATCTTTCAGGCTAAGGAGACGTTCCATTTCCTTAATCTGTGCAGGATCAAGCTTAAACGTGAACAGGACATAGTAACCCTCGAATTCTTTTTCGATAAGGTAAGCAAATTTCTTTTTGCCCCAGAGGTCAGCTTTCACTTCCTCTGCACCTAATCCGCGCACGACCTCTGCAAGGCTTTCGGTTACTGCGTTAACATCTTCAACGTCAGCCTTGAGAATTGTTACCATTTCGTATGATCGCACGTCTTTCACCTCCTCCCTTTGGACTCTGGCTTCCCATACGGGAAGCAGGGAACTGCAAGTGGGTAATATACCACTAAAAAACTTCTTTGGCAATCACTTTTTTCATATTTTTACAAAGAACCGGATTTTGCCGGCTTTATTTCCCGTGCTTCCTGATCTCTATTCTGTACATTTTTTCGCCCGGCTTGAGCAGATTGTATTTGTCTCTTGCCTCACGCTCCACTGCCGTGCTTGTTTTGGCGTTTTCCAGCCTGCGTTTAAGTTCCTGATTGGTTCTTTCCAGTTTCTCAAGTTCAGCCATTTTTTTGTCCAGCGAATTGTTGAGAACTTTTATTTTGGAAACTTCCGTAGAAAAAGTCGCCGCAATAACTGCGACTATAAAGCTGCTGACCGCAAAAAGCACGACGTAGCGCAGACGCGGTGCTCTCATTGCCTGTTACATTTTCTCCGGCGCAGAAATTCCGAGTATTTCAAGCACGCTGTGCAAAACAATTCTCGCTGCTTCAACAAGCAGCAGACGTGCTTTCATAACGTCTTCTTCGACGCCGAGAATTCTTGAACTGTTGTAGAACGCATGGAAGCTTTCCGCTATTTCCTGCGCATAGTAGGCAACACGGTGCGGTGCAAGTTCCGCCGCAGCTTTGCTGATTTCCTCAGGCATACGGGAAATAACCTTCGCAAGTCTGATTTCATTGGCAGACGAAAGTTTTCCGGCGTCAAATTCCGATACGTCAGGCAGTTTTGCCCCGCGCTCTTTGAGTTCGCGGTATATGCTGCATATTCTCGCATAGGCGTACTGCACGTAGAAAACGGGGTTCTCGCTGCTTGCTTTTTTGGCAAGCTCAAGATCAAAATCAAGTGTGCTGTCGCTTTTGCGCATAACGAAGAAGAAGCGGGTTGCGTCGCGTCCGACTTCGTCCATAATTTCGCGCAGAGTAATGATTGTTCCGGCACGTTTTGACATCTGCACAGGTTTGCCGTCGCGAAGCAGATTGACCATCTGTATAAGCAGAACTTCAAGCTGGTCGTCAGTGTGGCCTAACGACGTGTTCACCGAACGTATGCGCGGAATGTAACCGTGGTGGTCTGCACCCCATACGTATATAAGTTTTTCAAAGCCTCTGTCATATTTGTTTTTGAGATAGGCAACGTCTGACATAAAGTACGTAGGCACTCCGTTTGTACGAATAAGCACCCTGTCCTTGTCATCGTCAAACGCCGTTGATTTGAACCACACCGCCTGTTCCTGCTCGTAAGCGTACCCGGCTTTTTTAAGCGATTCCAGAGCTTCGGGAACGGCATTTGTTGTATAAAGCGATTTTTCCGAGAACCATACGTCAAAATCTACGCCGAAATCGGACAAATCTTTGCGTATTGATTCGATTACGATTTTTCCCGTTTCACTCGTAAAGAATTCCAGCTGTTCTTCTTCGGGTTTTGAAGCAAGAGAGTCACCGTATTTTTCAACGTAAAGCTTTGCAATATCTGCAAGATATTCGCCCTGATAGCCGTCTTCAGGCATAGGTGCTTCTTCTGCGCGGCCAAGCGCCTCAAAATAGCGCGCTCTGGCGGATTTGCCGAGCAGCTCCATCTGAAGGCCGGCATCGTTCACGTAATATTCGCGCGTAACGTCATAACCGGCAAATTTAAGAAGTCTCGCAGTTATGTCGCCGACTGCCGCTCCTCTGCCGTGTCCCATGTGAAGAGGCCCTGTAGGATTGGCGCTTACAAATTCCAGCTGAACTTTCTCACCCTTGCCGTCATTCGTTCGGCCGAAATTTTCTCCATTGGCAAGAATTGTTTTTACTGCGTCGGAAATCCAGTCAGCCGAAAGCCGCAGGTTTATAAAACCAGGACCTGCAACTTCTGCGGAAGCTACCAAACTGCTTTCTTCAAGTGCAGAAACAATCTGCTGCGCAAGCTCGCGCGGATTTTTGCCAAGCGGCTTTGCAAGCTGCATTGCAGCGTTTGTTGCCCAGTCTCCATGCCCCTCCTGACGCGGACGTTCAAGCCTTACCGCGAAATTTTCAGGCAGCGCCGCACCGTTTTCCGAAGCTATTTTTTCAACCGCCTTTTCAAGCAGAGTTTTAAGTTCAGTTGTCGTATCCAAATGAAACACACTCCTGTTTTACAAAAAATCTTAAGAAATTATCCGCCTTTTCTGCACATCGTTTAAAAATCTTTTATAAGTAACTTCCCTGCAAGTGAGTATTTTTAAACCGTTATTTTCTGAACGGCAGATTGAGATTCGGCCAGCCGAGGAATGCGCCGATCTGTTTTCTAAACTCTTCGGCATCGCTCATTTCCTGTCTCAGCTGTCTTACAGTCCACACACAGTCAGCTTCAAGGGTGTTTCTTGCATAGTTGTTGTGAATTTTTTCAACAAGGTATGCCGATTTCTTTGTGCCTATTACGTTGTTGAAATCGTTTGTAAAACATTTGTAACCCTTTGGCGTTGACATTCTTACGCTCTGGTTTATGATAAACGGGAAACGTAATGTTACGCTGTCAGTATCATACAAAAGCTGTCCCAAAATTTCAGGAATGCCTCCAGGAAGCTTAAGCAGCATATTTTTGCCCTGAACGATTCCCGGTGCGCAGCGCACTTTAAAATCAAGTCTGTAGCCGGACGGACGCGGTTTAACATCTGTTGCCGTGAGAACCATACCCGGAATTGCAAAATTTATGCAGCGGGTCATCAGCTGTGCTGAGTTTTCTTTTGTGGGAATCACACCGCCGGAGAAGATCCCCGCCCAGGCACCGTCTATATTAGCAGTCAGAGTCCCTTCTGCAACCCCGCCTTCCGTAAGCTTAAAAGACCATGAAAGCGAAAGTTTGTGGTCTGCAGGACTTCCGGCTTTGACCTCCTTTGTGTCAACTCCGTCGGACAGATCTTTTTTACTCTTCTTTTTCTTTGCAGATTTTGCCTTATCTTCGGCAGCAGACACAACAGGTTTTTTATCGGAGCGGCGATATATATCAGTACCTGCAAGGAACGGTGAAATATCACCGTAATCGACACCCTGTCCAGCCTGATAATAAAGCGTCTTTTTACCGGAGGTGTTGACAATAACCGGACTGCTCCAGAAATCTTCAGCAACCGGAATATATGCCGCTATTGTGGTGGGCGACTGCCACCAGATTTTCGTTCCTCCGTCATTTTTCATCCATCCGTTTAAAAGAAGCGTACGCTCTGCAGGCGTCCATGGACCTTCTTTCGGCAGACGTCCGACAGGGCGCAGGAAATTTCTCGGCAGTTTCGCTTCGTTTCTTTCAGGAGCCTCAAACCAGCGCATAAGTTTGCCGGTTTCGGAAGGAGCAGCTGCCGGTTTTGCAACTTTTGCATATGCCTCTGCTTTTTTCTGCATGTTCTCAAGCACCGGAAGCATAGTTGCAGACGGACTGAAGGTAATGTACGGACGCTGGAAAATTCTTATTCCCTCACCGTGCCATGCAGGCTGGTTTACAAGCGCCCAGAAATATATTTTTTCATTTTTGTTGTCAATAATTTCAGGGTCTCTCATTCTGTTTGCGTACCAGTTCAAAGCCTCTTCCTTCGGCATCTGGACGGCAATACGCTGTTCCCATATCGGAAGGTTTCCTGCAAGCATGACTGTCGCGTCTATGCCTTTCTGGTCAAAACGTTTTTCGTTCTCAACGATGACCACGGCTCTGCCGCGTGCAGCATCCGTAATTTCCACTTCTATGACCTGCAAGCCTCCGGGAAGTGTTTCTGTCTTGAATTTAAGATTTTTCTCCAAACTGCCTGTCATCGGATTGTATATTGCGGCATGAGCGAGTTTCAGCTTTCCGTCTGCCGGAATAACAATTCTGTATTCATGCCAGCTTGCCGGAATTCTTTCCCCGAAATTGACAATCAAATAACGGAAAGTATCTACTGATCCGTCTGTATTCAGTTTTATTTCCTGATTTTTAAGCCATATCACAGCCTGGGGATTACCGAAAGTGTCAAAGGACGGAACTTCCTTGTTAAGACGGAGAACTTCTTGTGAAGGATTCCAGGCAAAGCCCGCCACTGCAAAAATTCCTGTCAGAACCAGAGCAAGAACCAAAGTTTTTAAAATTTTTCGCATAGCCGTACCTTCCTATCTGCCGCAGCAATTTTTGTATTTTTTCCCGCTTCCGCACGGACACGGGTCGTTTCTGCCTATTTTGTTCGCATTGACTATCGTTCCTGTTTTTGACGCAGTTGCCTGTACACCGGGGTTTTCGCGTCTTGCCGCTGCCTTCAAATCAAGCTCGTCGTGGCTTTCCGTCCATCTCCTGCGCCTGTTTGCCTCCTCTTCGTTGACAACGGAAACCTTCAGCGCAAATTCCGTTACGCTTTCGCG
>JAZUJX010000106.1:0-22065 GCA_045642965.1 Synergistaceae bacterium | reverse complement strand
GAATTTAAAGAGCACCACCGAAACGGCAAATATTGCAAACACGACGCCGAGCACCACAAAGAACGCGTTTTTGTGCAGGGTGTTGTACACGAGAAGGCATGCGAGTGAGGCACAAATAAAGGCAAAGGCGTGCAGTGCCTCAGCGTGATTTATCCCGCGTCCGATAAGTTTTCTGTAGATTATGCAGCTTCCCCCTGGATAGCGCGAGAAAAGCGCGGTGATAAGGCTGACGGTTATCTCAAGGGCAGGAAGCAGCAGCATTCCGGCTGTTATCGAAATCATGGAATAGGTGGCTATGCCTCTGCTGATTGCAAAAACTATAACTCCCGCGACCAAGGTGCCCCAGAATGCGCTCAAAGGCTCCGTCAGCCTGCGGTATGCGTTAAGGTGCCTGCTCCAGAAAACAAGCAGGAATACTATTCCCATTATGCACATCTGTGTTATGTCCTGAATATGCTGGGGCGCGGTGATGATAACGACGGAAATCAAGCCCCATATCAGGGCAAGAAAAAGTCCGCACATTCCGGGTATTTCGTCAATTTCCTGAAAAAACAGCGGCATAACGCCCACCCAGGCTGTGCAGATAAGGATTGAAGTTATGTTTGAAAGATAAAGAAATTCCCCGTTCTGAGCCTCTATGAAGGCAATGCGCGGGCCGAACACCGCAAAGGCAAAGCCGGTCAGGAAATAGAGGAAGCGCAGCCAGCGTTTGTTTGTAACCTTCTGACAGAAGCCTATACAGCCGGCAACTGCCGAGGTGGCAATCGTCACCCTGAGCAGAGGGTTGGGCGTCCATATTCCGAAAAGTGCCCATATTCCTATAAGGGTAATGTCTTTCAGGTAATAATACTGGTCGGGATCAAGATATTTTCTGAAAAATTTCTGTGCCGCAGAACATGCGAGGGCAGCCGCAAAAACAGCGAGCGTCATCTGAAGATACGGTATGTTTGCCATGCGTTCAGCCCTCCAAATTCTTTTGTATATGTTACCATAGTTTGCTGAATTTTAAAAAAGAAACCGGAAGGATTTTCCGGTTTCTTTTCATATTTGCAGATTATCAGCCGATTTTTTCAAGCCCGCCGAGATACGGACGGAGTGCTTCCGGAATTGTAACGGAGCCGTCCTCGTTCTGGCAGTTTTCGACAACGGCAATCAGGGTTCTGCCTATCGCCAGTCCCGAGCCGTTGAGCGTGTGGACGAACTGCGGTTTGCCGCCGTCAGCCGGTCTGTATCTGAGTCCCATGCGGCGTGCCTGGAAATCTTCGCAATTGCTGCATGAGCTGATTTCTCTGTAGCAGTTCTGGAACGGGAGCCATACTTCAAGGTCGTAGGTTTTTGCGGCGCCGAAGCCCATGTCGCCCGATGAGAGGCAGACAACCCTGTACGGCAGTCCGAGTATCTGAAGCACTTCTTCCGCGCAGTTGGTAAGATGCTCAAGTTCGTCGTAGCTTTTCTCAGGGGTGCTGAGCTTTACCATTTCAACCTTGTCAAACTGGTGCTGACGGAGCATGCCCTTCATGTCGCGTCCGTAGCTTCCCGCTTCTCTGCGGAAGCAGGGCGTGTATGCCGTAAAGTACATCGGAAGGTCTTTTTCGGCAAGGATTTCGCCTGAGTGCATATTCGTAAGAGGCACTTCCGCCGTCGGGATAAGCCAAAGGTCGTCGTTTGCGCAGCGGTAAAGGTCTTCCGTGAATTTCGGGAGCTGCCCCGTGCCTGTCATCGTTTTTGAATTTACGAGTACCGGCGGCATGATTTCCGTAAAGCCGTGTTTCGTCGTATGAAGGTCAAGCATGAAATTCATAAGGGCGCGTTCGAGACGGGCGCCTTCTTTTTTAAGGATTGTGAAGCGGCTTTCCGCAAGCTTTACGCCTCTTTCAAAATCCATAATTCCGAGCGTTTCGCCGATTTCCCAGTGTGCTTTCGGCGTGAAGCTGAATTCTCTCGGCGTGCCCCAGCGGCGGATTTCAACGTTGTCGTTTTCGTCTTTGCCGACAGGAACGGAACTGTGCACTTTGTTCGGAATTGAAAGAGCCATATTGTCCAGTTCAGCCTGAATTTCAGCTGTTTTGGCGTCAAGCTCGCCTATTTTGTCGCCGAGCTGACGCATTTCTTCCATAAGAGCGTCGGCATTTTCGCCGTTCTTTTTGAGGACTCCGACCTGTTTGGCACCGGCGTTGCGTTTTTCTTTCAGTTTTTCAACTTCAAGAAGCGCGGCTTTTCTCTTTTCGTCAAGCTTGAGAAGCTCGTCAAGAGGGAAAGAGTTGTTTCTGTTTTTAAGCATCTGCGCAACTTCTTCGGGATTTTCGCGCACCCATTTCAAATCAAGCATTATTCTTCGTCTGCTCCGTTTCTTATATTTGCAAGCAGATTGGCAGCTTCAAGAGCCGCCAAAGCCGCATCTGCACCTTTGTTGCCTGCTTTAACGCCTGCGCGTTCGATTGCCTGGTCAAGCGTGTCGCAGGTAAGGATTCCGAACGCAACGGGTACTCTCTGCTCGAGCGAAACCATTGCAAGACCTTTTGCCGCTTCCGAGGCTACGTAAACGTCATGCGACGTGTCGCCTTTGATAACGGCGCCGACCGAGATTATCGCGTCGTATTTACCGCTGAGCGCAATTTCTTTTGCGGTAAGAGGCTGTTCCCATGCGCCCGGGACCCAGAAAAGGTCAATGTCCTGATGGCGCACGTCATGGCGCAGAAGAGCGTCCTTTGCGCCGTCGATAAGCTTTGATGTGATGAATTCGTTGAAACGGGACGCCACTATTGCAAAACGCAGCCCTGTTCCGATCATGTTGCCCTGATAAATTTTCATGTAATCACTCCCTGCGGATTTTATTTGACTTAATTTTCTTTATCTTTGCAGCATGAACAGCTGCTCTTTTCAAGATGCAGATAGTGTCCCATCTTGCATATTTTCGTATTCAGATATTTCTCGTTGTACGGGTTGGGCGGTATTTCTATCGGCACCCTTTCCGTAATTTCAAGCCCGTAGGCGGAAAGTCCGGAAATTTTTACCGGGTTGTTTGTCATAAGCCTGAAACGTTTTATGCCCAAATCGGCAAGTATCTGAGCTCCAATGCCGTAATTCCGCTGGTCAGGCTGGAAGCCGAGCGCAAGATTGGCTTCAACTGTATCCATGCCTTTTTCCTGAAGCTCGTAGGCTTTAAGCTTGTTGAGAAGTCCTATTCCCCTGCCTTCCTGTCTCAGGTAAAGCAGCACGCCCGTGCATTCCTTTTCTATCATTGACATTGCGGTATGCAGCTGCGGCCCGCAGTCACAGCGCAGCGAACCGAGAAGGTCGCCCGTAAAGCATTCCGAATGGACACGCACAAGAACGTTGTCCGTACCGGAGACGTCGCCCTTTACAAGCGCTATGTGCACTGCTCCGGGGTTGTCCCCGTAGGGACTGACGTATGCGTAACAGGCAAAATCGCCCCATTTTGTCGGAAGATGGCACGCAGCCTCGCGGAAAACTATTTTTTCGCGCATCAGCCTGTATTTAACCAAATCTTCAATGGAAATTATCTTAAGTCCCCATTTTTCCGCAAGCTTCAAAAGCTCAGGCAGACGCGCCATTGAGCCGTCCTCGTTTGATATTTCGCAGCAGAGTCCTACCGGTTCAAGTCCTGCAAGGCGCATAAGGTCAACAGTCGCTTCCGTGTGCCCGTTGCGTTCAAGCACGCCTCCCTGCTTTGCTACAAGCGGGAAAAGATGCCCGGGCCTGTGAAGTTCTTCGGCACAGCACGAAGGATTTGCAAGGCAGCGTGCGGTATCTGCACGTTCGGCAGAGGATACGCCGGTTTTAGTGTCAAATTTGTCAACCGACACGGTAAACGCCGTGCAGTGCGCGTCTGTATTGTACTGAACCATCGGCGAAAGCTTGAGCTGCTTCGCCTTTTCGGCTGTCAGAGGCGCGCAGACAACGCCGCGCGCATTCGTGACCATAAAATTCATGTCTTCGGTACGGCAGAACTGTGCAGCCATGATAAGGTCGCCCTCGTTTTCGCGGTTCTCGTCGTCAACAACTATGATAATTCTGCCGTTTTGAAGCTCGCTTATCGCTTCTTCTATCGTGTTAAGCATCAAAAACCTCCGCGTTACAGCCAGCCGTTGTCAGCCAGCTTCTGCCAGGTGATATTCTCTTTAGGCTTTTCCCCGCTGTCCTGACCGAAACGTTTTTCAAGGAATTTCGCGACGTATTTTCCTATTACGTCTGTTTCGAGGTTGACTATGCTTCCCTGTTCAAGCGCAGACAGTGAGGTCTGCGCAAGAGTTTCAGGTATCAGTCCGACGGAAAATTCATTGTCCGAAACGTCTATCACCGTCAGGCTCACGCCGTCAACAGCCACTGAACCCTTGGAAACTATACCGGATATTATATCAGCGTTTGCCGCAAAGAACACTTTTTTTGTTCTGCCGCTGTTTTCTATTTTTGCAACTCTGCCGACTCCGTCAACGTGCCCGCTGACGATATGTCCGTCAAAGCGCGAGTCAGCCGCCATTGCCCGTTCTAAATTCACCAAAGCTCCGGATTTCAGGGAACCGAGTTTTGTGCGCTGTTTTGTTTCTTCCATCATTTCCGCGCGAAAGCCTGCCGGGGCAAAATCCGTAACGGTCAGACACGCACCGGAAACAGCTACGGAATCGCCTTTTTTTAATTCAGAGGCAATTTCGGGCGCAGATATGTCAATCAGCCACGTATCGGCATTCTGCTTTACAGATTTTATTTTTCCGACGGTTTCAACCAGTCCAGTGAACATTCGGTTACTCCCTTTATCCGCAAATCTTCTCCGCAGGCTTCGGCAGACATTTCTTTCAGTCTGAGCGCACTGCAGAGAGAGGTAATTTCAAAACCTTCGGTAAAGCCAAGCCCGCTGCCGATAAGCTTCGGCGCAACGAACAAATTAAGCTCGTCGGCAAGTCCTTCACGAAGGAAGGCGCTCACAGTACGCGCTCCGGCTTCCACCATTAAGTAGTTTATACCATTTTCGCCCATTTTGCTCAATATATTTGCAAGCGGACGCTCTGATTTGAAATCAATACGTTCTACTTTTGCGCCTTTTTCTTCAAAACGGCTGACTTTTTCTTCAGAAACGCCGGCATCCGCATAAAAAACTACGTTTCCTCCCACAAATACTGCAGCGTTTTCGGGTGTTCTTAAAGACGGGTCAATAACTGCTCTCAACGGATTTCGTCCGGGAACGTCCCTGACTGTAAGCTTGGGATCATCGGCAATAACGGTTCCGACGCCTGTCAGCAGCGCGTCGTTTTCGGCACGGAGACGCTGTGCTTCAAGCCTTGAGCTTTCTCCCGTTATCCATTTGCTTTCCCCGTTGTGCAGGGCGATTTTGCCGTCGAGCGAAATGCCAGCCTTTATCGTTACCCAAGGCCTGCCGCGCTCAATTCTGCTGAGAAAGCCTCTGTTCAGCCTTCTGCATTCTTCTTCAAGCAGCGGCATGCGGACTGCGATTCCCGCTTCCTTTAAAATTTCTATGCCCTTTCCGTTGACCTTCGGATTCGGGTCGCCCATTCCGGCAATTACTTCTTTCGGGCGCAGTTCTGCAAGCATTTTTGCGCAGGGCGGCGTTTTGCCGTAGTGCGAGCACGGCTCAAGCGTAACGTAGACGGAAGCGCCTTCGATGCTTCCGGAAGCATTCTTTACCGCGTCCGCTTCCGCATGGTCGGAACCGTACTTATGGTGCCAGCCCTCGGCAATTATTCTTCCGTCTCTGACAATCACGCAGCCGACAAGCGGATTCGGCGAAGTTTCCCTGACGCCCTGCTTCGCAAGTTCTATTGCTCTTTTCATATAGAAAATATCGTTTTCGTTGTATTTGTCAGACATAATTTTCACCCGATCTAAATAATTCCTGTCGTTCCGGCGAAAGCCGGAATCCAGTGTCTTTAAAATTTGCATCTGTTTTCTTTTACAGCGCTTCTTTAATTCTTTTTGCCAGCACCGGGCCAATCCCCTGTGTCGCGGCTATGTCCTTTTCATCGGCGGCGCGCAGAGCCTTTGCGCTCCCGAATTTCGTTATAAGCTGCGAGGCTTTTGCCTTGCCTATGCCGGGTATGTCTTCCAGCGAGCTTCTGCTGAAAATGCGTTCCCGCTTGTGCCTGTGCGAGGTTATTGCATAGCGGTGCGCCTCGTCCCGGACACTCTGAAGCAGGCGAAGAACAGGGTCTGTAAATTCAAGCCTTACCGGCGTTTTTTCGCCTGGCAGATATATTTCTTCAAAACGCTCCGCAAGCGAAAGCATCGGAATGTCAATTCCCAAATCGTGTATCGCTTTCTGTGCGAATTCAAGCTGCACCGTGCCGCCGTCTATCAGTATCAGCTGCGGAAGCGGCTCCTGCCCTTCAAGGCAGCGTTTGTAACGGCGCGTTACTGTTTCGTACATGGAACGGAAATCGTCTATTCCTTCCACCGTTTTGATATTGAAACGCCTGTAAAGCGACGTGTTGGGATAACCCTGCTCAAACACGACCGCCACCCCGACCGTCTGATTCCCTGACGTGTGGGAAATGTCAAAGCCGTCTATTCTCCACGGAAGCAGCGGAAGCTTAAAAAGTTCCTGCACGGCGGAAAGCGTTTTCCACAAGCTCTCTCCGCTGCCAGTTCCCGGCGCCTCAGGCAGCGTGTTTCTCTGCCTTGTGACCCGCCATATCGCCCTTATCGTATCCCGGAGACGCCCCGCCTCCTCAAATGCAAGCCGCGAAGCGGCAGCGTTCATTCTCTTTCTCAGCCGCTCCACAAGCTCTGCCCCGTTGCCCTGAAGCAGCAGAATAACGTCCGCAACCCGTTCTTTGTATTCGTCCTCGCTGCATTTTGCGCAGCACGGCGCCAGGCAGCGTCCCAGTGCGTAGCGCATGCACGGACGCGCGCTGTCCTGGCGGTTTATGTCGGAAGAACAGCTCCGCAAAGGGAGATAGCGCTCTATAAGCCTCAGCATCCAGCGCACCTCTGCAACGCGGACGTAAGGACCTATATAGACTGCTTCATCGTCCTCTTTCCGGCGCGTTACAACCAGTCTCGGAAATTTTTCATGCGTTACCTTTATGTATGCGTAACGCTCGTTCATCTTCAAATCTACGTTGAAATACGGCTGGTAATATTTAATCAGCTTGTTCTCAAGCAGAAGAGCTTCCATCTCCGTCTCGGTGCGTATCGTAGCTATCTCCCTGACGGTTTCCACAAGCTTGCGCAGTCTCGGGGAAGCGAAGCCGTTTGCATGGCGGAAATAAGACGAGACACGCTTTTTCAGCGATTTTGCCTTGCCTACGTAAATTATTTTGTCGTTCTCGTCATGCATCAGATAAACACCCGGTTTGTCCGGGAATGACCTGACGTGGCGGAGCAAATCTTCTCTTTCCAAAAAAATCTCCTTTTCCGTTTGCCGAAATCGGCTTCTTGGTATAGGATAGTGTCGTCACAAAAACCTTACGGAGGTATTTTAGCATGAGCCTTGCAATTTACAACGACCTGACGAGAAAACGCGAAGAATTCAAGCCGCTTGAAAACGGCAAAGTACGCATGTACTGCTGCGGTCCGACCGTATATGACTTCTTCCATATCGGAAACGCGCGTCCGTTTGTTTTCTTCGACGCAGCCAGACGCTATCTTGAAAGCCTCGGCTACGAGGTCTCGTACATACAGAACTTTACCGATATAGACGATAAAATGATAAACCGCGCCAACGAACGCGGAATAACCGTCGCTGAGCTTGCGGAAGAATTTATCGCAGCCTATTACGAAGACGCGGACGCTCTCGGAATCAAGCGTGCAACCAAAAATCCGCGTGCAACTCACGAAATTGACACAATTATATCAATTATAGAAAAACTTGTCGAAAAAGGGCACGCATACCCCATGGACGGAAGCGTCTATTTTGACGTGGCGAGCGACCCCGAATACGGCAAACTTTCCAAACAGAGCATCGACGAGCTTCAGTCCGGCGCACGCATTGACGTTGACGAAAAGAAAAAACAGCCGCTCGACTTCGCTCTCTGGAAAGCGGCAAAGCCAGGCGAACCGTTCTGGGAAAGCCCGTGGGGCAAAGGAAGACCGGGCTGGCACATTGAATGCAGCGCCATGTCAACGAAATATCTCGGCGAAACGATAGACATACACGGAGGCGGAAGCGATCTGATATTCCCGCATCACGAAAACGAAATCGCGCAGTCTGAAGGCGCTTCGGGCAAACCGTTTGTCAACTACTGGATGCACAACGCCTATCTGCTCATTGACAAAGAAAAAATGTCAAAATCGCTCGGCAACTTTATGACAGTCCGCGACATCAGGAAAAAATACAATCCTCTCGTTCTCCGTTTCTTCCTGCTCAGCGCACAGTACCGCTCGCCGATAAACTTCACTGCGGAAGCGCTTGAACAGGCAAAAAGCGCGCTCGAACGTATCACGAACTGCTTCGGCGACCTCAAATTCGCTCTTGAAAACCGCGAAGCCGGAGAAAAAGACGAAGCGCTTGCGCAGAAACTTGAAGCGGCGAAAAAACTTTATACGGACTGCATGGACGACGATTTCAACACAGCCGGAGCAATCGGCGGAATATTCGACGCCGTCTCGGCAATTAACGTACATCTTACGGAACACAAAGCAATAGACAAAGAAATTCTGACGGAAGCTCTTGAATTCTTTGACAAAGTCAACTACGTATTCGGCTTCTTTGCAGAGGAAAAAGAAGGCGCAGACTCGGAAGCGGCAGAAATTGAAAAACTGCTTGCGCAGCGCACCGAAGCCCGCAAAAACAAAGACTGGGCACTCTCGGACAAAATACGCGACGAACTCGCCGCCCGCGGCATAACCATAAAAGACACACCGCAGGGCACAATCTGGACAAAACAGCTGTAATATTTTAAATGCAGCAAAATGAAACAAGCGGCGGATAATTCCGCCGCTTGTGCGTTATTTTACGGTTAGAAGCTACGCTTTGTATCTGTCGCCGCTGATTTCGTTGAGCTTAGCGGTGTTGTGTACCGCGTTGATGTAGCGTATTGTTCCGCTCTGCGCTCTCATAACGAGCGATGACGTTTCAATGCCTTTGCCCGTATAGCGGACGCCTCTGAGCCAGTCTCCGTCGGTAACGCCTGTTGCCGCGAAGAATACGTTGTCGGTCGCGACGAGGTCGTCAAGTTTGAGAACTTTGTTGACGTCCATGCCGACTTCGGCACATTTGTCTCTTTCTGCGTCGTTGCGCGGCCAAAGTTTGCACTGCATATTGCCTCCGACGCATTTTATGGCGCAGGCGGTTATAACTGCTTCCGGCGAGCCGCCGATACCCATCATAAGGTCAATGCCCGACGCGGGGTTGCAGGTTGAAAGGCAGCCGGCAACGTCTCCGTCTGTGATAAGGCGGATACGTGCGCCTGCGGCGCGGAGCTGTCTGATAAGTTCGTCGTGTCTCGGTCTGTCGAGTACGCAGACTGTGACTTCAGATACTTCTTTGCCAAGCGCTTTCGCAACGGCTTTGACGTTTTCTTCCGGTGTTGCGTCAATATCAATTGCGTTTGCCGAACGCGGGCCTGTTGCTATTTTGTTCATGTAGAATATGTGTTTCGGGTCAAACATTGTTCCTCTTTCGGCAAAAGCAACAACGCTGACGGCGTTCGGGAGACCGAGCGACGTAAGACGCGTACCGTCTACAGGGTCCACCGCTATATCGATTTGAGGTTCTGTGCCTACGCCAAGTTTTTCTCCGTTGAAAAGCATCGGGGCTTCGTCTTTTTCGCCTTCGCCGATTACAACGATACCGTCCATGTGTACCGTGTTAAGCATATAGCGCATAGCGTCAACGGCTGCCCCGTCGACTGCGTTTTTGTCGCCTCTGCCCATGAAACGGGCTGCGGACATGGCGGCGGCTTCTGTGGCTCTTACCATTTCGAGTGCAATATTTCTGTCGGGTGCTGACATTTTTCTGTCTCCTTTGCGTTTTATTTTTTATTTAAAACAAAGATTGAAGCCTAAAGCTCAGGGAATCTGGCGAATATTTCGTCCACGTGTTTCATGTAATAATCAAGGTCAAACAACTCTGCAAGCTGCCCGCGCGAAGTCTTTTTTATGCGGGCGTCTTTTGCAAGAAGGTCAAGCAGCGGCGTTTTTGTCTCCCAGCAAATCATGGCATTGTCCTGAACTATCGCGTATGCCTCTTCCCTGCTGATGCCTTCGCGCTCAACCAGTTCGACAAGGACTCTTCCAGAGAACAGCAGTCCGTTTGTCGCATTTATATTCTCTCTCATTTCTTCGATATTTACAACAAGATTATTTATTATTTTAAACATTGTATTGCACATGTAGTTGAAAGTATGGAAGCAGTCAGGCCAAATTATGCGTTCAACCGATGAATGACTGATGTCTCTTTCGTGCCAGAGTGCAATGTCTTCCATTGCCGGCACCGCGTTTCCGCGAAGCAGACGCGCCATGCCGCAGACTCTTTCGCAGAGTATCGGGTTTTTCTTGTGCGGCATTGCCGAGGAACCTTTCTGCCCTTTGCGGAAAGGTTCAAGCGCCTCAAGCACTTCCGTGCGCTGCAGATGGCGTATTTCAAGCGCCAGGCGTTCAAGGGACGCTCCGGCAATCGCAAGGTCTGTCAGAACGCGTGCATGGCGGTCTCTCTGTATAATCTGCGTTGAAACAGGGTCAACCTTAAGTCCCAGAAGCTCGCAGGCTCTTGCTTCAATCTCCGGCGGGCAGTTCGCATACGTGCCTACGGCTCCGGAAATTGCACCAACCAGCATTTCTTCGCGTGCCGTTTTAAGCCTTTCGATGTCCCGTCCCAGTTCCGAATAGTGATTGAGCAGTTTAAGACCGAACGTCGTCGGTTCGGCGTGTATTCCGTGCGTTCTCCCTGCACACGGCGTTTTCTTGTATTCAACAGCTTTTTCGCCGATGACTTTGCGGAGTTTTTCAATGTTTTTAACGGTAAATTCAAGGCTTTCGCCGAGCATAAGCGATGAGGCTGTGTCTATAACGTCGCTGCTTGTCAGACCGAGGTGTACGTAACGTCCCGATTCGCCGACAGTTTCAGCCACACAGCTGTTGAACGCGATCATGTCGTGATGCGTAACAGCTTCTATTTCATGTATTCTGTCAACGTTAAAGGCTGCTTTTGCTTCGATATTTTCAAAATCCTTTTGGGGTATTACGCCTTTTTCCGTCCATGCACGGCATACGGCAAGCTCAACGTCCAGCCAGCGGCGGAATTTGTTTTCGTCGCTCCATATTTTGGAAATTTCAGCAACCTCGTATCTTGGAATCATCGTTCATGCCTCCGGTATAATTTGCTGTCGTAAATCTATACTTAACACTTTACATTGTACACTTTAAACTTATTTGTTCTCTTTTCCAGTCTTCCCTGACGCTTTCAAGCCACTTGTCGTACACTCCGCTTGAAAAATCCGGGAAGGTGTAGAAGAAATGTTCCCATCGTCCTTTTCTCCGGCACAGCGTAACTTCGGCAAATATACCGTCGCGCATGTACATTCTGTGTGCCTGTCCCTTTGTGGACGCAAGCAGCAGACGCGCTCCGTCTATCGTTCCCGGATCTATGTTCACCCTGCGTGATTCACCCGTTTTTTTCTCTATCGCGCAGCTCGTCAGCTTCCAGTCAGGAAGTTTTGACATGGGATAAAGCCCGGGGTAGGAAAAGAAGCAGCGGTCAAGTTCAGGTGCTATTTCTTCGTAATAATTCGTCCACGTGAACGGATAAAAACCGCTGATTTTTTCAGGTTCGCCCCACTGTTCTGCCAGAAGTTCTTTTGTTTTTTCAAAAATTTCAGTATCTCCGCGCGGCACAAGCAGCGCCGCGATTTTCTTGACAAGCGGATCGCGCGGATGACGGTTTTCGCATTCAAAGAGCCTGCTGTCAGACATTCAGCAGCGCCTCTGTAAAGGCTTTTGCGTCAAACAGCCTGAGATTCTCCACTGCTTCGCCGAGGCCGACGTATCTTACGGGAAGATGAAGTTTGTCCGCGATTGAAAAAACAATTCCGCCCTTTGAAGTGTTGTCATATTTTGTGAGCACCACACCGCTGATTGGCATACATTTGCCAAAGCTTTCAGCCTGTACGAATGCATTCTGACCTGTAACCGCGTCAAGAACGATCAAAACTTCCGCAGGATCGCTGCCCGTTTCCCTTTTGACTACGCGGAAAATTTTCTGCAATTCTTCCATCAGGTTCGATTTTGTATGCAGACGTCCGGCGGTATCGGCAATAACAACGTCCGCACCGGAAGCCTTTGCGGAATTTACGGCATCGAACAAAACTGCCGCAGGGTCGCTGTTTTCAGCCTGAGATATAACCTTTGTGCCCGTGCGTTCGCCCCAGACCTTAAGCTGGTCAATAGCTGCGGCGCGGAAAGTGTCAGCCGCTGCCAAAACCACCTTTTTGCCCTGATTTTTGAGCTGCAGGGCAAGCTTGCCTGCCGTTGTCGTTTTGCCGCTTCCGTTTACGCCTATCAGAAGCACAACGGACGGATTTTTATCAAGCCGGAGAGGCTTTCCCGTATTCGGGACGCTCTCAAGTTTATTCTGAAGCAGTCCGGCAAAAGCCTGTTTCAGTTCGGTGCAGTTGGCTATCCTTTTGTCGACAGCGAACTTTTTCAGTTCGTCAATTAGAGCGCAGGAAGTGTCTATTCCTACGTCTCCCGTCAGAAGAATTTCTTCAAGCTCGTCCCAAAAATCATCGGTAACAGGCTGATCAGAGAACAGGTTTGAAATACCCTGCGCCCATCTGTTGCTGCCGGTACGAATTTTGTCCGCGAAATTTCCGAGCATTACGCTTCTCCGCCGCCGTTCTGCTGTTTCCCGCGATGTTTTCTGCCTCCGCGGTGATGATAGCGGAAACGTTTTTTCTGCTGTTTCTCTTCAGTTCCGTTATCATCAGCAATATTAGCTTCAGCATGAACCGTTTCAGCGGCACTTATCTGCCGGGCAGCATCGTCTGCCTGTTTCTGCTGCGTATGTCTGTTGAAACGGGCTTTGTGTCTGCGGTGATGTTCTTCTGAAGTTTTTTCGTCAGGTTCTTCCTTGTCAGCGTGTTCCCTGAATATTTTGTCAACGGCTCCGTCAAACAGGAAATCTGACACAGGATCTTCAATTTTAATCAGATTTTCAAGTTCGTCGTTGACACTTCCGTCTTCCACCGCTTTTTTGAACTGCTCGAATTTATCAATCGGCACGTCCTTTTCACCAAGTCCGGGTATATAGCATTTCAAAGCTTTTGCCCCAATGTTGATTCCTGTTATCTGTACACTGCTTTCTGGACCTTTAATTTTGCTTCCGGGGGCAGGCAGACCTTCCCAAAGCTCGCTGTAAACGTTGTGTTCATAGCACATGCAGCACATCAGTCTGCCGCAGATTCCCGATATCTTTGTCGGATTCAGCGCAAGATTCTGTTCTTTTACCATTTTAATGCCCACCGGCTCAAACTGGTGCAGCCAGAAACTGCAGCAGCACGGATTTCCGCATATTCCGAGCCCGCCAATAATTTTCGATTCGTCTCTCACGCCTATCTGGCGCAGCTCAATTCTTGTTTTGAATTCCTTTGCCAGATCGCGGACAAACGCTCTGAAATCAACTCTCTGTTCAGCCGAAAAATAGACAAACAGCTTCTTTCTTCCGCTCAAAATCTCGACGTCAATCAGTTTTATGTCCAGTTCGTGCGGGATAACGAGTTCCTTGACCTTTTTAAGTATTTCACGCTCTTCAATTTTGTACAGTCCGAGTTCGTTAAGTTCCCTGTTTTCGGCAAATTTAACAAATTTGAGATCTGTAACAGCCGGCTCTGAAACTTTGGGTGCGTTCTCAGCACGTTCAACAGTGTTTTTCAGAGCTCTGTATTCCGCTTCCTGTTCGTCATTAAGACTGCCGGCGACAAAAGCAATATCATCGCCGCGCACAGATTCGACTGCAACGATATCCTTCTGTTTCAGCTCTTTATCGGTAACTATAATCCCGAGATAGCGGGGTTTACCGTATACTGCCAAATATTTGTTCACAAGCTACATCTCCCTGAAGCACTGCAAATGCCATATCCTGAAGCATCGACAGCGACGTATTTTTCTGTTTTGCCAATTTTACAAGCAGTTCAGCACTGGAAGCTTTTGCAAACTCCCCCTGCTCAATATAGTAATTTATCCAGCCCTGTATTTCAAGACAGGCGGCATCAAATTCGCCTTTTTTGCCGGAAGAATTTTTACTGAACCATTCCGCCCACTCTGCCGGCGTCTGCGGCGGTTTGGACGCGCTCAGACATTCTTCGGGAAAATCAATGTTTATCGTCCATACGCGGCTCCTGATTGTCGGAAGAAGCTTGTTTTCCTCCATTACAAACAGAATGCACGCATTTGCAGGAGGCTCTTCCGTTAATTTAAGGAGACTGTTCTCCGCTTCAAGCGAAAGCTTGTCCGCCGCCCATATTACCGAAAGACGCCGTTTTGCCGATACAGGGTGCAGCGACATTTCTTCGTTAAGCTTGCGGCACTCCTCTATTGACGGGGCTTTGTCGGGAGTTCCGGCATAAATCAGGTCAGGATGCCTGCCCTCGCTCCATGCCCTGTCGTCTTCAAGCATCATACGCGCGTAACATTCCACAAAATATTCCTGCCCCGCAGGCGGGACAAGGGCGGCTACCGACTGCGGATGCCTGCCGGAATTAACGGCGCTGCATATTTCGTTCCAGCCGCCTGAATTTTCCATAAGCGCTGCAAAATCGTTGTCAGACAATTAAATAATACCTCTGCTTTTTATTTCGGATACTATATTTTCAAAAACAACGTCGGGCGAAGCTTCCGCGGAAATGCACGCCCAGGAAGCAGCGGCGCGTTTCATCTGTTCAAGGTAGCCGGTGCGTATTTTTGTCATAAAAGCACAGCCTTCGCTTTCAAACGCGTCTTCCTTTCCCCTGCTTCTGACTCTGGCAAGAGCGGCTTCAGGTTCCATGTCAAGCAGAATCGTCAAATCGGGAGCAGGAAAATTCGAAAGCTTGAAAAGCCTGTCAAACGGTTCTATCGGCAGACCTCTGCCCCACACCTGATAAGCAAGCGTTGAAGCGTGATAGCGCTCGCAAACAACAATTTTTCCTTCTCTGACTGCCGGTTCGATAACGCGGCTGACGTGTTCGGCACGGTCAAGCATAAACAGATAGCCTTCGCTCCAAGGATGAGTAAGTTCCCCGCTGAGGACAAGCTCCCTGAGGACTGTACCTCCGTCCCAGCCGCCCGGTTCTTTCGTCAGCAGTACTTCCCTGCCGCAGTCTGTCTTCAGGTAAGCCGCGAGCCTTGCTGCCTGCGTTGATTTTCCCGTTCCGTCAATTCCTTCTATCGCTATGAACATACAATCACTGTCCCGTGTTAAATTTCTTTAAAGAATGCCGCCACGAGCCTGCCGATTTTATCCGCGTTGCCGCCGATTGTCTCAAGCACTTCCTCTTCCGTCAGCCTTTCGTTCCTGACGCCTGCGGCATAGTTTGAAACGCAGGACAGCACCGCAATTCTCATTCCCATGTGGCGTGCCGCTATAACTTCGGGAACGGTTGACATTCCGACTGCATCGGCTCCGAGAAGCTTAGCCATTCTGATTTCAGCCGGCGTCTCGTAGGAAGGTCCGCGCATTGCAATGTAAATTCCCTGGAAAAGCTCTATCTTCTGTTCGGAAGCAAGCCTTGTAAGCAGATTGATATAGGCTTTGTCGTAGGTGAACGTCATATCAGGGAATCTGTCGCCCCACTCAGGATTGTTGGCGCCTCTGAGGGGATTGTCGCCCATAAAATTTATATGGTCGGTAACGGCGATTATGCTGCCGGGCTTTATGTCCCTGCCCTCCGACGGAATTCCGCCGGAAGCGTTGGTGAACAGCACCGATTTTACGCCAAGCTCGCCGAGCACGCGCACGGGAAAGGTTACCTCTGTCATGTCGTAGCCTTCGTATCCGTGTATTCTGCCCTGCATAACGACAACGTATTTTCCGCCGAGCATACCGAAAAGCAGACGTCCGCGGTGACCCGGCGCCGTAGATTTCGGCCAGTACGGTATGCTTTCGTAGCTGACTACCGTTTCCGCCTCCAGCATATCGGCGACGCTGCCAAGTCCCGAACCCAGTACGAGCATGTATTCAGGCGCGCTGCTTATTCTTTTCTGCAGATAATTTCTTGCTTTTCTGACTTTGTCAGCGTAATCCATCGTTTTCCTCCGTTGCTTCTGACGCGCGGGGATGATAACGGTCGTACAAATCCCGCATTTCCTCGTCTATGTGCGTGTATTTCTGTGTTGTCAGTATTGACGAATGTCCGAGCATTTCCTGCAGGGTTCTCTGATCCATGCCGTTGCGCAGAAGATGCGTCGCGAAAGTGTGCCGCAAAACGTGAGGGTGCAGTCTTGCTATAGGAATGCCCGCCTCCTGTCCGCGTTTGCGGAGTATGTGCCAAAGCGAATCGCGGCCGAGCTGCTGCCCGCTTCTGCTCAAAAACAGCCACTGCAGACCGTCTCTGTTCAGTGATGGACGCGTTTCCTCAATGTAATTTTCAACTATTCGCCGCACTGCGCCTACAAACGGAATACTGCGTTCTTTCGAGCCTTTTCCGCGCGTGTAGAGCACGCCGCTTCCGAAATCTATGTCTTTGAGAGCGATGCCGCATATTTCCGACGCTCTCATGCCCGTGCCGTACGCCAGTTCAATTATTGCCCTGTCGCGTTTTCCGAGCGCCGTTCCGTCCTCGCAGGCGTTGATTATGCGCTGTATTTCTCCCTCGGTCATAACCTCAGGCAGCTTTTTGTCGCGCTTTGGAAGCTCGTCAAGCTTCGGCAGATGCGATTCTTCTCCGTCATAGACTAAAAAATGCGCAAAAGAAGCAAGAACTGCCGCATTTCTCTGTATCGTGCTTTTTGCCTTGCCGGCGGCCGTCAGTTCAAGGACAAACCTTGAAACGGCGTCTGCGTTCAACTTTTCAGGCACAGCGTCATGCTTCATACAGAACATGTACCATGCGTTCAAATCGGACATGTAGGACTTGACGGTATTCTGACTTGCCCCCCGTTCAAACAGGAGGTAATCCTTAAATCTCTCGGTCAGCAGCGCAAATTCTCTGCTAAATTCTGTTATCAAGCTGCTGCCTCCTGTACCAGTAAACCGCAGCAATAGTTTTTGCATCGACTATTTCGCCGTTCGTTATTTTTTCTTCCGCCTCGGCGGGGGAAAGGCGTACGACCTCTATCAGTTCGTCCTCGTCCTCCGGCAGTTTTGACTTTACAAGCTCTGAAGCAAAATAAACGTGCAGCTTCTCCGTAGAAAAGCCCGGCGAACAGTAGAACGAAGCAATTTTTTCAAGTTTTCCCGGCTTGCAGCCGCATTCTTCCTGAAGCTCGCGCACCGCCGTATCAGCCGGATTTTCGCCGTCCTCAACCAGACCGGCGGGAATTTCAAGCAGCTCTGCGCCGGCAGCATAGCGGTACTGCGAAACAAAAAGCAGCAAACCGTAAGCGTCAGCGGCAAGAACGGCAGAAGCGTCCCTGTGCTCCACGACTTCCCTTTTCGTCTGCACTCCGGACGGAAGCGCAACCTCATCTACCCTGAGGTTAAGTATGCGTCCGCTGTAAAGAAGATTTGAAGCAATACTGCGTTCAGTTTTGTCCATTCTGCCGCCTCCTGTACACTACTGCAGCCTGTCGCCGGCAGACAGTCTTGCTCCTCTGAGCCAGTCCGCCGCACTCTGCTGTTTTTTGCTGTCAGGCTGCACTGTTTCAAGTTTCAGCGCGTTTTCTCCGCACGCAATTACCGGCTCGCCGTTCTCTATTGCAGCGATTTCTCCGGGTTCGGCAGTTTTTTGACTTTTTATCACAGACGCCTTGAAAATTCTGAGCCTTTTATCGCCGTTAAAGCAGAAAACTCCCGGCGCGTTTGACAGCGCGCGCACAAGGCAGCCGCAGGCAAATGCAGACTTATTCCAGTCAATTCTCCCCTCTGATTTGTCAATTTTCGGGGCAAGACTGAAACCGTCCTGCGGCTGGGGCTTAAATTTCCAGTTATCGGGCTTAACTTCAAAAATCAGACGCAGCATCTCTCGGCAGCCTGCTTCCGCGCAGCGTTCAAGCAGTGAATCGTAAGTATCGTTTTCCGAAATTTCTACTTCGGGCTGTGAGAGCAAATCTCCCGTATCCATTCCTGCATCAAGCTTGAAAACAGAAACTGCGGTACTCTTCAGCCCGTCCATAATCGCTCTCTGCAGCGGAGCAGAACCTCTGTAAAGAGGCAGCTTTGACGGGTGCAGATTTATGCAGCCGTATTTCGGCAGGGAAAGCAGCGGCTCCTTTATAAGATGCCCGAAATCTATAACAAATATAATATCCGGCGCGTCGCTGACAATCCATTCTGTTCTTTCCGCATCGGCGGACAGCCTGTCAGTCGTAAAACACGGAATTTCAAGCTCCTGCGCCGCAATACTGACTGGAGTGGCGTGAAGCTGAAGCCCCCTGCCGGAAGTTTTCGGAGTGTTCGTAACGACCCATGCCGGCTTGAACTGTCCGGACAAAAGACGAAGGCACGCCGCGGCAAATCTGCCGCTTCCGCAAAAACCTGCTCTCAGCATCTTATTTACCGCTTTCCTTCTCAATTTTTTTCTTCATGAAACTTCTTTTAAGCGGTGAAACGCGGTCTATCAGCATTCTGCCGTGCAAGTGGTCTATTTCGTGAGAAAATACGGTAGTCAGAAATCCTTCCGTCTGCTTTGTATGCTCGTTTCCAAACTCGTCCTTATACACAACCGTCATGCTGACAGGCGACGGAACCTTAACGTAAATTCGCGGGAAACTCAGACAGCCTTCCTCGTGTACCTCCGAGCCCTCGGATTTGATAATTTCAGGATTTATCAGCGTATATTTCTCTCCCTGATAATCTATGACTATTATCTGTTTGTTAAGCCCTATCTGAGGCCCTGCAAGCCCTATTCCGTCAGCTGCGTACATAGTCTCGTACATATCGGCAACGATTTTGCGAAGCTCGTTGTCGAACACCTTTACCGGCTTATTTTCGTTTCTGAGCACAGGGTCGGGATAGGTACAAATTTTCAGTATGCTCAAAGAAAGCCATCTCCATTCACCGCGCAGTACGCGCGTAAATAAATTCAAACTGTTACAACAAGATTATAACACGATAAAGGCTCGAAAAACAAAACAGCGGCGCCAAATAAAACGAGGCAGTGCAAAACCGCGCTGCCCCGCATATAAAACGCTGAAAAAGTTATATTACTTCTTCTCCAGTTTTTTTACTCTTTCAAGCAGTTCATTTACAAGCTCTTTCAAAGCGGCATTCTCAGAATCCTGCCTTGCAAGCTTCTTGTCCTGCTCTATCATTTTCGCGTTCTGTTCGGCGTTTTCCGTTGAAAGGTTGACTATCTGCGTCTTCAAAACCCTGTTCTCTTCGTTGACGTACTTAACCTGTTTCTGAAGCTCTGCTCTTGTCTTTGCCGTTTCGCCCTTGCCGAACTTGTAGCTGATTCCTGCGTTGTAGGCTCTGTAATCCGCGCCAAGGCTCGTTGCGGCGTTGAGCATAAGATTCGGGGTCGGCTTGACCGCAACGCCGACTGCGACTGCGTTCTCTCCGCGGTATCTTCCGTACGCCGTTGCCGCGGAAACCCTGTCATCACCTTCGCCGCTCGGTTCCGTAAAGTGCAGTCCCGCCAAGGCTGCTGATATTGCGCCGACTTCGCGGATTTCGCCGGTATTGGCGTTGATTTCTCTCTGCAGATACTGGTCTGCCGCTTTGCGTTCCGCTGTTTCCTGAGTAATATTTCCGCTGACCGACTGGATTGCTTTGTCTACAGCAATCATGTCTCCGGCGATATTTCCTGTCGCTGCATACTGCGCAGCAGAGGCAACCGTTGAATAGTCGCCGATAGTGCCGTTGATTTTGTTTATTGCAGTTTCATTGGCGTTAGCTTTTGCTCCGACTTCTGCAATCGTCCTGGTATTTGTATTTACCTTAGAACCAATATCAGCGACAGCCTGTGTATTGGCGTTGATTGAAACTCCAAGTGCCGCTTCCGCTTCCGTCGCTCTTGCCGTTTCTGCCGAGATTGCAGCCGCATTGGCGTTCACTTTTTCTCCAACTTCTGAAAGTATCTGCGCGCTGGCGTTCGCCTTCGCTCCTATTTCCTCTATTGCACGCGTATTGGCGTTGATTGAAGTTCCAAGCGCTGCTTCCGCCTCCGTCGCTCTTGCCGTTTCTGCCGATATTGCAGCTGCGTTGGCGTTTGCCATTGCTCCTACTTCTTCTATTGCACGCTTATTGGCGTTGATTGAAGCTCCGAGCGCTGCTTCCGCTTCCTCCGCCCTTGCCGTTTCTGCCGAGATTGCAGCCGCATTAGCGTTCGCTTTTTCTCCTACTTCTGCAATCGTCCGGGTATTTGTATTTACTTTAGAACCGATATCAGCAATAGTCTGCATATTGGCGTTGATTGAAGCTCCAAGCGCCGCTTCTGCTTCCGCCGCTCTTGCCTGTTCCGCATACAGCTGACTGCCGTTGACTGCGTCGGTTGACGTTGCGCTGAGTTCTCCGGCTGCAACGTACTCAATTTTTCTCTGCGTCATAGAATTTCCGACTGAAATCGTGTTTTCAGCTGTCGTAACAGAACCGCTGCCAAGCGCCACGGAATTTGCGTATTCCGCCTTTGAATTGCTGCCTAACGCCATCGCGTTGTCTTTGCTTGCAACAGCGTTTTCGCCAAATGCAAACGTGTAGTTTCCCGTTCCGTCGCCTGAACCCGCAACCGCACCAGAGCCGAACGCAAACGAGTTGAGCCCGTACGCTGAACCGCCGGCTGCGTTGTTACTGTCATCTTTACGGTAGCCGCCTGCCGCAAATGAACCGTCTCCGGCAGCATTGGAAGCATAACCCATCGCTGTGGAAACCATTCCGCCTGCGGTCGTGCTTAAGCCCGCCGCCAAGGAAAGATTTCCTGCGGCTGTCGTATAAGAGCCCATTGCAACAGAAAAGTCACCGCCGGCTGTCGTATAAGAGCCCATCGCAACAGAAAAGTCACCGCCGGCTGTCGTACTGCCGCCCATTGCAACGGAAGAAGTTCCGCCGGCAACAGTACCGCCGCCCATCGACACGGATGCCTGTCCTACGGCGTTTGTATAATAGCCCATTGATACGGAATACATCCCGCTGGAGGTCGTTTCTTTGCCCATTGCCGTGGAATACCATCCGCTGGCATTCGTTTTGAAGCCCATCGCTGTGGCAGCAACCCCGCTGGCATTCGTCACGTAACCTGTCGCCGTGGAATAATTTCCTTCAGCGTTCGTATAATAGCCTGCCGCTGTGGAATACTGTCCGGCGGCTGTCGTCCCTTTGCCGGTCGCTGTGGAATAATTTCCGCTGGAGTTTGTTTTGTACCCCATCGACGCGGAATAACTGCCGCTTGCGGTATTGTCTCTGTCTTTTATCAGAATACTGCCTGTGCCGCTTCCCGCTTCCCAAAGTGATTCGCCGCCGCTTCCGCCGGAAATCGTCAGTTGGGTCTGCGTGCCGTCTGCTCTTGTCAGCGTCAGTGTGCTGCCAGAGTACGCCGCGTTATTGTACGCACCCTTAAACTGTCCGTAGTTGACCGCGTCTGTGTCCGCACTTCCCGCAAGCACGTTCGTAATTTTCTGTCCGTTCATATCAGCTCCGGCGCTGAACATCGCAAGTCCGGCAAAAGTTGACGTGCCGGTTACGTTAAGCATTCCTGTCGTTACCGACGTGTTGCTGATGTTCTTAAATTCTTCGCTGTTAACGTCAAGCTTTTTGTTCCATGCGGTTCTTTCGTCCGCCGTAACGTGTTTGACTGTGTCGCTGATATGTTCTGTCAGGTCAGAGGCGTTGGCTTTTTCACCAAGAGCTGTTTTTGTTGCAAACGTACTGTCTGCTTCTGTCTTTGAATAGACTTCTGACGCATTGGCTTTCTCGCCGAGCGCCGTTGTCATCTGTCCGTAGTTGACCGCGTCGGTGTCGTTTTCTCCGGCTTTGACGTTCACAATTCTGCGCGTCATGCTGTTGGAAGCGTTGCCGACCGAGAC
>JAZUJX010000105.1:0-47483 GCA_045642965.1 Synergistaceae bacterium | reverse complement strand
GATGGAAGATTTTTCACTGTCAATTATTACCGGCAAAGGTCCTCTTGCGAGAAGCATTTCGCTCACGCTTCCGAAATTTACGCTCATAGGGGCTACGACACGTCTCGGTCTGCTTACTTCACCGCTCCGTGCTCGTTTCGGGATATGCGAACAGCTTAAGCTCTACACGCCGGAGGAACTGACCGCTATCGTAAAACGCGGCGCCTCCGTGCTCGGCATAGGAATTAATGACGACGCAGCGGAGGAAATCGGTCTCCGTTCACGCGGCACCCCCCGTGTTGCACTGCGTTTTCTGCGCCGCGTGCGCGACGTTGCGGAAGTCAAGGGCATGGCTGCAATTGACAGAACAACCGCCAATGAAGCGCTTAACATGCTCGGTGTTGATGACCAGGGACTTGACGACAGCGACAGAAAATATCTGAAAGCTGTTGTGGAGCTGTTTGAAGGAGGTCCTGTCGGGCTTTCAACGTTAGCCGCAGCCCTCAATGAAGACACGAGAACCATAGAAGACATCTACGAGCCGTATCTGATACAGAAAGGGCTTATAGAACGCACCCCGCGCGGACGCAAGGCTACAAAAGCATCGTGGAGCTATCTCGGCAAGCCCGTACCGTCTGATTTTGTGCAGTATCAGCAGACTCAGCTGCTTGATACGGACGGGGAATAATGCACCAGCTCGGCAAAACGCTGATATTTTTCGGACTGCTTCTCACAGCTGCCGGCTGTATTCTTCTGCTTGCCGGAAAGCTGTCGCTCCCGTTCGGCCGTCTGCCCGGAGACATCTCATACCACGGTAAAAAAGTTACGGTATTTGCGCCTTTCGGCACGATGCTGCTCGTGAGCGTCGTGCTTTCGCTTCTTCTGAATTTCTTTTCAAGGTTTAAGTGACATGAAAAAAACAGTGTTCGCAGCGTTTGCGATTACTCTTCTCTTATGCGGTGCCAGTTTTGCGGAAGAAAACTTCAACGAAGGCTTTGAAGGTTACATACTGTCGCACGTCAAAAAAGAAATGAGCCCTGGCTGGAATATAGAAGCTCTCAAAGCCCAGGCTGTGCTTGCCCGCACGTTTGAGCTTAACGCGGGACGCGGAAACTGTACGGCTCCGGCGGATTTTTCGCTTGACGACGGTCCCGTACGCGCTGTAAAGGAAACAGCGGGGCTTGTCCTGAAATACGGCGGAAAGCCTGCTGCTGTTTTTTATCATGCGGACAGCGGCGGAATAACTACCGGAAACAGCGAGGTATGGGGAGGAAAGGCGCTGCCGTATCTCACCGCAAAACCTGACAAATTTCCGCAGGGAACAGACAGCTCCTGGACTAAAACAATCAGCAGGGACGAGCTTGAAAAAAAACTTAACGACGCCGGATTTTCAACAGGCACGCCGCTTGCTTTTTCAAGCGTAAAACGCGACGCAAGCGGACGAATAGTTTCTCTTGAAATAAGAGGCAGCAGCGGGGAAGCATCGCTTAACGGAAACAAATTCCGTATGCTGACAGGGCTTAAAAGCACGCTTGTAAATTTCGGCGGCGCTGCACCCGTTGTTTCAGCACCGCAAAAAACGGCATACGTTCCGGCATTCGGAAGAAAAAGGATAATAGACCGAAGCACAATGCCGGAAGACAAACAGGCGCGGCTGAACTGGTTTGCGGACAACAGACTTTTCAGCGTTGAAGAATTCATGCGTATGCTTGCAAAGCCTGAAAAAATTGACGAATATATAGAGCTTGGCATGAGAAGGCTTAACATGTCCAATAATGTGGTCGGGCAGTCTGTTTCAGGCGGAAGCGGAACAGCTGAAAAAGCTGAAAAGACGCCGGACATTCAGCCTTCAGTGCAGTCCGGCGAATACAGCATAGGAGAAACCGTAACCTTCAGCGGAAAAGGCTGGGGACACGGCGTCGGCCTTCCGCAGAGACAGGCAAAGGCAATGGCTGAAAACGGCTGGGACTGCCGGCAGATACTTGAATATTATTTCCCGGGACTTGTATTGGAGCATTACTGATGAAACCAGATTTTAACAAAACTTCAACCTTTGATTATCCTCTCGACCAGTCGCTCATTGCGCAGAATCCTGCGTCTCCGCGCGACTCCGCACGGCTTATGGTAATCAAAAAAGGCAGCAATGAATTTGAACACAGAATTTTCCGCGACGTAACGGAATATCTCCGTCCGGGAGACCTGCTCGTTATGAACGATACGAGAGTGCTTCCTGCGCGTCTTGAAGGAAGAAAAAACGGTGACGGGGCAAAGGTTGAAATATTTTTCCTCTCACCTGTTTCTGAAAATCAGGGCAAATGGACCGCGCTTGTGAAACCCGGGCGCAAGCTTCCGGAAGGTACAAAAGTAACGCTTTCCGGCGGCTCGGCCGTGACCGTCGGCGAACGGCTTGAAGACGGTCTGCGCTACGTATATTTTGCAGAGAGCGACAACGCGCTGGACGTCATACACCAAAACGGACAAACACCGCTTCCTCACTACATTACGGAAAGTACGGCAGACGCCGAAGAATATCAGACCGTCTATTCTAAGCTTGAAAAAGAAAACTCTGTCGCTTCGCCCACAGCCGGACTGCATTTTACAAACGAGCTGCTTGAAAAAATATACGCCTCAGGCGTAGAGCACGCCTTCGTAACGCTTCAGGTAGGGCTCGGAACGTTCAGACCTGTCAAAAGCGACAACGTTGACGACCATATAATGCACTTTGAACTTTGCGAAATATCTGCCGAAACGGCGGAAAAAATCAACCGCGCAAAAGCGGAAGGCCGCAGGGTGGTAGCGGTCGGGACGACCGTTGTACGCACGCTTGAAAGCTTTGCGCGCGAAACGGGAAAAATTGAGCCGGGCATAATGAATTCAAACCTCTTTATCCGCCCCGGATTTGAGTTTAAAATAGTTGACGCGCTGATAACAAACTTCCACCTTCCGAAAAGCACGCTGCTTATGCTTGTCTCTGCGTTTGCAGGCTACGATACGATAATGGCGGCATACAAAACGGCAATGCAGGAACGCTATCGCGTCTTTTCATTCGGAGACGCTACACTGATTCAGTAAAGGAGAGGAACACACATGAAAAAGAACATCGACAAAATAAGGGAAATCTGCCAGAACAAGGAACAGCTTGCATATCTGCTCATGAATTTCTACGACATATTTCTTGACGAATGTTATCTCACGAGCGGAGACCCGCAGTATACGTACGATTTTCTTGACGACGAATATGCGGACGGGGTTTGGCTCAGCCTGATACGCAACGCCTTCCGCGAAAATCCGGACTACGGCGCTGAAGTGGCTGAAAAACTCGGAATAATTAAAAACAACGCGTAACAGGTACTGAAAATGCATTTTGAAAACGCCGAAATAAAAGTATTTCTTGAAGACCTTGCGTCAAATTCACCTGCGCCGGGAGGCGGAAGCGCTTCCGCCGTTTGCGGTGCGCTTGCTGCCTCTCTTGTTTCCATGGTTGCGAACCTGACCGCAGGCAAAGAAAAATTTGCAGAGCAGGAAAACCTTATGCAGCAGCTTATCTCGGAAACAAAAGAACTGCGCGGAAATTTCCTGAAGCTTATGCAGGAAGACATTGATGCCTTCACGTTCTACATGTCAGCACTGCGCATGAAAAAAGAAACGGAGCTTGAAAAACGGGCGAGAAAAGCCGCGATGCAGGACGCTGTAAGGCTTTCAACGGAAGTGCCTCTCAAAATGATAGACGCCTGCGTGAAAACAGCGGAGCTTGCGCTCTCGGCAGCGCGCAGCGGAAACCCCGGAGCGGTAAGCGACGCGGGGGCAGCCGCTCTCTTGGCGGAAGCGGCGGCAAAATCCGCATCCTACAACGTGTACATGAACCTTCCGCACGTTTCCGACCCTGAGCTTGCCGGAAGTTATCAAATCAGAATGAACGAAGGACTTGAAAAGGTTGCTGGGCTTGCTTTCGAAGTCTCTGAGATACTTCGGAAAATTTTTGACACAACGGTGAACGGCGCGTAATGTTTAAGCCTGACAAAATACAGCTTCGCGCCGAAATCGTAAAAAACGAAACGGCAGGTGCGGAATACGCGGTTGTCTCGATCCTTGTCAACGGCTACAAAATGCCGTTCTTTTTCAGCATATTTGACTTTCTCCACGCACTTGAATATTCCGGACGTTATCAGATATTCCGCGTTGTGGGGCAGCAGAACGGAATATTTACCGACATCGTAATCAACGAAGAAAACTACTGGATTTGGAAAAACTACTTCACGCCGGACAGCACTATGGTGTGGTACTTTGAGCGTGACAAAGCGCTCCGTCAGGTAAAAAGGCTGCAAAGCAGCCTGAAAAAACTCTGCGAAGGCAGAAACGCCGTGCCTCTTGCCGGAGGCGGAACGGTTCCCGACCTGCTTGCTTACGAATACACGCGTCCCAAACTGCTCTGGACGGACTACCTTGACAAAGAACTCGCAAAAAAACTTGTTGCGGTGCGTAATAACGGCTGGCAGACGGACGAAAACGACATGAAAGAAATTGAATACTATCTGCTTGAAGGAGCCCACATCTACAAAGAAAACAGAAGCGGCAAACGGCTGCTTGACAAAATACTCGACCAGCCGAACGCGGCGCTGAAAGAGCTTGTCTGCAAAATAGCCAACTATCCGCTTACTGAGCCTGACACAAACACAATCGTTTTAATAAAAGACGGCGAAGAAAAACGTTTCGGCGCGCCAAAAAGAATGTCACTGCGCGAGGCATTGGAAAGAAATTTCCTTGTTGAAATATACGAATAAGCAAATTGAAAACACCAATCGTCCAGCAATAAGTTTTAATATGCAGACGGCGGGCTGAATGACCAATTCAGCCCGCTTTTATTTGTTTAACTGATGTTTGGAAAAAACTTGCCTTTATATTTGTTCCCTTAGGTCAACGGATATTGCCCATATTACGTTTTCAAGGGCGCTGAGTTTTTTGAGCAGTTCGGGGGTTACGTCGTCGTCAACCTGGAGTACCGCGAAGGCAAATCCGTCGTCAACGTCTTTTCTTCGGAGTGCAAAGCTTGCAATGTTGACTCCTGTTTCAACGAGTATGCTTCCGACGCTTCCTATAACGCCGGGTCTGTCGTAGTTTCTGAAGAGTATCAGACGTCCTTCCGGTACGAAGTCTATCCAGTCGTCGTTTATGCGGACTATGCGCTGTTTGCCTTCTTCTGTGATTGTTCCGGCTATCTGTATCGGTTTTTGGTCGGTTTCAAGCGTGACTTCGACAAGGTTGTTGTAGGTCTTGTGTTCGCCGAACTGTTCGCCGATCTCTATTCCTCTGTCTTTGGCGGATATCGGGGCGAGCATGTAGGATATTTCTTCTCCCTGACTGACTTCAAGCAGTCCTTTGAGCATCGCAATAGTGTAGGGACGGTACTGGTTCAGTCCGAGCGGTGTGTCATCGCCGAATACGCTGCCCCTGTATGTGATGTCAAGCCCGCGCACTCCGCTTTTGTAGGCTTCTGCGAGTTTTGCGGCGAGTTTTCCGATTTTTTCGGACAGCTCAAGATATTTTTTCTGATCGTCGCTGAGGTTCTGTATCATAAACGGCAGGTTGACCGCATAGAGATACGGTTTGCCCCTGAGTACGGCGAGCATGTTTTCAGCAGCTATTTTTGATACTTCAAGCTGAGCTTCAAAGGTGTTTGCCCCTATGTGAGGCGTTACGACAACCTTGTCGGATATATCTTCCGCAAGGAAGGGATGGTCGGGCGTGAGCGGTTCTTTTGCATAGACGTCTGTTGCAAATCCGGCTATACGTCCTTCCCTGACTGCGTCCGTGACTGCTTTTTCGTCAACAAGTCCGCCGCGTGCGCAGTTTATGAGGTATGCGCCCTGTTTGAGTTTCGCAAGCATTTCACGGCTGAACATGTTTTTCGTTTCTGCGTTGAGCGGCGTGTGTATGGTGACAACGTCGGCAAGCGAAACTGCTTCCGAAAGGTCTTTGAGCAGGGTTACTTTAAGTGATTCCGCTTTTATGTTTGAGATGTACGGGTCGTAGGCATAGACTTCCATTCCGAATGCGCGGCAGCGTTTTGCAATCTGCGAGCCTATTCTGCCGAGTCCGATTATCAGAAGTTTTTTGCCGTCAAGCTGCATTCCGGTAAAGAGACTGCGTTTCCATTCGCCTTTGTGAATTGAGTTGTGCGCCTGCGGAACTTTGCGTATCATTCCGAGCATGTTCGCCATTGTCAGTTCCGTGGCGGCAAGGGTGTTGCCGGTGGGAGCGTTGACGACTATAATTCCGCGCCGTGTGGCTTCTGGTATGTTGATGTTGTCAACGCCGACGCCTGCTCTGCCGATGACTTTAAGTTTCGGAGCTGCTTCAATTTCTTCCGTGCCCATTGAGGTTCCGCTGCGCGTAAGTATTCCGTCAACGTCAGCGAGTTTTTCAAGAAACTGCTCGTGTGTCAGCGTCATGTTGATTTCAAGATCAACGTCCGGCGCCTCTTTGAGAAGGTCAAGCCCGGACTGTCCCACTTTTTCCGTTACAAGTATTTTGAATTTCTTTTCAGTCATGCCGTTCACTCCGGATTTTGTCTTGTGCTGTTAAAATTCGGGGCGCAGCACAGATGCCGCGCGTGCAAATTAAATCAGTCAGTAAATTATAATCGTATTTCGCCATTTGTAAAATCAATGTATAATTATTGCAGATTTTGAAAGGATATGAGCCATGAAAAGACTTGAGGTGCTGATTTACGCAGCGGCGCTGTTTTTCCTTTTTGCGCTGTGCCGGTATATTCCGCAGACTTATCCGCAGCTTTACAAGGCGGAACTGAAGCCTGTTCCCGTGAACGTGCGCAGAGGCTGCAGCACGCAGTCGCTTGTTCATACACTGAAGCAGAAGGACGTTATCCTTTTTGAAAAGCCTATGCGCGTGTGGCTTGCTCTCAGCGGCAGCGACAAGACAATTCAGCCTGGTATGTGCAGGATAGTGCCTGGAAGCGTCTTTACGGTATCTAAACAGCTTAAAAACGCAAGACCTGAGGTCTGTGTCGTTTCGATTATTCCGGGCAAAACTCTTGCGGAGATTGCGGAAAGCAACGGCTTGAACCTCGAAAGGCTTAAGAACTCGCTTGCGGATGCAGGCAATTTTCCTGAGATTCTTAGACCGGTTCTTCCGAAGGACGTATCGGCAAGGTCAGTCTTTCTTTTGCCTGAGAGTTATTTCCTTGCCCCGAACGAAAAAATTGAGCAGCAGCTTGCGGTTTTTGCTTCAAAACTTTGGCTTGAAAAAGTCGGCAAAACGATTCCGGCTGAAAAGTTTAACGCGAAATATCTGTTTGAAACGGGAATTATGGCTTCGATCGTAGAGGGTGAAGCACGCGTTAAGGAAGACAGAAAACCGCTTGCCGAGATTTTCCTGAAACGGCTTAAGGTTCCGATGAGACTGCAGTCGTGTGCAACGGTTATTTACTGCTGGAAGGAATTTAAGGGAGTTAAAAAATCACGGCTTACATACGCTGATTTGAATATAGACTGTCCGTACAATACGTACAGAAAGGACGGACTTCCGCCGGGGCCGATCAACGTGCCTTCCGCGGACTGCTGGCTCGCGGTGTGCGGCGCAGGAGATACTGAGTATCTTTATTTTGTCGCTGACGGAACGGGCAGGCATCTTTTCAGCAAGAGCTACGACGAACATTTGAAGAAGCAGAGAGGCATCAAAAGATGACAATTCCCGTCGCAAAGGTTCATCTGACGATGGACTCAAGGGATATTTATTACACAAGCTGGAATCTTGACGCCTGCGACGGACTCGGTTTTATGCAGACGGACGATGCGGCTCACGGCAAGGCTACGATTATCACCCCTGCCAATCTGCTTGACGAGGTTAAGTCGTTCGTCGGAGGTTTGCAGGCTGAGGGAATGAATATTACGATTGATTCGGTTGAGGAACAGTAATGACTGACCATTTTAACGATATCGCTGACGAAATAACCGGAAATGGCGCACAGTACTGCGATTTGTATCTGCAGTCTTCCGTTGCCCATTCCGTGCGCTACGAAGACAAAAAAATCGCGGAGCTGTCCTCGGTAGTCACCGAAGGAACCGGCGCAAGGGTTGTGGCTGGCGGCAAAAGCTTTTTCGCGCACCGCACCGGAGTTGCGGCTTCGTCAGCCGCGGAGGCTCTTAATGCCGCGCTGGAACCGTCGGAAATACGCGGCACAACGTATAACGGAGGAAATGAAAAGCTGCTTGAAAAGAACGTGCCGGCAGATAAGTATCCCGTTGATTTTCTTCACGATATTGACGCCGAGCTTCGCAGACGTTCGTCCGCAATACAGCAGATAAGCTTCCGCTTTTCGCAGTCGGACAAGGATATTCTTATAATCGGTCCCAACGGTCTGCGAAAAGGCTGCAGCAGAAAATATACCTCTTTTGCCGCGCAGATAGTCGCTGAAAAGGACGGACAGCTGCAGACCGCCTCCGAGCGGCGCTGTATGACGCTCGAACCTTCCGCTTTCTGGGAAGGAACAGCAGCGAAAGATATTGCAAATGCAGCTTTTGACCGCGCCATGCTTATGCTTGAAGCGAAGCCGTGTCCTGCCGGAAAAATGAACGTTTTTCTTGCCGGTGAAGCAGGGGGAACGATTATTCACGAGGCGTGCGGACACGGACTTGAGGCAGATATAGTTGAAAAGGATTCGTCGGTTTTCAAGGGACAGCTCGGACAGAGGGTTGCGTCGGAGCTTGTGACAATGGTTGACGATCCGACAATCGGCGGATTGTACGGAAGCTATGAATTTGACGACGAGGGTACGGAGGCTGCTTCAACACTGCTGATAGAGAACGGAATTTTGAAAGGGTATCTTACTGACAGGCTTTCCGCTTCGCTTTACGGCTATCCCGCCACCGGAAACGGAAGACGCCAGTCGTACAGGAAACTCCCTATTCCGAGAATGAGCAATACGTTCCTGCTGCCGGGTGCGTACAAAAGCGTTGAAGAGATGTGTGATATTGCACGGAACGGACTATACGTCAAAAAAATGGGCGGCGGAGAAGTTAACCCGACAACGGGAGATTTTGTGTTTTATGTCGCAGAAGCGTATATAATAAAAGATGGTAAAATAAAAGAGCCGGTGAAAGGCGCAACACTTACGGGAAACGGTCCTGAGGTGCTGAAAAACATCTGCGCGCTCGGCGATAATCTTGTCATGGATCCTGGTGTCTGCGGAAAATCAGGGCAGAGCGTGCCCGTAACTGACGGGCAGCCGTCGATGGTTGTCAAAGGAATAACCGTAGGGGGAAGAGAAGTTTAATGCTGAAAAATACAAACGGCAGACAGAAAGATTACAGCTTGCAGAAAAAGGCGGCGGAAAAAATTCTGACAGCACTTCTTCTTGTGCTGTCGCTTTTCGCGCTGGCTTCGATTTGTACGAACAAAACGGGAGCTTGGGGAACGAAAACCGCTGCTTTCCTGACAGCTTACGCCGGAGGCGCGCTTGTCATTCCGCTCTGTTTTGTTGTGTACGTCTGTATCTGCCGTATTTTTTCAAAAGAAATTCCAAACTTTGTCAGGCAGACGGCGGCAACTCTTCTGCTTTATCTGGCTGCCTCCGCCGTTTTGGGCATAAAGGAACTTACGGACGGGGAAGGCACGGTACTTTGTCTCAGAGCAGGGAAAGCCGGCGGCTTTATCGCAGAAAAAGCGTTCGGTACGCTCGGGGCTTTCGGGACTCTTCTTGCAGGCGCCGTATGCATGTATATAGTGTTCCTGCTCTACGGGCTGCCGGTCAACAGATGCGTTAAAAATTTCGCCTATTATGTCCGGACTAAATTTTCCGGACGAAACAGAAAAGAAGTAAAAGATGCTGAGGACAAAGACGGCGCAAAAGCCGCAATAGAAGATCCGTTTGCCGAAGATCTTGTACTCAGGGACGAAATTAAGCCGAAACGTACACGCAGAAAAAAAGAAAATGCCGCAGAGGTGCAGGATCCGAATTTCGATTTGGGAACTTCTCAGGCTGCTGAAGAAGGAATTTTCCCGCCTCCGCCCGAAATTTTCGGCCCTGAGGAAACGCATGACAACGAACTGAAGCCTGAACGCTGTATGCCGCTCGGCGAAAAGATGATAAAGGCGCTTGACGAGTTCGGCGTTCAGGCGGAGCTTGCAGACATACTTGTCGGTCCTACGGTTATTCAGTTCAGGATAACACTCGGCTCGGGCATACGTACTTCAAAGGTTGCAACTCTTTCAAACGATATTGCTCTTGCCCTTGCCGTTCCTTCGATACGCATAGAAACGCCGGTGCCGGGAACGTCGTACGTAGGTATTGAAATTCCGAATCCGCACCGCAGGGGTATCCCAATGCGTACGATGATAGAGGACGATTCCTACAGGAGAACAAAATACGCGCTGCCTATGCCTTTCGGTGTAACCGTCAGCGGCGAATCGACAGTTATAGGGCTTGAAACGCTGCCTCATTTGCTTGTCGCCGGTACGACCGGTTCAGGCAAATCGGTCTTTATAAATTCCTGCATAGTCGGTCTCTGCTCGCACTGCACTCCGGACGAGCTGAGGCTTATTCTTGTTGACCCGAAACGCGTCGAGTTCGCGGTGTACGACAATCTTCCGCATCTGCTCACGCCGCCCGTCGCAAGCCCCAAAAAGGCTGTACATACGCTTGCGTGGGCTGTCAATGAAATGGAACGCCGTTTCAGCGACTTTGAAAGCGCAAGGGTGCGCAATCTTGAAGCCTTCAACGCGCGCCCCAATCTGCTGCACAAGGACAGAAAACCGCATATAGTAATTATCGTTGACGAACTTGCAGACCTTATGATGACAGCTTCAAAAGAAGTTGAAGATTATATCGTGCGGCTTGCGCAGAAAGCAAGGGCTGCCGGCATACATCTCATTCTTGCTACGCAGCGTCCGTCCGTAAACGTTATAACCGGACTTATCAAGGCAAATATTCCGGCCAGAGTGGCTTTCTCCGTTGCAACCGGTATTGACTCCCGCACGATAATTGACGGTGTAGGAGCTGAAAAGCTGCTCGGCAAGGGAGACATGCTGTTCCTTTCCACGAAGAACCCGAAGCCTGTGCGCATACAGTCCCCGTGGATTGCAGACGATGTTCTTGAGAACTGGCTGCAGTATATGAACAGCCTGTTCGGTGACCCCGTGTTCCTTGAAGACGTTGAAGCCCATTCTGCGGCTGCAGACACAAAGGACGGAACCTATGACGACGACATGCTTGAACAGGCAGTCGAATACGTGCTTGAAAGCGGTATTGCTTCTGCAAGCAATCTGCAGAGAAGACTGCGCGTGGGGTTCTCCCGTGCGTCGAGACTGCTTGATATGATGGAGCAGCTTGGAATAGTAGGGCCTTCGGAAGGCTCCAAGGGAAGAGAGATACTTGTTGACGAAGCTGTGGCGCAGGAACGCCTTGACGAGGTGCTCAGTGAAAGGTAAAAGAAAAGAGCCGTTATTTAACGGCTCTCTGGACTATACCGGATCTGAGACATTTTGTGCAGATGTGGAGTTTGCGGGTCTCTCCGCCTCCTACGTTGACGCGTACGGTCTGAATGTTAATAAGCCAGCGGCGTCTTGTGTGGCGGTTTGAATGGCTGACTGCGTTGCCCGTTACAGGGCCGCGTCCGCAGCAATCACAGTATTTCGACATCGTGTGGTCCCTCCTTGGAACTTCAGCATTAACTTAGGCATTGTAGCATACATATAAAATTTTGCAAGAGCAAAGGAGCAAAAAAAATGAATTTTACCAAAAATCTTGAAAAAATTGAGGAGCTTCTCGGCAAAATCGAGAAACATGAAACGACAGTTGAGGAAGCTCTCGGAGATTTTGAGAAAGCAGTAGGTGTTATTAAAGAGTGCAAGGAGTTTCTGGAGAATGCCAAACAGAAGGTAACTGAACTGAGCGATTCAGTAAGGGATGAGGAGGAATAGCTGCTTATGGATTTTCAGCGGGTTATGGCTGAATTTAAAGCCTATGCCGATTATGTTGACCAATATATTGAAAAGACTGCCGAAACGCGTGCCAGCCGTGTTCCCGAAAAGCTTTTCGAGTCTATGGAGTATTCCCTCACGGCCGGAGGCAAAAGACTGCGTCCAGTGCTCTGCCTGGCAGCTGCCGAAGCCTGCGGCTGCACAAAGGAACAGGCAATGCCGATGGCTCTCGGCTACGAAATGACCCACACGGCGTCACTTATTCATGATGATCTGCCTTGTATGGACGATGATGACATGCGCCGCGGAAAACCCTCAAATCACGCAAAATTCGGCGAAACTCTTGCCGTTCTTGCCGGCGACGCGCTTATGGTTGAGTCGATAGCCTATCCCTTGGTGTACACTTCCGGAGTAAGTTCAGACAGGCTGCTTAACGCTGTCCGTATATTTACGGAAGCTTTCGGTCCGTCGGGCGTTTGCGGCGGACAGGTGCTTGACATGGATTCGGCACTTGCCGAAAAGGAACCGGATTACGTCCGCAAAGTCGCGGCGCTTAAAACGGGAGAACTTATAAAAGCGGCTCTTATGAGCGGCGCAGCTCTCGGCACCGATGACGGGAAAACGCTTCTGATTTTTGAGGAATACGGTAAGCATCTCGGCGCGGCGTTTCAGATTATAGATGATATTCTGGACGTTACCACTACCGCCGAACAGCTTGGCAAAACGCCGGGCAAGGACGCGGAGCAGGGAAAAATAAATTACGTTACAGCCTACGGGCTGGAGAAGGCAAAGGAATTCGCAAAGGAGGAGTCAGAAGCGGCAAAAGCTGTTATTTCTGAACTGCTCGGTGAGGAAAGTTTTCTTGCACAGCTGCCGATGGCACTTCTTGAAAGAACTAAATAAATTATGGAACAGCTTGATACTGTATGCAGTTATAAAGAAGTAAAAAAGCTTGACGGAAACGGGCTTAAGGAACTGTGCCGCAGGCTCAGGACTCTTATACTTGACGTAACGCTGAAAAACGGCGGACATCTTGCCTCTTCGCTCGGTGCGGTGGAAATTAACGCTGCTCTGCTTAAGGCGTTTGACCCTGACAAGGACAAAATACTGTTTGACGTCGGGCACCAGAGTTACGCCTACAAAATTCTTACGCAGGGTGCGGAACGCTTTGCCACGCTGCGCCAAAAGGGCGGTATGGCAGGTTTCCCCAGACTGGACGAAAGCAGATTTGACGCGTTCACAACGGGGCACAGCAGTACGTCGGTTTCTGCTGCAATGGGCTATGCAAAGGCTCGCGATCTCAGAGGAGAAAATCACCACGTCGTTGCCGTTATAGGCGACGGCTCTCTGCTGAACGGTGTTTCTTTTGAAGCGCTCAATAACATGGAGCCTAACAACTCCAAGGTTATTATCGTTCTGAATGACAACAGAATGTCAATAGACAGACGCGTCGGAGGAGCCGCCAACCATCTGGCGCAGCTTGCGGTGAACAGCACCTACAAAAAATTCAAGGCGTTTGTCAAGAAGAAAAGCGAAAACAGCGGTTTCAGGCCTGCGCTTGAAAACTGGAAAAACAAACTTAAAGCGATTGTCCTTCCGGCGAACATATTCGAGCAGTTCGGCATAAGCTACTGGGGACCTTTTGACGGACACAACGCCGAAGAACTTGCGAAGGTGTTTGAACTTGCCAAACAGTATGACAAGTCACTCGTTATCCACGTTATAACCAAAAAAGGGAAGGGCTTTAAGGAAACGGAAGAAAATCCGTATTATTTCCACGGAGTAGGCGCAAATTCCTCCCTGCAGATACCGCACGGCAGCGGAAAGCTTGCATGGAGCAAAGCTGCGGCGGACTGCCTGACGGAACTGGCTGAAAAAGACGACAAAATTTTTGCCCTGACCGCGGCTATGAAGGACGGGACAAAACTTGGAGAGTTTGCGGAGAGATTTCCCGAACGCTTCATAGATACAGGCATAGCCGAAGAACATACCCTTGTTTACGCGGCGGGACTTGCAGCCGGCGGAATGAAGCCTGCCGTGTGCATCTATTCAACCTTCCTGCAGCGTGCCGCCGACCAGGTGATGCACGATATTTGCCTTCCGAAGCTTCCCGTGCTGCTTTGCATTGACAGAAGCGGTCTTGTCGGAAACGACGGAGAAACTCACCACGGACTTTTTGACATTGCGTGGCTCAAAGCACTGCCGAATATGACGATAGCCGCGCCGAGGGACGAAAAAGAGCTGAAATTTATGATAGACGGCTGGGCGGAGAGAAAAATTCCTATGGCGGTACGCTATCCGCGCGGAAACGTCCCTGCTTTTGATTTTGAAAAGACATCTGCTGAATGGGGAAAAATGCAGCTGATCAGCGAAGGAAAGGATATATTGCTGATTGCAGCCGGTGACACTCTGCCGCTTATGCTTGAAACTGCTGAAAAACTGAAAGCGGACGGCAGAGACGCGACGGTTGTCGACCTGCGTTTTATAAAGCCGCTTGACAGGGAAGGTCTGCTTGAACAGCTTAAAAAACACAGAGTGGCCGTTACGGCGGAGGACGCTTCGCTTAAAGGCGGAATTGGTGAAGAAATTGCGGCGCTTGTTTCGCAGAACTCGTTAAACTGCAAAATAATCAGCGTCGGTGTTCCCGACCGGTTTATATCGCATGCTTCGCCTGCGGAACAGTGGGAGGAATGCGGCATGACCTCCGATAACATTATACGGCTGATAAATGAAAGCTAAGCTTGTAAGACTTGACAAATATCTTGCCGATAACGGTTTCGCGGAATCCCGCACTGCTGCGCAGGAGTATATTGAGCAGGGCAGGGTTACGGTCAACGGTTCGGTTGTTGTGAAGCCTGCCTCTCAGGTTATGCCCGGCGCGAGCGTTAAGCTCGACCGTCCCGAAAAGGAATGGGTGAGCCGCGGCGCGTACAAACTGCTGAAAGCAGTTGAATATTTCGGTCTTAACCCTGCCGGACTGCGCTGTATCGACATAGGTGCTTCAACGGGCGGCTTTACGGACGTACTGCTTTCAAAAGGCGCTGCCTCTGTCTGTGCGGTTGACGTCGGCTACGGACAACTTGCGTGGAAACTGAGAAACGATGACAGAGTTCAGGTCATGGAACGTACGAACGCGCGTTTTCTTACGGCAGAGACTTTTGAGAACGAACTTTTTGATCTGCTGGTCTGCGACGCTTCTTTTATATCGCTCAAGCTGCTGCTTAACGTCTTTGAACAGCTGATTAAGCCTGAGGGGACCATTGTTACGCTTGTCAAGCCGCAGTTTGAAGTCGGACGCGAGCATATAGGCCGCGGTGTCGTTACCGACCCTGCATTGCATGAAGCGGTCCTGAAAGACGTGTCAGCGTTTGCTGAAAATGAAACAGGACTGAAAATTCTTGATATGACCTATTCGCCTATACGCGGTCCGGAGGGTAATATAGAATTTCTTCTGCTGCTTGCCAAAAAGGAAAGTGCGGCAGAGAAGAAGCCGTTTAATGAGACTGAAGTCGTCGCCGAGGCGCACGAACACGCCGAAAAACATATTTAACAGGAAAAGCCGGTGCAGCAATGAGTAAAAAAATTGTTTTGATATTCAATACGAATAAGCCGGAAGCAGTTGAAACCGCTGAAAAACTGCTGGCTTCTCCCGCATTCGGCGAAACGGAATTTCTGCTGCCCGAAAACGAAGCCCTGCTTCTCGGTACCGAAGGAACGGATAATTTTGACGGGGCTCTCTTTGCGCTTGTCCTCGGCGGAGACGGTACTTTTCTCCGTGCAGCAAGAATGTTTTTCGGCAGGAAAATTCCGCTGTACGGAATTAATCTCGGCAGGCTCGGCTTTCTGTCGACAGGTCTGCCGAAGAATATTGAAGCTGACATAAAGAAAATTCTCGACGGTAAATACAGGCTGCTTGAACGCGAGGTCATAAAAGGCAGCGTTATAAGACAGGGCAAAACGGTAGCAACAATGTACGCGCTTAACGACCTTGTCATATCAAAAACAAGCCTTTCTCGCGTCGTGGAACTTCAGGTAAGCGTAAACGGGGAGCTGCTGTCAAATTATCTGTCCGACGGCGTTATTTTTGCCACTCCGACAGGTTCAACGGCCTATGCTTTGTCAGCCGGAGGGCCTGTTGTGCCGCCGAACGTTTCCTGCCTGATTATGGCGCCGATTTGCGCCCATACGCTGTTTGCAAGACCGGTCGTGCTGAACGGAAAAGACAAAATAGCAGTGGAACTTATGAGCCGCACCGCAAAATTATGCCTCACACAGGATGGGCAGCTCGGCTATGAACTGTTTGCCGGAGACAGACTGGAAGCGGAGCTTGCGGCAGAATTTAAAGTGTATACAATAGAGCCGGACGGCACGAACTATTACGATCTGCTCAGACGCAAACTGAGCTGGGGCTTCAACGGAACTGACGAGAGGATGATCCCGAATGATTAGCAGTCTTCAGGTTCACGGAGTAGGCGGCATTAAAGATGCCGGACTTGATTTTACCGGAAATTTTATTGTTATTACCGGAGAAAGCGGCTCGGGAAAAAGCAGTCTTGTCCGTGCGCTTGAGTTTATTTCGGGAAAAAGGGCTCAGGTCAACTATATTCATGCGTCTGAAGAATATTCTGAAGTAAAAATGGATTACGAGCCGAAAAACTTTTCGGCTTATGAAGGAACAGTTCCCCTTGATCAGGCTTCAAACTCGCTGAGCGTACTGCGCCGGTTTAAAAAAGACGGACGCGGAACCCTTTCGCTTTCAGGGACGAATTTGACCGTGAACAAGCTTTCAGAGCTGATGGAGCAGGAAATTGTCATACAGAGCCAGTATGCGCAGCTTTCGCTGCTCGAACCAGTCAGACAGCTTGAACTTGTCGATTCCTGCGGCGGGGCTGAGCTCGCGCGGGTGAAAGAAGAGCTTGCCGGAATGTTCGAACAGGCTTTGAAGACTGAAACAGCCCTTGTAGAGCTGAAAAACAGCAGAAAAGAGCGTGCTGAACGTTTTGCCGACGCCGAAAAGGACGTAGCGCTGATAAACTCGCTGAAGCTTACGGCAGACAGCGAAAAAAATCTTGAAGCCGAGCTGAAAGAGCTTGACGAACAGAGCGCAAAACTTAAAACTCTTTACGCACTTTACGGAAAAATCGCCGGCGGTGAAAACGGCGCCTGTATCTTAGACAACGCAACCGAAATATGCAGGGGCCTGCAGGAACTTGAAACTGCCGACAGCCCCAAGAGGGAAGCGGCAGAACAGCTGCTTTCGGCAGCACAGAAACTGTCTGCGCTGTTTGAACAGGATATGAAGCTTGTGCTTGACAAAGGCAGCGTTGAAGAAGCGCGCGATGAAACGGAAGAAAAGCTCGGACAGCTGCGCAGGCTGAAACGCAGGCTGAAAGCCGAAAGCTGCGAGGATATCCTGAATTATGCCCTTGAGGCACAGCAGACGGTGGTATGGCTTCAGACAAGCCTTTCCGAACTGCAGAAGCTTGAAACGGAATCAGCCGAGCTTCGCAAAAAGCTTGTTGCAATGGTGCAGACGCTCCGCAAAATGAGAAAAACAGCCGCAGAAAAGCTGCAAAACAACGTCAATGACTGTCTGAACGAGCTTGCTATGGGGTATGCGCGTTTTGAAATAGAAATTGCCGAACTTGACAAGGTTAAATCTAACGGCGCTGAAAGCGCCAGATTTATGCTCAGACTGCCCGATCAGGAACCGATGCCTGTAAGCAAAACGGCTTCAGGCGGCGAACTGTCGCGCATACTTATTGCCTTGCAGCTTGCGGCAGGCGACGACAAACTTCCGGGCACTCTCGTCTTTGACGAAGTTGAAGCCGGACTCGGCGGCAAAAGCGCGCTGCTTGCAGGATACAAGCTGAAAGAGCTTTCAAAGCGCTGCAGAACGATACTTATAACGCACCAGGCAACGATTGCTTCTATGGCAGACCAGCATTTTCTTGTAAAACGCGACGGTGACGACACGCTGATACTTTCTGTCTCCGGCGCGGAACGCGAAAAAGAAATTGCCCGAATGCTATCGGGAGACGAGAATTCATTGGAAGCGCTTACTCATGCAAGAGCTCTGCTTCAGAGTGAGACTGATTGAAAATTATGGCTTGCAAAATATAAATATAATGCTATAATCTACCAGTTGCAGAACACGCATGGTGCGGGTTAATGAAATGCCGCAAGGCTGCCCGTACACAGCGGAGGGAGGAAAATACAGTATGTATGCAGTAATCGAAACATGTGGAAAGCAGTACAAGGTTTCTGAAGGCGACAAAATCCGCTTTGAGAAACTGAACGCGGAAGAGGGCGCAGAAGTCGTATTTGACAAAGTTCTTCTTCTCGGAAAAGACAACGGCGTTACGGTCGGCGCACCTTATGTTGAAGGCGCGAAAGTAACGGGCAAAGTAGTTGAAAACGGCAGAGACAAAAAGGTCATCGTTTTCAAATACCGCAGAAAGAAAAATTACCGCAAATTCCGCGGACACCGCCAGTATTTCACAACAGTTGAAATCAGCGCAATCGCATAAGTTTGGGGGAATAGATTATGGCGCATAAAAAAGGTCAGAGCAGCAGTACTAACGGACGCGACAGTCAGCCTAAGTATTTGGGCGTAAAAAGCAGCGACGGTCAGCTTATCAACGCAGGTACGATTATAGTCCGCCAGCGCGGTACGAAAATCCGTCCTGACAAAAACGTTGGCTGCGGACGCGATTACACGCTGTACGCACTTGCGACCGGCAAGGTTCATTTCCTTACAAAAGCCGAACGCAAATACGTTACGGAAGAAGAGGCCTAATCAGGTAAAATATTCGGAATTTAAGGGGCCTGCACAAGGCTCATTATTTTTTCGGAGGAATTTTTATGAAATTTGTTGATTACATTACCATTTCAGTTACGGCGGGGCGCGGCGGAAACGGATGTATGAGTTTCCTTCACGAACCTTTCAAACCGAACGGCGGGCCGGACGGCGGGAACGGCGGACGGGGAGGAAGCGTTGTATTTGAAGCCGTAAATAATCTCCAGACGCTTGCCGACCTTGAATACAAGCGTCACATAAAGGGTGCCAACGGGTCGCACGGCAGCGGAAATGCCAGAAACGGTGCAAACGGCGACGACGTGGTTATCCCTGTTCCGTGCGGTACTGTTTTTTATGATGCGGAAACAGGCGAAGGGCTTGCCGACCTGGTCGAAGCAGGAGACCGTTTTGTTGCCGCCCGCGGCGGACGCGGAGGAAGGGGCAACCGCTATTTTGCAAGCTCGCGCAGACGTGCGCCGCGCTTTTGCGAAAAAGGCGACATGGGTGAAGAGGTTACACTGCGGCTTGAGCTTAAACTGATTGCTGATATTGCTCTTGTCGGTCTTCCGAATGCCGGAAAATCGTCAATACTTGCCGCGATATCGAACGCCCAGCCGAAGATAGCCGATTATCCGTTCACGACACTTTCGCCAAATCTCGGCGTTGTAAATACGGGAATTGAACGCGTGGTGCTTGCCGACATTCCGGGACTTATTGAGGGGGCTCATGAAAATAAGGGGCTCGGTCTTGAATTTCTGAGACATATTGACAGAAGCCGCCTGCTTATTCACGTGCTTGATGTGGCTTCAGGCGATTTTGACACTATCGTTAACGATTTTCAGACAATACGCACCGAACTTGAATCTTACGATAAAGAGCTTGCTCAGAGACCGTATTTTGTCGCGGCAAACAAGTGCGACATGCTTGGCGCAGACAAAGAGGAACTTCTTGAAAAGCTCAAAAAGTATTTCGGCAGACTTGACATAAAAGTTTGTCCGCTTTCGGCAGCAACAGGCGATAACATACCTGAGCTTACAAGGTATATCGTTGCTTTTGCCAACAAACACCCGCGTCCTCACAGTGAGGTACGCCTTTACGCCGTTGCCGAAAAACTGCCTGAACAGCTTCCGACGCGCGGGGCAAACAAAGTGCAGATTATTGCTATGCACGGAGGAGGCTACAGAGTGCTTCACAGAGGCCTTGAAAAGGCCGCAGAGCGCTTTGATTTTACCCAGGAAGAGAACGTTGCCCGCTTTACCAAGCTTCTGCGCAAATACCGCGTTGAGCAGCTGCTTGAAACAGCCGGGGCTGTTAAAGGTGATATAATAGTAATAGGATATTCGGAATTTGCTTTCTATCCTGACTACTATCCGTCTGCAAAGGACGACGAGGACGATTGATGGAAGCTGCCGGAAAAACGCTTAAAATCGGCATAATGGGCGGGACGTTCAATCCGGTTCACTACGGTCATCTGCGGGCTGCTGAAGAAGCAAGAGAAAGATTGTCTCTGGAAAGGGTGATATTCATTCCCACAGGCAATCCGCCGCACAAAAACGAAAACATTGCTTCTGCGGAAGACAGATACAATATGACGCGGCTGGCTGTAGAGGATTGTCCGTATTTCTCAGTTTCACGCATTGAAACTGACAGGCAGGGCAAAAGTTATACGCTTGAAACGCTTGAAACGCTGAAAAAAAATCCGGAATATGCAAAAGCCGAGTTATATTTTATTACCGGTTTTGACGCAGTTCTTGATATAATAAACTGGAAGTCGCCGGAAGCGATAGCCGGTCTGTGCAGGATTGTCGCTGTCAGCCGGACAGGATATACGCAGGACAAGCTCTCTGCTCTTCCTGAGAATATCAGAAAAGCGGTTATTCCGCTTGAAATGCCGCTCTTGGAAATATCCGGCACGGAGCTGCGCAGGCGCATAACTGACGGGAAAAGCATCAAATATCTTGTCCCGCCGTCCGTAGAAAAATATATTGTTGAAAAAGGTTTATATGTTTAAAAAAGAAAAAAAAGGCAAATTAAATATTGACGGGGAAAGAATTTCCTACGTACGCAAGGGCAGTATGTTCTCGCGCAAAAGTTTTGTTGTATTTTTTGTTGTTGTGGCTCTAATCGTTTTTTGTGCCGGATCGGCAATGCATCTGCATTCAATAATCAATGCAACGTCCGAAGACATTACCGAAAACATAGCCGGAAGGCTTGGAGAAGATTCTCCGGAATATAAAGAGCTTATGGAACAGGGGCATTTCAATATGCTCGTCCTCGGCGAGGATGACGTTGAAGGGTCCAAACGCTCGGACACTATCCTTTTCGTTACGGTTGAACTGGACGACAAATGTGTTAAGGTTCTTGCACTGCCGCGGGACACGAGAGTTGAAATTCCGGGACACGGAGTACACAAACTGAACAGCTCTTTCGCTTACGGCGGAGTGGAGCTTCTGAAAACAACCGTTGAAAATTATCTGGACGAGCCGATACTTTATTACGTGGTCGTGAACTATGACAATTTCCCGAAACTGGTAGACGCGTTCGGCGGAGTAGATATAGACGTTAAAAAGAGAATGCGTTACGTGGACAGAGCCGGACATCTGGATATTAATTTCCAGCCTGGTATGCAGCATATGGACGGCAAAGACGCTCTGCTTTACGTCAGGTTCAGAAAAGACGCGCGGGGCGATATAGGCCGCGTTCAGAGACAGCAGCAGTTTATAAAAGCGCTGCTGAAAAAAGCCTATTCTCCGGCGGTTATAACAAAATTCCCGTCAATAGTATCAAGCGCGCTGAAAGTGTTCCAGACGAATATGCCGATAAATTTGGCAACCGCCCTTTCAAGTTTTGCGGTATCCGAATTTAAGCGCGAGGATATTTATATGAGCACACTGTACGGAGACGCGGATCTTATAGACGGGCTCAGCTTCTGGATAGGCGATCCTGCATACGGCAGACGTTTTATAAATGCTTCACTTGATGAACTCAAAAACGGAAGCAGCGAGCTTGGCGAGTCCGGAGTTACTGCCGGCTATACCAAAGGTTATTCGTCAGCATCCGAAGAAGCAAGACAGACTTCGGGAAACGAAAAAACAGCGGTACTAAAAGACAAGGAAGAAATTCTTAAGATTATTCAGGGCATTACGCAGCCTGTTGCCGTGCTTAACGGATCAGGGACTAAAGGAATATCAGCTTCGCTTGCCAAAGAATTGCAGATGCTTGGGGTAGACGTGGTTTACACCGGAAATGCAAAACACAATGACTACGTATATACCAATATTTCATATCCGGTAGCGTCGAGCCCTGCCGACGCCGAAAGCGCGAAAAAACTCGGAGCGCTGCTCTGCGTGCCTGCAAATCTGATACGTCCCAACGCACAGACGGCAAAAGTGTCCGTTATACTGGGACATGATTACAAAGAAGTATTTAAAGTGCTTGAAAGCATAAAACAAGCTGCAAAATAAATTGCCGTACGGATTAAATTCCACAGGAGGAAGCAATGACACAGCCTAACGAAAATTTTATGAAAAATTACAAACCCATAGTAGATGCTTTGATGGACAAACAGGCGCTTGAAGTCAGCGTACACGATTTGAGCGAAGTATCGGGCTTTACCGAGGCATTTGTTGTGGCGATAGCCCGCAGCGACCTTCATGCGAGAACCCTGCGCGACACAGCCGAAGAATTCCTTGACAAAATAAAAGTACCGTACAACGTTGAGGGATCGGACAGCAGCAAATGGTGCCTTGTTGACGCCGGTCATCTGGTGATTAACATACTCAGCAAGGAAGGAAGCAATTACTACAGGCTTGACTCACTTTGGGGCGACGCGCGAAATGAAAAATTCTCGGATGAATCAGATCCGGCAGGAGAACTTTTTAAGTAAAATCCGGCTAATGCCGGATTTTTTATATTATGAGCGAAGTTTGTGCTGAATGTAGTAAAATAGTATCAGAAACGGAAGTGAACAGAATAAATGGACACAAGGGAACGAATAGCCGAAATACTTGATGCTCTGGATATTTCGGGAGAAGAAAAGGCTGCCGTCTTACAAGCAGCTTTTGAAGACAAAAAGCAGCTTGTAAAAATTTTTGAAGGCGGGAATTTTCCTGAAAGAGCCGCGGCAAAAATAACGGCGGAACTTTGTGCCTGCGAATTTGCGGCAGCAGGGGAGCTTTGTCCGCGTTATTCAGCGCTTAACCTTATTCCGGAGGGGGCAGCCGTGCGCCTCAACGTCCTTCCTCTTGAATTGTCTGACGGAGTGCTGAAGGCTGCCGTTTCCAATCCGCTTGACACGTCCGTTGTCGATGAACTTAAACTAATTTCCGGAAGACTGAAGCTCTATGTTACCCCGAAAACCGAACTCGCTTCACTTATAAAGCTTTTTTATAAATTTTATCCTGTTGTTGAACGTCCGGAGAGTAAAAAAACGGTAAAGCAGGAGCCTGAAATTTCTGTTATACAGGCGGAAGAGAAAAATGCCGCTGCCGAATTTATAAATGCGATTTTGCAAAAGGCAGTCGAATACAGGGCGTCTGACGTACATTTTGAGCCGCTTGGAAATGTAACGAGAGTACGCTGCAGAATTGACGGAACACTGTTCAATCTGCTGAATTTTGATTCTGAACTTCATGCGCAGATCATTGCACGGCTTAAAATCGCGGCGAATATGGATATAGCCGAAAAACGCCGGCCGCAGGACGGCAGAATGTTTTACGGAGCTGAAGACGGTACGGTCGATATAAGAATTTCAACGATGCCCACAATATTCGGGGAAAAAGCCGTTTTAAGGCTCCTGAAACAGGATCTCAGCAGCTTTGAACTTGAAAAACTCGGCTTTGAAAAACAGGATATAGAAACACTGTACAAATCAATAAAGCTTGACAGCGGCTTAATTCTGATCGTCGGACCTACGGGAAGCGGCAAATCTACAACGCTGCATGCCCTGATGAAGAAACTGAACAGCAGCAAATGCAACGTAATCAGCATAGAGGATCCTGTGGAATATACGCTGAAAGGCATTAACCAGGTGCAGGTGAACGACAAAATAGGTCTCAGTTTCAGCAATATACTCCGCTCTGTGCTGAGACAGGACCCTGACAAAATTATGGTCGGCGAAATAAGGGACACCGAAACCGCTGAACTTGCGATAAGGGCCGCACTGACCGGGCATCTTGTCTTAAGCACGCTTCACGCCGACAACACTGTAAGCGCCGTCAGCAGACTGCTTGATATGGGCATTCAGCCGTACCTGCTTGCCGCCTCTCTGAAATACGTTATAGCACAGCGGCTTGTACGCAGACTTTGCCCGTCCTGTATGAAGGAATACACGGCGGACGCAAAGACCATGGAACTTCTGAAAGGCGGCAGGGAAGTCCGTATATACAGGGCGGAAGGCTGCGAACACTGCAGACATACGGGAAGCAGCGGAAGAACTGTAATAGCCGAAATTTTGCCGCTTGATAAAAATATATCCGGGATGATAACCTCCGGCGCATCTGCGCAGGAAATGCTGCGCTATGCTGTGGAACGCGGCATGAAGAGTCTGCATGATGCCCTTGCGGCAAAGATTTTGAACGCTGAAGTCAGCGCAGACGAACTGTATATGTTTGAATTTGAGGAATAACACAGTGCGCCGGAAAAAAACTGAAGCCTTTGCGCTTCTTGAAACCGTTCTCGGGGTTACGCTGGCGTTTGTCCTGTCCGGCTTGGTCTATTCCCTGACAGTCTGCTCAGATAAAATTGCTGTGAACGCTGTTGAAAATTATACCTTGCAGAAATATTGCACGGAAACGCTGAGCAGTCTGACGTGCAGCGGAACGTACAATACGGGCGGCAGATATGCCGTGTCAGAAAGCGCGGCGGCGAACGGCTGCGCAAAAATTGTGATTTCTCCGAAAAATTCCATGCTTCGCAAAGAAAAAAATGCAGCTTTATTCTGGAAAAAGTAAAGGTTCAATACTTGTTGAAACCCTGTCAGCGGCATTTATAGCCGCGCTGTTTTTCCCTGTCATTCTCTCGCTGTTCAAAAATACCGTTGACAACAGCCTGCGCCTGTACGATATGCGTGCCGCAATGCAGAGAATATGCGCGGCGGAAGCTGTTATGAAACAGCCTGTATTCTTCTGCGGTTACGGAATGTCTTCCGACGCGGCAGAATACAAAAAGGCTTTTCAGAATAACTCATCCGAACCGTTTTCCTGGGACGGTCCCGTCTCGGTTGCAGCTTACAGCGGAAAAAATAATGCGCAGCTGAAAATCGCCTACGCAAAAAGAGAGAAAGCTTTTACTTCTGTCAAAACTGCTTTTACCGGCAGCAGCAGTATAAAATTCAACGTGACTCTGCCTTCCGATAAAATCAAAGCTGCGTACAGCGGAGAGTATGCCGGTGTAAAAAATTACGTTCTTTTCGGAGGAATGTCGCCCAAGCCCGTGCCGCTGCTTGTAACTAATATCTCAGGCAGTTCGCTTGTGCTGGGCACAGCGTCTCCCGGAAATTTCAGCATACCTGGCGGAGAAGTGCTGCATCTGTTCTGTGCCGTGAAATTGTATGCAGCTGACGGAAAATTGTACAGTTACGATTACAGAACGAGCGGCTCGCAGCCGCGCGTTGACGGCATAGAAGACGTGCGTTTTATCCTGAAAAACGGCGGAACAAAACAGCTGACGATATATATACTTGCCAAGGGAAACAGAGAAAGGCAGAAAAGAGAAATTAAACTGCTTGATTTTGAAGAAGATGCGTCAAATACAGAGTTGCTCAAAGAGTGGCGCAGTCTTGACTGCAAAAAAGCGCTGTATGCGTCGAAAACGGTATGGAGCCTGACAAATTGCGTAGACAGGGAAAATTTTCAGCCCGGCACCGCGGACTGATAACGGTCATAACTTTTCTGCCAATTCTGACCGCGGCGATTTTGTCAGCCGCGTTCTGCCTGGCTGTTGCAGCGAAATTTTCCGAATCGCTGAGTGCTCAGACGGAAATACTGGCAGAGGACAATGCTGCTGTGCAGCTTCAAAACGTGCTTTTCGACAGCCTTAAAAGAATGTTGTCAAACGGCGAAATTCTGCCAGATTTTTCGGTATCTGCCGTAACGCTTGGAAATCCCGTAATAAATGCAGACGGCAAAATCATAGATGAAATTTCGTCGGCAAACAGCCATATTGAAATTAAGGCGTATATCGTTGACGAAAACTACAGCCTTGCGTGGATGCCTGAGGCTCAGAAATTAGGCATACCGAAACGCGCTCCGGAAATATGCGGCAGCGGAACAGGAAACGAATACGCGGCCAAACGCTATGCTCTGGTTGCGGAAATAAAGCCGAAAAATACCTTAAACAAAAGCCGCTGCGTTTACATTACCGAAGCGGCGGTGTATCTGTACGGCGGAAAAATGTCGGTAAAAAAACTTCATACCCAAAGAAGGCAGATAATGGCAGAATAGCGCCGGTTTCTCGCCGCGAACTGAAATAATCAAACAATCCCAACGGGCTGACGAAAGTCAGCCCGTATTTTTGCCGCCCGAAAACGGGGCGAAAGTACAAAAAAATCCGCCAAAATACTTACTGAAAAATCAGTAAAAACGCTTAGAAAAAGCGCAGAGAAAAGCGGTGCAAATTCTTTCGGAAATGCTATAATAACGGCAGGAAGGGAAAAAAGCCATAAGCGGCGAGCGAAAAGTTGTAAGCCATAAGCATTAAGCGGTAAGTTTTTTCTTTACCGTCTTTGTCTCCCCGCAATGCTTAAATGCGGGGTCCGGAGGCTTTTAATAGGTTTTTTGGAAGCGAAACGACGCTGGATTCGTTGCGCGGAACGAAGATACCCCACAGGGCACGAGACGACGAACGCAGAACGAAGAACTAAAAGAGGTGCGGAGTGCGGAGTGCAGATGACCGCAGGGAATATCGACCGTGTTTCTTTAGGGAGAATAAGTGTGCCCTTAAAATTCTTCATTATTCATTCTGCATTATTCATTGTCTTTTATCGTAATTGGTTTTTATAGTAATTGTTTCTTAATAAATTTGAGAGGCGGTATTGTTATGTCCAGGTCAGACACAAAATCAAAGTTTTTAGCGTTCCTCGCGGTATTTGCGCTGTTCTCGGCGGTGATATTCGCCGGAGGCTGCGGCGGTTCCTCGTCCTCGTCCAATGAAGACGAACACTACTGCGAAGAAGAACTTGCAATGCAGAAATGGGACAGAAAACAGGCTGAGCTTCCGGATGAAACGGTAGAAAAAGACATACTGTCAACGGCTAAAGCACTGACGGGTGAAATTATCCCTGACGAAACACAGTCAAACTCAGAGCAGGGAAAAATTGAAGGGGTAGATTACAAATCCTATGTCAAAACCGTTACGGAAAACGAAGACACCAAACCCGCCATCTCCGACGGCGACCCTTACACTACGAAAGAATACGAACTGAAAGTAACGGTACTGTCCGGCACAGAAACGATACCTGACAATTTCCTTGCAAACAGCGAAGGAAAACTGGCCGGCACGAACGTACTCGTCATTGACGGTTCCGTCAAAAAAATAGGCGCAAACGCCTTTAAAGGCGCGCCTGACCTTCAAATCGTAATAATACGCGGAGCCCCTGAAATAGGCGCAAGCGCGTTTGAAAACTGCGCAAAACTGTGGTACGCCGGAGTTGCCTGCCATTTTGAAAGCCTTGACGAAATGAAAGCAGCCATAGACGAACTTAAAGACACAAAAATCAAACTGGGCGGCAGCGCCTTTGCAAACTGCGCGACGACCTCAGTCTATGAAGGCGCGGACACGGACAACAGTCTTTACTTTGACTGCGGTGTTGCGTCAGCCCCGTCGGACGAAGACTGTGAAAACGCCTTTAAAAACACGAAAAAAATTATCGCTGTTGCGGGTTTCAGAGAAGCTAAGTCCTTTGATGTACCGACTAACGGTGGTGTTGGATATGCAGAGCCATATGCAAAATACAAGTCGTGGGGCGCAGACCTGCCGGACAATGCAACTATTCCCCAAATAAGCATCCCCGGCAGCCACGACTCTGCAACGTACAAATGTGAACATTTGCCTATAGACGGTTTTGCCCGCACGCAGGGCTTGTCGCTCAGCGGACAGTATAAACAGGGCGTCCGCTTCTTTGACCTCCGCGTAATACATGATGATAACGGCATCTATGAACAGTGGATGAGAGAACGGATGCTAACTATGAGTCATCTGCCTAAACCTACCGACCGCAGTTTCATGCTGATAGCGCACGGTCCAACAATCTGTCCCAGACTGGACGAACGCGGCAAAAAGGTCGCGCTGACTCTTCACGATGCGATAAAAGAAATAGCGGACGAAGTGTACCGGAGCAGCGATTTCGCCATAATTCAGATTATTCACCAGAACGAAGAAGACGACGTGTGTGATGACTATCTTAAGGGCGACCGTGATGATTACTATCTTGGAGACGCAGCGATACAGGAAGAGCTTGCAAAATGGAAAGAAACGAAAGGCGATTACAAAGCCGTCGCCGTACAGCATAACCCGGATTTAAAGGTCAAGGATCTGCGTGGAAAGATACTCTTTATACACAATGTTCCTAATAACTGTTATCCAAGTGGAAATATCCCTGTTACCGGCTGCTGGGGGGACGCGCTTGAGATGGGTGGAACAGAAGATATTTTCTATGTTAAAAAAATTTATGGCAAATACGACCCGTCGAAAGAAAAAGACTGGGAAAAATGGCCTAAAGCTAACGAAGTTTTGCTGCAAAATCGGTTTAAGGCATCCCCCAACGACAAAATCAAAAGTGTTGAGGATATGTTTAAAGACTACCTTGACGACCTGAAAAATGATAGCAGACTGTGGGGTTTTAATTACACATCGGCTTATACGGGTGGTATTCCTAACTATCCAAAGGTGGCAGCGGGTGTCAACGAAAGGGCAGCCAGACTGATTGACAATTTTTTGAATGGTACCACAGGTTTCGTTATTATGGACTATGCCGGCGTTCCAACGGCGACAAGACCGCTGATCGCAGGCAAATATAAAGTCAACGGCGACAAACTGCTCGAAGCGGTTATAAAGCATAATTTCAAAAAATAAAGCGGCGGGCGGCGGAAAAAACAGGGAATAACAAACCGGCTTGGGAAATCCCAAGCCGTTTTAATTTCTGCCGCAGCTGAGTATGTTTCTCAACCGACGGCAGAATTTTGGTACAACAACATTAACGAATAACACACAAAAACTGTTATTCGTCCGCCTGCGCAGGCGTATTACAGAAACCGGATGCTGAAAGAGGACCGCGTATCTGCGCCGGAAACCTGCTGCCGCCGGCAGCAGTTACCGAAGTTTTCCCTGACATAGCCTATGAAGCAGCGGGCTTATCAGATTCCGGAAACCGCATTACGTAATGCGTGAGAGCTGTATAAGGCGCAGCTTCTCTGCCGAGAAACAGCCGCAAACGCAGACCTCGGCAGGTCATACGGTTGTTTCAGAAAAACCATGCCCGACGAAAAATCGTCAACCCCCTCTACTATATAAATAGGCTTTCTGTCCCCGAAAATGGAAACAGCTGTCCTTGCGAAACCGCGTGGCAGCTGTTTTTTTTGTTGTGTTTCAAAAACGGCGGGTTTCCAAAAAAAAAGCGATTTTTTCAAGATATTTAAATAGAGGGGTATGACGAAATTTTGAGAGGGGAGTTAAACAAAAACGGTAAACGGAAAACGATTTTTTACTTAAAGCAGTTTCGGCTGTATTTTTCAACTTTTTTGTGGTATTATCTTTGGCGTATAAATTTGAATCTTACGGGAGGTTTTATCATGGCACAGGTAGTGGATACCAGCGATTTCCGCTCAGGTCTGAAAATCAAATGGGAAGGCGGCATGTGGGCAATACTTACGTGCGACCACCACAAGATGGGACGCGGCGGAGCAGTTATTCGCGCCAAGATGCGCAATCTTGTCACCGGAGCTTCAATGGAGCAGTCCTTCAAATCGGGCGAACGCTTTGAAAGAATTATCTTTGAAGAAAAACCGGCTCAGTATCAGTACAAAGACGGTGACGACTACATTTTCATGGATATGGAATCCTATGATCAGGTTATGCTGACAGAAGAAGTCCTCGGCGATACGGTCAAGTATCTCGTGGACGACCTTGAAGTGAGCTTCGACATGTATGAAGGCCGCGTTATGGGTATTGAAATTCCGAATACGGTAACTTTGACGATTACGAGCACCCCTCCGGGATTCAAGGGCGATACGGCGTCAGGCGGCGGCAAGCCTGCAACGTGCGAGACAGGGCTTGTAATCAACGTTCCTTTCTTCGTTGAAGAAGGAGAAAAGGTGCTTGTAGATACCAGAACAGGCGAATATCTGGAACGCGCAAAGAAGTAATATCCGGCATTAACAACTGCTGAATTAAATTTAAATCGGGAGGTTTGGTTATGAACGCATTGGAAAAAGTTGCATATCTCAGAGGTCTTGTCGACGGTCAGAAAATTGCAGACACTGAGGAAAAGAAACGTTTTGTCAACGCGCTGCTCGATACTCTTGAATGCATCGCAACGGAGCAGAACGATCACGTTGACGTGCATACGCAGCTTAACGAATATCTGGAACAGCTGGACAGCGACGTTACGGATCTTGAAGATGACGTAGACGAACTTCTCGGCTATGACGATGAAGAAGAGGAACACCACTGCTGCTGCGGACACGAAGACGACGAATTTGAGGACTTTGACGAGGAAGAATATGCAGCGGTAACGTGCCCGTTCTGTGAAAAGGAGTTTTATTACGAACCGGACAGCTACGACGAGGATGAAAATCTTCTCTGCCCGCATTGCGGAAAACCCTTTAAACAGCCGGAAATTCCTGCGGAAGAATAGTCTTTATGTCTGAAATAGAAACATCAGGCGGCAGCGGAAAAAAATCTGTTAAGAAGGACTGCGGTACGGTAAAGGTTTCTGAGGAGGTCGTTGCCCGTATTGCTATGAAGGCAATTTCAGGGTTTGACGGCGTAAAACCTGCGGTACCGGGTTTTATTACAGGTTTGCGTCTCGGGCGCAAAACAATAAGCGGTGTACGCGTGAATGTTTCTTACGATGAGGAAAATCCTGAAATCATTGTAGATGCCTACGTACTGGTGAGATACGGGCTCCGGCTGCCGGACGTGTGCTGGGATTTGCAGGAAAGCCTCAAACAGCAGCTGGAAAAGGCTGTAGGCTATGCGATAAAGGCAGTTAACGTCTACGTCTGCGGCATTGATTTCAGCCGCGTTGACAAACAGCCGGGGGACAGAAGTACCGAATCGTCATCCGCTGCCGTGCAGGAATAGTATCGTAATTTTGTAAGACCGTGGAGTCATCGCTTCACGGTCTTCTAAAAGTTTTAAGAGCATCAAAGTTTTATACCGGGAGAAAGTTATTGTGAACAAATTGAACGAAAAAGCATTACACGCCAGAAAGGCACGCGAGCTTGCGCTGCAGCTTGTTTATCAGGCGTATGCGAGACCGGACGACGAGCCGGAGGAGATATACGGCTGCTTTGCTTCTGATTTTGCTTCCGAAGCTGTCGATCTTGACAAAGCACGAGAGCTTTTTCTCGGTGTGTGCGAAAACAAAGAAAAATTTGAAGAAATACTCCTTGAAAATCTTGTCGGCTGGAGACCAGAAAGAATTTCAATGGTTGACAAAGCGGCAATTTTTATTGCGCTTTACGAAATTTACTGCAGTGAAAATCCGATACCTGTCCCTGTTGCTATAGACGAATGCGTGGAAATTGCCAAGCGTTTCGGCAGCGACGACTCGGGCCGTTTTGTCAACGGAGTGCTTGGAAACATCGTAAGGAACAACAAGATTTAACAGATGTACAGAGCTGCGCCGCAAACTGATATTCTGACCGTTGACGAAATGACCGAAAAGGTCAGGCTGACGGTTTGCGCTGTTCCCGAACTCAGGGAGCTTTCGGTGCGCGGCGAGCTTCAGGGATTTAAGCGGCACAGCAGCGGACACGTGTATTTCACGCTTCTCGGCAAAAATTCACGCGTTTCCTGCGTGTTGTGGCGTTCACAGGCTGCTGCTGTCCTGAGCTGGCCAAAAGACGGCGACGAGGTGCTTGTACGCGGCCGTATGGACGTCTACGGCGCCTACGGTTCGTATCAGATTTACGCGTCAACGCTTCTGCCTCTCGGCGCAGGGGCAAAAGCCAGGGCAAAAGCCCTGCTTCAGCAGAAGCTTGAGGCTGAAGGGCTTTTTGACCCTGAAAATAAAAAGGAATTTCCGAAATACCCTGAACGGGTGGCGGTTATAACGTCGCCTACGGGTGCTGCCCTGCAGGACGTACTGAGAATTTCAGCCAAAAGGTGGCCTTCGGCTGAAATTATAGTAATTTCGAGCCTTATGCAGGGAATGGCAGCAGCGGAAGAAATTACGTCAGCATTTGCCAAAGTGCGCCGGCTTAAAGGAATTTCTGCCGTTATGCTTGTGCGCGGCGGAGGCAGCAGAGACGACCTGGACGTGTTTGACGACGAAAATGTTGTGCGGGCGGTAAGATCCTGTCCTTTCCCGGTAGTTACCGGACTGGGACATCAGATAGACAGCACTTTGTGCGATCTTGCCGCTGATTCCGAATCGCCGACGCCGTCCGGTGCAGCAGAGTTTCTTTTCCCGGATGCAAAAGAGGCAGCTGCCTCAGTCGCTTCGCTTAAAGAAATGCTGTTCAAAACAGTAAATTACAAACTGGAGAATGAGTCGGACAGGCTTGACGATATACTGGAGCGCTTTGTTTTTACTATGCTGAAAGGCCGGCTCGCTCCTTTGGAAGAAAAAGTGAATTCACAGCTTGGTATTCTTGCCGAAAAAATCAAAAACAGAATATCGGCTGCCGAAAACAGTCTTGTACGCCTTGCCGCCGAGATAAATGCAGCATCGCCGCTGAACGTGCTGGCGAAGGGGTATACGCTCTGCCTTGATTCTGACGGCAGAATGCTTGAGTCAGCGGAACAGCTTTCAACGGAGCAGCGTGTGACGGTTCAGTTTTACGACGGTTGTGCGGAAACTGTAATCAGCAAAATTTTGAAGAAGAAATTAAGAGGCGCGGAATAATAATGCTTCCTCAGTCAATAGAATGGATTTCGGAACGTAAAATCCTTAAACTGCTGGATCAGAGAAAACTTCCCGGAGAGGTTGCTTTCTGTCTTTGCAAAAACAGCGAAGATACGGCGCTGGCAATTGAAAATATGACGGTGCGCGGAGCTCCGGCCATAGGGGTGGCGGCTGCCTACGGCACTGTTTTGGCAGCTTCGGAGGGCAGACAGGCGTTTCTGGCGGCTGTCGAACGCCTTTCCGCTACCAGACCGACAGCCGTGCATCTGTTCTGGACGCTTGAAAAGATGAAAAACTGCGCGGCAGAGACGCCTGACGGCGAACTTTACGCAGTGCTGGAAAAGAAAGCCGCCGAACTGCTGAATGAAGACGTTGAAATAAACAGGGCGATTGGAAAATACGGGGCTGAACTGCTTCCTGACAACGCTGAAGTAATTACGCACTGCAACGCGGGGGCAATAGCCACATGCGGATACGGTACCGCGCTCGGTGTTTTGCGCGCGGCACGCGGGCAGGGCAAAAAAATAAAAATCTACGCAGACGAGACGAGGCCGCGTCTGCAGGGCGCAAGGCTGACAGCCTGGGAGCTTCTTGAGGACGGCTTCGACGTGACGCTGATAACGGATTCAATGGCGGCGTTTCTTATGACGCAGAGAAAGATTGACGCTGTTTTTGTCGGCGCCGACAGGGTTGCGAGGAACGGCGATACGGCAAACAAAATAGGCACGTATTCGCTTGCGGTTGCCGCTAAACGCCATAAGGTGCCGTTTTACGCGGCTGCTCCTTTCAGTACGATAGATACGGACTGCGCGGACGGAAGCCGTATTCCGATAGAAGAACGCAGTATTGAAGAAGTCATTAAGATTAACGGCAAGCTCACGGCACCTGAAGGCATTAAAGTCTGGAACCCCGCCTTTGACGTTACGCCTGCCGAACTGATTGACGGTATAATCACGGAAAAAGGGGTAGTAAGGGCTCCCTATGATTTAAAGAAATTTATGGAGGAAGCAGAATGAAAACGGATTGCAAAATTGCTGACAAATCGCTGGCTCCGGAAGGCCGCAGAAGAATTGACTGGGCATGGCAGTATATGCCTGTTTTGAGGCTTGCCTCCGAGAAATGGAGTGCTTCAAAACCGCTTGCGGGACACACAATCGCCGCCTGTCTCCACCTTGAAGCGAAAACGGCGTGTCTGCTGAAGGTGCTGAAAGCACTGGGAGCAGAAGTCGCGGCAGCCGGCAGCAATCCGCTTTCAACTCAGGACCCTGTCTGTGCCGCGCTTGCAGAAGACGGTGTACACGTTTTCAGCCGCCGCGGAATGTCTGCTGAAGAATATGACGAAAACCTCGGACTGGCGCTTGACTGGAATCCTGACATCATAATAGACGACGGCGGCGACCTTGTCGCCATGCTTGCCGAAAAACGCAGGGAACTGATTCCCGCGATACTCGGAGGCTGCGAGGAAACAACTACGGGAATCAAACGTCTCCGCGCCATGGAGAAGGAAAAGCTGCTTCCTTTCCCGATGCTTGCGGTCAACGATGCTAAAAGCAAACATCTTTTTGACAACCGTTACGGAACTGGGCAGTCTGTATGGGATGCGATACTCCGCACCACCAATCTGGTCGTTGCCGGCAAAAACGTTGTCGTGTGCGGATACGGATGGTGCGGCAAAGGCGTTGCAAAACGCGCTATGGGACTGGGCGCAAAGGTAATAGTAGTTGAGGCTGACCCGCACTGCGCTCTTGAAGCTCTTATGGACGGCTGCGAAATTATGGATATGGATCAGGCGTCTTCAGCCGGCGACGTATTCATAACCGTTACGGGCGACATAAAGGTAATACGCAGGGAACACTTTGTTAAGATGAAAGACGGCGCAATACTCTGCAACGCCGGACATTTTGACGTTGAAGTCTATCTGCCTGACCTGAAAGCTCTGGCAGTTGAAAAGAAAGATACACGCACAAATATTGAGACGTACGTGATGCCGAACGGAAACAGGCTGCACCTGCTCGGAGAAGGCCGTCTGGTTAATCTTGCCGCAGGCGACGGGCATCCCGTTGAAATAATGGACATGAGTTTTGCAATGCAGCTGCTTTCCGCAATATACATAGCGGAGCACAAACTTGATACGGCGCTGTATAATGTTCCGGAAGAACTGGACAAGACAATAGCAGAGCTTAAGCTTGAATCGCTCGGACTGAGGCTTGAAATTCTTACAGACGAACAGAAACGCTACCTTGCAGATTGGAGAGAATAAAATGTCACGAATTTACAAAAACGTTGCAGTGTGGGATGCGCAGCGCAGCAAAGCAGAATTTTGCGACGTTGCGGTAGAGGGGTCGGAATTTAAAACGGTTGCCCCTGCCGGTTCTCTGAACGGAGAGAACTGTTTTGACGGAAAAGGAAGAACGGCAATGCTTCCCGGCTTTGTGAACGCACACGGACACGCCTCCATGACGCTTCTGAGGGGACTCGGCGAGGACCTGCCGCTTATGGAATGGCTCCAACAGCGTATATGGCCTGTTGAAGACAAACTTAACAAGGTTTTTGTAAAAGCCGGGGCAAAACAGGCTATGCTTGAAATGCTTTCAACCGGAACGACCTGTTTTGCAGACATGTATTTCTTCATGGACAGTGTCGCGGAAGCGGCGCTTGAAACAGGCATGCGCTGCGGTCTGTCGCGCGGCATGATTGACGACAAAGACGGGGAAAAGCTGCGAGATAACATTAAACTCGCAGAAAACTTTAACGGGGCAGGCGACGGGCTTGTCAGCGTGCAGCTTGGCCCGCATGCTCCCTATACGATGACTTTCTACATGCTCAGAAACGTTGCGGAAGTTGCAATCAGCAAACGTCTCGGAGTGCAGCTTCACTGGCTTGAAACAAAAGACGAATGGAAGAATACGTCAATGTCCGGGACGATGACTCCGGAACAGTGCCTTGAAAACAGCGGCCTTACAAGAGTAAAGCAGCTTGTTCTTTCTCACTGCGTATGGCTTGACGAAAGCAGACTCGGATTTTACAAAAAGGACAACATAACGCTTGTCAACAACCCGAAAAGCAATTTGAAGCTGGGCAGCGGGGTAGCGCCGGTTGCAAAATATCTCAAAGCAGGTCTCAAGGTAGCGCTCGGAACGGACGGCGCTTCAAGCAACAACAGTCTTGACATGTGGGAAGAAATGAGATTTGCGGCTCTTGCTCAGAAAGGCTATTTTATGGACCCTGTGCAGCTTAAAGCCGAAGAAGCCCTGAAAATGGCAACTTACGCCGGAGCGCAGGCTCTCGGTTTTGAAAAATGCGGACTTATTAAAGAAGGCTGGAAAGCCGACTTTATGCTCGTAGATCTTGACGCGCCTCAGTATATGGGCTGGAACGAGGAAAATCTTGCAGGCTATCTTGTATATTCCGGCTCGTCGAAGGACGTCCAGACAACGGTTGTCAACGGAAAAACACTTTACGAGCGCGGCGGATTTACAACGCTTGACAAAGAAAAAGTCATTGCTGAAGCCCTGTCGGCACGCAGCGAGATGACAAAATAAAAAAGGTTGCAATTAATTATCCGGGAGGCATAATAAATGCAGTACAGAACAGGCAAAGAACTCAGAGAACTATTTCTCGGCTTTTTTGAAAGCAAAGGATGCCGCAGGCTTCACAGCTTTTCGCTGACGCCCGACGATCCTACGCTGCTTTTCACTATCGCGGGCATGGTGCCCTTTAAGCCGTATTTCCTCGGCATCAAGACGCCTGAATTTACCCGCGCCACGACCTCGCAGAAGTGCGTGCGCACGAACGACATTGAAAACGTCGGGCATACCGCGCGACATCACACCTTCTTTGAAATGCTCGGTAATTTCAGCTTCGGCGATTATTTCAAAAAAGAGGTTATACCCTGGGCATACGAATTCCTTACGGAATATATCGGGCTTGAACCTGAAAGACTTTACGTAACCGTTCACGTTACGGATGACGAAGCATACGAAATCTGGAACAAAACCGTGGGCATTCCGGCGGATCACATATACCGTTTTGACGAAGACAATTTCTGGGCTTCGGGACCTGTCGGCCCGTGCGGCCCGTGTTCTGAAATACTTTACGATCAGGGCGAAGAATATTCGTGCGGCAAACCGACCTGTGCGCCGGGGTGCGACTGCGACAGATACCTTGAAATATGGAATCTCGTGTTTATGCAGTTCAACCGTGCGGAAGACGGAACGCTTACCCCGCTTCCCAAGAAAAATATTGATACCGGCATGGGGCTTGAAAGACTTGCCTCTGTCGTGCAGAACGTAAAAACAGACTTTGAAACGGACCTTTTCCGCCCGATAATTGACGAAACCTGCAAGCTTGTCAACGTCAAATACGGCGAAGACCCGAAAAAAGACCTCGCAGTACGCGTAATTGCCGACCATATACGCGCCTCGGCGTTCATGATTTCCGACGGTATTCTGCCTTCAAACGAAGGCGGCGGTTACGTGCTCCGCAGACTTATACGCCGCTGCGTGCGTTTCGGCCGTCTTATGGGCATCGACCACGCGTTCCTTACAGGTCTGCTTCCGGTAGTCGCAGCCTCAATCGGCGACGAATACAGCGAGCTTGAAGAACAGAAGGCGTTTATCAAACAGGTGCTTGAGCTTGAAGAGGCACGTTTCTCGAAAACGCTTGCCCAGGGCAGCGACCTTCTTGACAGCGCAATAGAAAAGGTTAAGGCAGACGGAGGCAGCGTGCTTTCAGGAGATACAGCCTTTGAGCTTTACGATACTTTCGGCTTCCCGTTTGAGCTTACGGAAGAAATATGCGAAGAAAAAGGCATGACGGTAGACCGCGAAGGGTTTGACAAAGCCATGGAAGAGCAGCGTGAACGCGCGCGCAGCTCAAGCAAACAGCTTGAAAACAGAATCCTGAAAACAGTCTATACGAAACTCGCCGACACCCTTGGCGCTACTAAATTCCTCGGCTACAGCGAAACAAAAGCCGAAAGCCGCGTTCTTGCAATCGTTGCCGACGGCGAAGAGGTCGAAACGCTTGTAGCCGGACTTGAGGCTGACGTAATTCTTGAAGAGACGCCGTTCTATGCACAGAAAGGCGGACAGGTCGGAGACAAAGGAACGCTTGTCTGCGGCGGTATGACGTTTAAAGTCAGCGACACAACCTATCCTGCTTCGGAGCTTATAGTTCACAGCGGCAAACTGCTTTCCGGCGAACTTAAAAAAGGTCAGACGGTTACGGCTGAAATAGACGTCGAGCGCAGAAAAGACATTCAGCGCCACCATACGGCAACGCATCTGCTTCAGGAAGCTCTTACAAGAGTTCTCGGAAGCCACGTGCGCCAGGCAGGTTCGCTTGTCACGCCGACAATGCTCCGTTTTGACTTCAACCATTTCCAGCCGGTTACGCCCGAAGAAATCAAAGAAGTTGAAAAAATAGTATATGCAGAAGTTTTGAAAAATACGCCGGTTGTTACCACGGAAATGGGAATTGAAGAAGCGAAAAAGACAGGCGCCCGCGCGCTGTTTGACGAAAAATACGGCGACGTTGTCCGTGTTGTTGACGTTAAAGGCTTCTCAACGGAGCTTTGCGGCGGTACTCATGCAAAAGCCACAGGAGAAATCGGTCTTGTCAAAATTCTCCGCGAGGAAGGCATAGGCTCAGGCGTCCGCAGAATAACCGCCGTTGCCGGCAGCGAAACGCTTCCTGTCGTTCAGTCTATGAGCGGCGCTCTCGCCAGTCTTATTGAACTGCTCGGCGGCGATCTTGAAAGCATAGGCAGCAAAGTCGGAACGCTGCTTGACGAAAAGAAAATACTTGAACGCAAAAATAAGGAACTGCAGGTAAAAACCGCCGTCAGCAACATTGAAAATACAGTTAAGCCGAGAGCGACAGCAAACGGCGTGGACCTTATTGTTGAAAGCTTTGACGGCGTGACGCCCGACCTTATGCGTCAGATTGGCGACAGAATACGCCAGAAATTCCCTGTCTCCGTCATTATAATCGTCGGAAAGGGAGACGAAAAGGCGCTTGTAACCTCAATGGCAAGCGATGAAGCCGTGGCAAAAGGCGCGCACGCCGGAAAAACGCTCCAGCAGTTTGTCTCGGCAATGGGCGGAAAAGGCGGCGGCAAACCGAACCTTGCGCAGGGCGGAGTAGCCTCCACGGAAAAACTCGGTTACGCAGTCAACGCATTGGCAGAAGCTTTTGAAGGACTTGTAAAATAAATGCCGAGAATTCTTGCGCTTGACATCGGAAGTGTGAGAATAGGAGTTGCAGTCAGCGACCCTCTGGGAATATTTGCCCAGGGGGTTGCTGTGCTTAAAGCAAAGAAAGACTGGCTGCCGGAGCTTGAAAAACTGGCTGCCGAATATGAAAATCCCGTAATTCTGATCAGTCTTCCCAAAAGGACGACAGGAGAAGAAGGCCCCGAAGCGGAAAACATCAGAGAAAAAGCAGAACTGATACGCACCCGCCTTCCGCAGTGCGAAATAAGGTTTTGGGACGAACGCTTTACAACGGTTATCGCCAATCAGGTGCTGCTTGAAGCCGACGTTTCCAGACAGGGAAGAAAACAAAGCGTGGACAAAATTGCTGCCACGCTTCTGCTGCAGAACTATCTTGACAGCCTGAAAGGATAAATTTTTTGCTGCCTGACACCGAAGGACTTAAAATAACGCCGTCAATGAAACAATATCTTTCCTGGAAGGAAAAATATCCGGATTGTTTATTGTTTTTCCGCATGGGCGATTTCTATGAAATGTTTTTTGAGGATGCCAAAATTGCATCCTCTGTGCTTGATCTTGTGCTTACCTCCCGTTCAAAAGACGAAAACGCCGTTCCCATGGCGGGCATACCGTTTCACGCTGTCAATTCATATCTCGGAAGGCTTATAGCGGCAGGCTACAGAGTAGCAATATGCGAACAGACAAGCGAACCCAACGGCAGAGATTTGGTGGAGCGCGAAGTTACGCGCGTTGTAACGCCCGGTACGTGGCTTCCTGACGATTCCGACAGCGAAGGACGCATTGCGGCTGTTTATGCCGACGGCAAAACCGTTTCTCTCGCGCTGCTTGTGACAGGCACCGGCACGCTTCACGCCGCCACCTTTATGCGTGACGCGGCAATTTCAGCGCTTATGTCGTTCCGCCCTGACGAAATACTTGTAAGGAAAGGCACTGCCGAAGATATTAAAAAATACTGCGGCAGTCTGCTGCAGGCAAGCATTTCGGAAAGGGAAAAGGGAGAATTTGACGCCGCCTCAGGTTCGCGCTGGCTCTGCAAAAAATGGGAGCTTGCAACGCTGAAGGCAATGGGCTTTGACGACAGGGACTCAGCTGTCGGCTGTGCTGCCGCCGCTTTGCGCTATCTTGAAGAAACGCAGTTCTCAAAAGCAGAGCACGTGCGGTCGGTTACCCCGATACTTCCTTCGCAGAATATGATTCTCGACCAGAGCACCCAGCTGAATCTGGAGCTTGTTGAACCTGCCGGCACCTCGCTGTTTTCAATTCTTAACCGCTGCAGAACGCCGATGGGCAGGCGGCTTCTCAAAGAATGGATACTTGCCCCGCTGCAGGATATTGACGAGATTAAACGGCGTCAAAGCTCTGTCGGTCTTCTTGCCGGCGACAGAAAACTGTCGTCCGAACTGGAAGCCGCGCTTTCGGAGTGCCGCGACATAGCGCGCTCAATAGGGCGCTTAACGCTTAAAATGGCGTCTCCGCTTGATCTTGCGGCGATAAGAAATACTCTGAACAAACTGCCTGAAATCCGTGCCGCCGTCCATGAAACGGAGCTTGAAGACTGGATTGCGGTGCCGGACGTTTCTGACTTGTCACATCTGCTTAACGTTGCGCTTGCGGAGGTTCCGCCGCGCATGCTGCGCGACGGCGGCGTAATCGCTCCGGGCTACAACGCAGAGCTTGACCACTGGAGAAGTCTGTCAGCCGATTCTTCAAACTGGCTTAAAGAGTTTGAAGCGAGGGAGCGCGAGCGTACCGGCATAAAGACCCTGAAATGCGGCGTGAACAAGGTGTTCGGCTATTACATAGAAATTCCGAATACCGGGCTTGACAGGGCGCCTGCGGAATACGTCCGCAAACAGACGCTCGTCAACGGTGAACGCTTTATAACCGAAGAACTCAAAAACTTTGAACGCGACATGTTCCGCGCAGGCGAAGAAATAGCCGCTATTGAAGACAGACTGTACAATTCGCTGCTGCTTTCCGCGCTTGCAAAAAGCAGAGAACTTCAGACGATAGGCGAATACTTGTCGCTGCTGGACGTTTTCCAGTCCCTTGCACGCGTCGCCAGGGAAGGGCGGTACGTATGCCCTGAAATGGACAGAAGCTGCGATTTCATCGTAAAAGGCGGGCGTCATCCTGTAATTGAAGCGGCTCTCGGAAGACTGCCGTTCACCCCGAACGACATCAATTTCAGCAGCGGAAAAGGACAGCGCATAGCGATTATCACAGGTCCCAACATGGCGGGAAAATCTACGTATCTCCGCATGGCGGCATTGCTTGCGATAATGGCTCACATCGGCAGCTGGATTCCGGCGGAAGAGGCAAGAATCGGCATAATAGACCGCGTCTTCACCCGCATAGGCGCAAGGGACGAGCTTGCCAGAGGTCAGAGTACCCTTATGGTTGAAATGGTGGAAACGGCAAACATACTGCGCCACGCGACAGACAAAAGCCTTGTAATACTTGACGAGGTCGGACGCGGAACGTCAACCTACGACGGACTGTCAATAGCGTGGTCGGTAATAGAATATCTGCACGGACAGGAAGCAAGACAGGCGAGAGTTCTTTTCGCCACTCACTACCATGAACTGACGAAGCTTGCGGGACTTTTGTCGGGCGTTGTGAACCTGAGCATGGCGGTTGAAGAAAAAAATGACGGAATAATATTCCTTCACAAAATTGTTACAATGCCGGCAGACCGTTCGTACGGCATTGAAGTCGCCAAGCTTGCGGGAGTTCCCGCTTCGGTGCTCCGCCGTTCGCGCGAACTGCTTCAGCAGTTTGAAGAAGACGCTTCCGCCAAAGAACTGTCGGAAGCTGTGAATCAGAACCAGATGACGCTTTTTGACATAAAACAGGAGGCCGTGCTTGAAGAAATAGCAAACCTTCAGCCGGACGAGCTTACGCCGATGCAGGCTCTTCAGCTGCTTTACAAGCTGAAAAAGGCAAGCAAGGAGGCTCTCAATCTATGACAATACGCAGACTTGACGCAGAGCTCTCGATGAAAATAGCGGCGGGCGAAGTTATCGAACGCCCCGCGTCGCTTGCAAAAGAGCTTGTAGAAAATTCAATAGACGCCGGAGCCAAAAATATAACGGTTGAGACGGAACAGGGCGGCAAAACCTGTTTTACGATAGAAGACGACGGCTGCGGAATAGAATTCAGCGAGCTTCCGCTTGCGCTTGAACGCTACGCGACAAGCAAAATAGCTGTAATAGAAGATTTGGAAAACATTCACACGCTCGGCTACAGGGGCGAGGCGCTTGCCTCAGCCGCTTCCGTAAGCCGCATGGAAATACGCAGCCGCACGGAAGACAGCGAAACAGGCGGAATAATCGCCTGCGAAGGCGGAAAAGTAACGCTGCATACCGAAATATCCTGTAAAAAAGGAACAAGAATACAGGTTGACGATCTCTTTTACAACGTTCCGGCAAGAAGAAAATTTTTGAAAACCGCTTCTGCCGAGCTTCGCAGAATTATTCAGGTAGTCAACGATTACGCCCTCATTCATCCCGAAATCAGCTTTACAGTCTTTTCCGACGGCAAAAAACTGCTTGAAAGACCGTCGGTCAGGGATATTGACGAAGCGCTCAGACTGCGCTGGGGACAGGAAACGAGAATACATTACGCGGAGTCTGACAGGGACGGAATTTACTGCCGGCTTTGGTGGAACCCGATGCCGAACAGCCGCCGGACTACCGTATCAGTATTCATAAATGACAGACGGATACAGGACACAACCGTAAAAGCCGCAATTACCTCGGCTGACGCCGCTGCTTACGGGGAATGGCTTGTGCTGATAAAAATGCCGCCTGAAGAAGTTGACGTCAACATTCATCCGGCAAAACAGGAAGTGCGTTTCAGACATTCGCAGGACATATTCAGGGCAGTCTACTCAAACGCCCAGACAGTTCTGAAAAACAAATATCTGCCCGAAAACGAAACAGCTGAAAAAACAACCTCGGACAGAGAATTTTTTGTTGAAATGCCTGCTGAAAAATTTGCGGAACAGAGATTGGGGAGAGTTGCGTCTCCGCCGCTTTCGCCGTACGGAAGAAGCTTCAGCGGCGGAAGAACCGTAAATTCCGGCAACATATTTTCGCCCGGCAGACTTGCGCCGGTTCATGCGGACAATCCGTTTGAGCGGGCAAAACAGCCTGTTGAAGAAAAAAATCGTGACGAATATATTTTTACCCCCGCGGAAACAGACAGCCGTTCGTTTGAAAGCGAGTATATCGGACAGACGTCAAAAGGATTTTTAATCTTTGAATTCAGCGACGGAATTGCAATAATAGACCCGCACGCGGCGCACGAAAGGATACTTTACGAGCAGATAAAAGCCTCGTTCAAAGATAAAACAGCAATACAGAAGCTTGCCCTGCCTGCCGAAATACCTCAGGCTCTGTTTGCCGAGGTTGCTGCGAACGCTGAGACCTTGGAAAAACTTGGTTTTGTGAATGAAAACGGGAAACTTGCTGGAGTGCCCATGCTGCGCGGACACGGTCATCTTGCGCCGCTTGAAATGCTGCGTTCCGCGCTTGCCGGAATAAAGAGCTCGGACAGACAGGAAAAAATCGACACCGAAGTATGGTGGAGAATGGCAAGACTGGCGTGCAAATCTGCTGTGAAGCTAGGAAAACACATTGAAAAAGAAGAGGCTGAAAAACTGCTTGAACAGCTTAAAAAATGCGAAATGCCGTTTGCCTGCCCGCACGGCAGACCTACGATGTACAAAATTGACAATCTCAGCCTCGAAAAAATGTTTGAAAGATGAAAACGAAACTGATTGCCGTAATAGGTCAGACCGCCGTCGGCAAAACAGAATTCAGCCTTAAGCTTGCCGAAAAACTGAACGCGGAAATAATATCCGTTGATTCGCGGCAGGTCTACAGGCATCTGAACGTCGGCGCGGACAAAATATCTGCCGAAATACGCGCGGTGATACCGCACCATCTCATAGACGTAGCCGAGCCTGACGAGATTTTCTCGGCTGCAGATTTTGCGGCGCTTGCCCAAAAGGCAGCAGAAGACATAAAAGCAAGGAATAAAACGCCGCTGCTTGTCGGAGGCACGCCGTTTTATTACAAGGCGCTACTGGGTACCCTGCACGAGGACCTGCCGAAAGACGAGACGTTAAGAAAAGAACTTGAACGGGAAATTGAAGAAAAAGGGCTTGCCGCGCTTCACGCAGAGCTTGAAAGCGTTGACCCCGTTTCCGCGGCAAGAATTCATCCGAACGACCCCGTACGCACAATGCGGGCGGTTGAAATATACCGTCTGACAGGAAAACCGTCCAGCTGGTGGTACGAACATCAGAACAGGAAAGAACCTCCGTACGACATACTGTATATCGGACTGACGCGCGACAGGGACGAGCTGTACGAAAACATAGCAAAACGCGTCAGACAGCAGTTTGAAAACGGTTATCCCGAAGAAGTCCGCTGGCTGCTTGAACACGGCTGCGACGAAAAGCTGCCTGCGCTGCAGGGCTTCGGCTACAGGGAGCTTGTGAACTATCTTAAAGGCAGATGTACTTACGAAGAGGCTCTTGAAGGCGACATACGCTCGACAAAAGCTTTTTCGCGCAGACAGATGACCTGGTTTAAGCATTTTGAGCCGTGCGTGTGGTACAATTTGTCGGAAATGAAAACGGAAGAAGTCCTGACTGACGCAGCTGAAAAATGCAAAACTTTTCTTTCGGAGGAACAGACATGCGAGTAATTACCGCTGACCCCATAGGGCTTTGCTTCGGCGTACGGCGCGCGATAAGCGTGCTTGAGCAGGAACTGCTGAAAAACAGCAGGGTATATTCGCTCGGCAGTCCTATTCACAATCCGCAGGAAATAGCGAGGCTCGAAAAGCTCGGACTTACCGTTGTTGACAAAATTGACGACATTCCGGACGGCTCGGTCGCGTTTGTCCGTACACACGGTGTAACTCCGGATATATTTGAACAGCTTGAAAAAAAATGCTCGTCGGTAATAGACGGCACCTGTCCCTTCGTGAAAACCGCACAGGAAAGAGCGCAGTCTCTCTCGGAAGAAAACTACACGGTTGTCATTTCGGGCGACAAAAATCATCCGGAAGTGCAGTCCATCATGGGCTACGTCAAAGGCAATTCTGCGGTAGTTTCCTGCGCTTCGGAAATTCCCGAAACGCTGCGCGGCAAACGCTGCGGAATAATGAGCCAGACTACGCAGAAGGTTACCGTTTTTTCGGATATTGTCGGTGCTTTTGTTGACATATCACCTGAAATTAAGGTGTACAATACAATCTGCAAAGCAACGCTTGCGCGTCAGGAATCATTAAAAAGGTTGACCTCAGACGTAGATGGTATTATAGTACTCGGCGGGCACGACAGTGCGAATACGAGAAACCTGGTACGCATTGCGGAAGATGCTTCTGTTCCCGTGCTTTGGATTGAGTGTGCGGAACAGTTGGAAAGGAAGTGGGTAGAAGACAAAGAAAGCATAGGAATAGCTGCCGGATGCAGCACACCGGACTGGCTGATAAAACAGCTGATTGAAAAATTACAAAAGATGTAATCACAGAAGGAGCAGAAGAAAATGGTAGACGAACTTCGCACAAACGAAGAAAATGCAGCAGAAGAAGTAACAATGGAACAGCTTATGCAGCAGTATGATGCCGAAACGACGGATAAATACCAGCGCGGCAAAATTGTTGAAGGCAAAGTAATCGACGAGAACGAAGAAGGCTGGCTTGTTGACGTCAACTACAAATGCGAGGGCTTCCTCCCGCGCAGAGAATGGACAACGCAGTCTCTTACGGACAACACGCCTATGCCGAAAATCGGCGACACGATCAAAGTCCAGATTATGAGCATGGGCAAAGGCGACGAGGCACAGCTCGGACTCAGCCGCTGGCGCATAGTCTTTGATGAATGCTGGAAAGCAATCGAAGAAGCGGCAGATAAAGGCGAAACGGTTACAGTAACCGGTATCCGCAAAGTAAAAGGCGGACTTATCGCAAGCTACAAAGGAATTGAAGGCTTTATACCCGTCTCGCAGCTTTCCGAAACCGGACGCGGCGCAAACGTCGATCAGTTCGTAGGCAAAGAATTTGAAGCCAAACTCGTTGAAAAAGACCGCCGCAAACGCCGTCTTGTCTTCTCACGCCGCCTCATCGCGGAAGAAGAATCAAAGGCTCTCAAAGAAGCATTCTTTGCAAACGCTGAAGAAGGAAGCATTCTTGAAGGCACAGTCGTAAGCGTTCCTACATTTGGTGCATTCGTCAACCTCGGTGCTGTCGAAGGTCTTGTTCACATCAGCGAACTCGGCTGGAAACACAGCGGCAAACCGTCAGACGTTGTTTCTGTTGGCGATAAAGTTAAAGTTAAAATCATCAAACTTGACAAAGAAAACGGAAAAATTTCCCTCAGTATCAAGCAGACGCAGACAGATCCGTGGGAAAACGCAGCAGCCAACTGGCCGAAAGGCACAGTAACGGAAGGCAAAGTCGTCAATCTTACGGATTTCGGCGCATTTGTTGAAATAGAACCGGGTCTTGAAGGCCTTGTCCATATCGGAGACCTCAGCTGGAAACGCGTCAAAAAAGCCAGCGACGTCCTCAAAAAAGGCGACAAAGTCAAAGTTTCCATCATTGACGTTGACATGGACCGCAAACGCCTCAGCCTCGGCTACAAACAGCTTCACGATCCGTGGGCAGACATTGACGAAAAATACAAACCGGGACAGGAAGTTCCTGCAAAAATCGTCAGACTTGCTGATTTCGGCGCATTCGCACAGCTTGAAGACGGCATAGAAGGACTTGTCCACATCTCACAGATTTGCGGCAAGAGAATTGAACATCCGAAGGAAGCTATTGAAATCGGACAGGAAGTAACGGCAAGAATACTCGGTGTTGACCCCGTAGCGCGCCGTATACGTCTCTCACTCCGCACGGCAGAAGAAGAAGCTGCAATGCGTCAGGAAAGAGAAGAAGCAAAAGCCGCAAAAGCTGAAGCTGCAGAAAAGAGAAAAGAAGAACGCGAAGCACGCAAGAAAGCTGCTGAAGAAAAGAAAGCAGCCGAAGAAGCACAGTTCCCGAAAGAAGAAGTCAGCGTCACAATCGGTGATTTCCTCAATCAGGAAAAAACTGAAGAAGAATAATCTGCTTCACAAAAACAGTAAAAAATTAAAACGGCTTGGGAAATCCCAAGCCGTTTTTAGTTTTCCCAAAATTGCTTTTGGGTACAGTAAACAATGCCCCTTTCGGGCGCGTGTGTTAAAAACAAACGACGAACTAAGAACGACAAACGAAGAACAAATTAAAACCTTAACGCTCGTTCCACTTGCGTAACGACGCTGGATGCTGCACTTTCGCTGCGCTGCATGCAGCAAGACAAAGATTTTTGTTCTGCGTCTCGTGCCCTGTAGGGTATCTTCGTTCTTCGTTCGGCGTTCGCTTCACTTCGGATTACTTCTTACTGGGAGCACCGTTCATTTTC
>JAZUJX010000104.1:0-3656 GCA_045642965.1 Synergistaceae bacterium | reverse complement strand
GAATACTACTGGATAGGCGGACGAATTGAAGACCGCTTTGAAGAAGGTACCGACGTTACGGCGCTCCGCGACGGCTGGGTTTCCGTAACGCCGCTGAAAATGGACATGACGGACTACGAAAGACTGGAAAAGCTGAAAATTGCAAACTGCGGGATATAAACAAAAAAATCTGCCGTCAGGCAGATTTTTTATTTCCAGCTTTCGCTTTCCGAGCAGTTTTTGAGCGCGTGAATAAGATTGCTTTTTATCGTCGGGACTTCTTTTTCTATTTCTGCGAGCAGTTTTTTTGCTGTAATTCTTTTCGTGTCTTCCCCGTACGGGCAGCAGGAGCTTGTTACGGGAAGCGCAAGCCGCTCTGCCTCAAGCGCCGTGTTTCTTTCTTCAACGTAGACGAGCGGGCGTATGACGCGCAGCTTTGTCCGCGTCATGAACATGTTCGGGCGGAAGCATTTGAAATGTCCGCCGTAACAGAGATTAAGCAGAACAGTTTCGGCGGCGTCGTCTTTGTGGTGCCCGAGCGCTATAACGCTGCATTTTTCTTCTTTCGCGGCGGTCGCAAGCAGTCCGCGCCTGAAATTCGCGCACAGACTGCACGGGGAGCGTTCCTCTCTTGCCTCGATGATTTCGTACGTGGAATGATGTTCGACGCGCACGGGAATATCAAGCGTTTTCATGAATTCCAAAACAGCGCCCGTGTTCATACTGCCGTTTGACTGGTCGATTATGCAGGCTGAAAGGTCAAAATTTACGGGGCTTCTTTTTTTCAAAACGGCAAGGACAAGCGAAAGGACAAGACTGTCTTTCCCGCCGGAAAGCCCTATTAAAATCCTGTCGTTTTCCTTTATCATTTCATAATCGCGCACGGCCTCTCCCGCGCGGCGGATTATTTTCTGCGATAAAGGGTACTGCTCCTCAAAGTCGTTTTTCAAATCTCTGTTCATCTCCCATGCGTTGTATCCTATCACAAACGGACAAAAAATTGGAGATAATCTGTCAAATATGTTAATATATTGTCCGACAGAGGGCGTAAAACGAAAGGAAGGCTGACATGAACGACAAGATTTCTTCAGCGGCGTTTAAGTGCAGAGGCTTGTTCTGGACGCTGTTTGCCATAGGTTTTCTGATTTATCCCGGGAGCTTTTCAACGGCAAGGTACTGCGCCGGTTTTGTGCTTGTTGTTATGGGGCAGCTTCTGCGTTTTTGGGCTGCCGGATATATTCCGCAGTACCGCACCGAGGTCATAGGGGCGCCGGAGCTTATCACCTCAGGACCGTATTCTTACGTCAGAAACCCGCTTTACGCCGGCAATTTTATAATGGGCTTTGGCTGGGCGCTTATGGCGGACTTCGGCTGGCTGGCAGCATTCTGCGCGGCGTTTTTCCTGCTTTACTGCGTTGTAATAATTCCGGCAGAGGAAAAATTTCTTGAAGGAAAATTCGGAGAGAAATATACCGCTTACAAAGAAACGACGGGTGCTCTCATACCGCTTTCATTTCCAAAGACGGCGGAGCAGAATAAAAAATTTGATTTCAAAACGGCATGGGCGTGCGAGAGATATTCAATACGCACTCACGTAATCGTTACGGTTCTGCTTACGGCGCGTCTGCTGTTTTTCCGCTAAATTTCGCTGTAATTGACCTTTCTTCTGCGTTTTTCGGGCGGAACGTAAGCCGCAAGCGTGTCAAGGTCAATTATCATTCCGTCGCGTGCCGCAAGGACACGCGTTTTTTTTGTCGCAAAACCGCTGACCAGTTCCTGCGGTTTCCCTTCAACAATCATTCGTCCCAAATGTGACAGAGTTACAAGTCCGGCGGAACAGTCACGGACAAAATCGGCTGCGTCCGGCAGGGAATAGTGGTCAACGTTCGGACGGCGGATCAGCATTGTGGAGTTCAGCGATATAAATTTGCAGCGTTTGTAACGCCTTATGAATTCCGGCAGGGGTCTTGTGTCGCTGATAACGCCCCAGGTCGGGAAACCTCGCTTGGCGAATATCAGTCCGAAGCAGTCAACCCCGTGGTGTACGTGCCTGACAGGTTCGACCGTTATGCCGTTCGGCAGCTTTATTTTTTCGCCGTCGCGCATTTCGTACACGTTTTCGGCTTTTGAAGCGGAATAGGAAAGCAGTACGGGGTCTTCCGCAAAAGCCGCGTCATGCGTAGTCAGTATTGAGCCCTGTTTTTTGTAGCCGCCGGAGGTCATTGCTTCGGCAAGGACGTTCACGTCCGTGCTGTGGTCGATATGCCTGTGTGTGAGAATAAGCGCGCGTATGTCCTCCGGATTAAGCTGAGGATATGCTTCGCAGATTTTTACAAGGCTTCCCGGCCCCGGGTCTATAACGCCGTTCAGTCCAGCGTAGCGGAACCACATTCCGCCTGTCGCGCGGTACTGGTGTATCATTGTAAAGCGTGCGCCGCCGGTGCCCAGATAGCGCACGAAATTTTCCGGATATTCAAAATTATTTTTTCCCTGAATCATTTTTACCACCACTTGTACAGACTGCTGTCCCTGTTCAGTTCGGCGCGTCTTTCTTTATAATCGGGCACGATTTTTTCAACCTCGCGCCAAAATGCCGCGGAATGATTAAGCTCTTTCAAATGGCACAATTCGTGCACTGCAACGTATTCAAACAGTCTGTCCGGAAGCAGCGCAAGCCGCGTGCAGAAGGTGACGTTTCTCTTTGCGCTGCAGCTTCCCCAAACCGTCGAAACGGTCTTGACAGATATTCTTGCCGGAGACACGTCCAGCGTTTTGCAAAGGCGCGGAAGCAGCGAGGAAAGCTTCTGTTCGAGTGCACGCTTGTAGAACCATTCAAACTGCTTAAAAGCTTCCGGTGTCTGCTGTCTGCCTATCGTAAACGAACTGCCGTCAAATTCCAGCCCTTCACTGCCGTCCGTCAGCCGGAGAGGGTATTCTTTTCCTGCAAACAGAAATAATTCTCCGTCCGTATAGTTTTTTGCTTGCGGCAAAGCGGCAGTGCGTTTTATAATTTCTTCAAGCAAAGGAGCAAGAAGCTTTTCGGTGGCGGCTGTAACTTTGTAGCCTGCCGGAAGATCAACGGTTATATTTCCGCTCAGGTCGGCTTTTACCGCTATGTTTTTTCGTCTTGCGCTGCGCCGTACGGCATAGCTCTGCCCGCAGATGATTATTGTTTCGCCCATGTCTGTGCCTCCGCGCGACAATAATACCCCCGAAAGCCTGAATAGTCCAATGATTGGAGCAAAAATATGACGAAAAAAAATACTGATAAAATTTCAAGAGATAAATTCCTGCCTGTCAGCCGCGCCGATATGGAGGCGCGGGGCTGGGAAGATCTGGATTTTCTTCTGATATCGGGCGACGCGTACGTTGACCACCCGAGCTTCGGGCACGCGATAATTTCGCGCTGTCTTGAAGCGGCAGGCTTCCGCGTCGGAATAATCGCGCAGCCGGACTGGAGAAGCACGGAGGCTTTTGCCAAACTCGGACGGCCGCGTTTCGGCGTTTTTGTAACCGCCGGAAACCTTGACTCAATGCTTAATCATTACACGGCGTCGCACAAAAAAAGGCATAACGACAGCTATTCCCCCGGGGGAATAGTGGGGCTCCGTCCCGACAGGGCAACGATAGTCTACTGCAACAGAATAAGGGAAATATGGAAGGACATACCGCTTGTT
>JAZUJX010000103.1:0-12164 GCA_045642965.1 Synergistaceae bacterium | reverse complement strand
ATTCCCTTTTCTCCGCCGGAGGTCATTACCTTCATCTGACTGTTGTACACAGGAGCCGCAATCAGCGAATATATTATTGACAGCACCGCAAACCATGCCGCAATTTTCGCAATAAACCACCGTCTCTTCACCAGTACGGTGAACAGCTCCAGCAGAGAGATTTCGTAGACGTTTTTCTCGTCGTTCATTATGTTTCCTCCTCGATTAGCCGAACGCGCGCGGTGCGCGCTTAGCCGTACGTTCATTTCATTCACTTAGCCGTACGCGTGTTTTACACGCTTAGCCGTACATTCGTTTCACTCATTTAGCCGTACACTCGCGCTGCTCGTTTAGCCGTACAGTCACTTTCGTTCCTTTAGCCGTACGCTTCGCTTAGTTAGTTCTTTAAAAGCATTTGCACTTTCTAAAGGCTAAGGCAACATCGTTGCCGTCCGGCTAAAGGAGCGTATGCTCCTGTTCGGCTAAGGCTGCATTACAGCCGTTCGGCTAAGGCTGCATTGCAGCCGTCCGGCTACCCAACTTTTATTTTTAGTTTTTTAATAAACACGTGCAAAAGTTTCGACACCTCTGTTGCTTTTGCTATCGCTCTTTCTACGTCGCTTTCAAAACCTGCATTAACTCTGTTGTACAGCGTTAGCTGAGAAACAAGTTCGTCAAGCGATCCTTTGGAAATATACAAAAACTGCAAAAACTCTTTGGGAGAACGTCTTGCATGTCCTTCAACGATATTCGATACTACAGAAACAGCGGCTCTGTCCATCTGATCGCCGAGGGATTTCTGCTGCTGGTAAGGGAGCGCCTTAATAAGCACGGCGACTATTCCGTACAATTCATCAGCTCTCTGCCACAGAATTAAATCCCTGAAATCAGACACAATATCGCCCCTTAATCCGTCGTGCACGTGTTCCACACGCTTAGCCGTACATTCACTTCGTTCGTTTAGCCGTACACTTGCTTCGCGTGCTTAGCCGTACATTCACTTCGTTCACTTAGCCGTACACTCGCTTCACTCGTTTAGCCGTACGTTCACTTCATTCACTTAGCCGTACATTCACTTCGTTCATTTAGTCGTACATTCGTTTCACTCATTTAGCCGTACGCTCGCTTCGCTCGTTTAGTCGTACAGTCACTTTCGTTCCTTTAGCCGTACGCTTCGCTTAGTTAGTTCTTTAAAAGCATTTGCACTTTCTAAAGGCTAAGGCAACACCGTTGCCGTTCGGCTAAAGGAGCGTATGCTCCTGTTCGGCTAAGGCTGCATTGCAGCCGTTCGGCTAAAGCCGCGCATGCGGCTGTTCGCCTATTTAAAGATATAATGCACCGACGCGATGCTCAGGACCGTCTTGGAGAGTATGTCGAGTATGTCGCTCGCCGTGCGGAGGCGCTGTTTGAAGATCATCTTTTCAGGCACTACGATGAAGTCGCCTTCTTCAACTGCCGCCGCTTTTGTTCCGTTAAATGCTTTTACTATGCTGCCGTCGGCTTTGATGATGTAGCTGCGTCCTGCATTGGCGTATGCAGAGAAGCCTCCGGACTGGTTGACGTAGTCGCGGACGTTTTTGCCGGGCTCAAAGACGTAGGTTGACTGAGCCGTTACAGCGCCGACAACCTGCACCGTGTTCGGGCGCTCTGGTATGTAGATGCTGTCTCCTTCTTCAAGCGGCAGGTCGTAAGCCGAGCCTTTGAGTTCTTTCAGAGTTTCGGGAAGATGTATGATTATTCTTCCGGTTGCTTTTGTATTTTTTATTGCGTTGAGCAGTCTGTTTTTCTGTTCTATTTCGGCAAGAGCAAAGTCTTTGTCTTTTGTCTGCGCTGCCGTTGATATGGCTTCGTTTGAGCCCGCCGCAAGCTCGCGTTCAAGGCGTACGACCAGGTCGTCTATTGCTTTCTGCTGGTTGGCTCGCGCCGATGCTCTCATGAAGACGGCACCCCTGATGAATGCGTTGTCTGAGTAGCCGCCGCTTCTTTCAAGGAGCGAGGAGAGGCGTTCTCCGCGTTTTACGGCGTAGCTGCCCGGATAGAGCACTCTGCCGCCTGCAGTGACTCCCCTGTAAAGATCCCAGTCGGGGACGTTGCGGACGAAGATGTAGTCGTCGCGCTGCAGTACAAAGTTTGTTTTGCCTTCCATGACGTTTTTGACGTCTATCATTGTGCGAGTGGTTACAGGCCCGCGTTCGCTGACCTGTATTCTTGTGATTTCCGCGTCTTTCGCCGCCGTGTAGAGAAGTCCGCCCGAGCGGTTTATGACGTCGCGCAGCGTTGTTTTTCCCGGCTCTATTGCCAATACGCCTGGCTGAACCACCGCTCCCGCAACCTGCGCCGTTATGGCGCCGCCGTAGACGGCGAAGATTTTGACTATGTCGCCGTCGGCAAGCTGAATTTTCTTTGCAGTGTCGGAGAGTGAGTCTTCAAATGCCGTCCTGACCGTGTTGTCTTCAACGCGGACTATCTGTATGCGGTCTTTCGTCGCGCCTGAGGTGAGGCCGCCTGCAAGGTGCAGAGCGTCTTCAAGCGCCGCGGCTTTGTCTTCGAGTTCGTATATGGCGGGGCGTTTGACGTTGCCGGCTACCGTTACAAGTTTTCCGACAGGCGGTATGAATATGATGTCGCCGTCGCTCAGTCTCACGTCGCCTTTTCTGTCGCCGTGAATGAGGAGACGGTACACGTCAAAGTCTGCGATTTTTTTGTTTCCGCGTTTTATCTGGATTTTTCTCATGGAGCCTGCAGCCGAAGGGCCTCCCGCCTGCGAGAGCACGTCTATGACAGTTGCCATTGAGGAGACTGCGTACGCTCCCGGACGTGCTGCGTTTCCCGCCACGTAAACGTTGATGGTGTGCAGTCTGCCCATGGAGACTTCAAGCTGGAAGTCTGTGAAGATTTTTTTGTACGCCGCTTCAATGTTTTTGCGCAGGTCGGCAAAGGATATGCCTGCCGCCTGTATGACTCCCGCCTGCGGCAGGGCAACCATTCCGTCCCTGTCAACGACAAGGTTTGCGCGGATTTCGTTGAAGCCCCAAAGGTTGATTTTCAGCTGATCTCCCGGCGCTACAACGTAGTTGGGGCCTACAGGCGCCATTGCAAGGCTGTTGGTGCGCACTTTTGCGAAGAAATCGTCGCCGAAGCGGTAGAGTCTGCCTTTGATGTTGTTGTACATTGAGCTGCCGCGGATTTCACGCGGGTTTATGGCGCCTGCGTTGGCAAGCCCCGCAAAATCAGGCGTTCGTGAGCCCGGAGTTTTTTTATCTTTTTCATTTTCTGGCAGTTCGTTGACAACGATTGTGTCAGGATTTGTGTTTAAAGGGTCAAGGTCTATGCCCGGTTGCGCCTGCGCGTCTTCCGCCGCGCCGGTGTCTGTCAGCGCTGAAGCGTCTGCCGGAAGCACGCCGTCTATTGCTCCGTTCTGCGCTGTCTGTCCGCCGCCGAATAAAGCGGAAGCAGCCTCGGCTACGGCGCTGCTGACGGAAGACTGCTGCGCGCTTTCTGCAGGAAATGCCGGCGCTGCGCAGATGAAGATGAAGGAAATGAGTGTCAGTATTGCGTAAATACGTTTATTGTGCACTGTTAAGCCCCCAACAGCGTTCCGCTTTCACGGCACGCTCAAAAATTAACTATTGCTTACAAATAAAGATTATACACTAAAAATATTTGTTGAAAACTTTTGATCAGTAATTTTTTGCATTTTTTTCGCATTTTTGCAGCATATATATCGTTTTTTCGGTACAATGTGCCGGTTTTGAAAATTTTCCGCCGTTTTTCGTCCGCCGTGTTATAATTTCAGCAGCAGCATACTGACAGGGAGTGATTTTTATGCCGTTGATCAAGCAGTCTGAGAATTTTGAAACAAGAAGCAATATGAGAGGCGGAGAGGGAAGCGCAAAAGCGTTCTGCGCCCCGGTTCTCGAAGGTATGGCCTTTACGGCAGCAAACAGGATGGAGCTGGAGCCCAAGGCAACTATCGGGCTTCATACGCACGTTGACGACGAAGAGGTGTACGCGATTTTCTCCGGCGAGGGAATTTTTGAATACGGCGAGGGCGAATGCCCTGCTCTGCCGGGCGACGTTTTCGTCACCCACAAAGGAATGTCTCACGCGCTCAGAAACACAAGCAGCAGCGAGCCTCTCGTTTTCTTCGCCGTCATGGCAAAGAAATAGCGCAGCGCACCTCGCACGCGCGCTTTATCCGCAAAAAAAACTCCGGATTTCTCCGGAGTTTTTTTATTTGTGCATTCAAGCGCGCTGTTCAGCTGTACGCACGCATTGCGTGCTTAGCCGTACATTCACTTCGTTCATTTAGCCGTACGCGTGTTTCACACGCTTAGCCGAACGTTCATTTCATTCACTTAGCCGTACATTCGTTTCACTCATTTAGCCGTACGCTTCGCTTAGTTGGTTCTTTAAAAGCATTTGCACTTTCTAAAGGCTAAGGCTGCATTGCAGCCGTCCGGCTAAGCGAAGTATGAGCGTTCGGCTAAAGCCGCGTATGCGGCTGTTCGGCTACAGCTTCTCCACCGCGTTTTTAATTCTTTCCATTCCCTCTTCGAGGTAGTCGTAGTCTCTGCAGTATGCAAGGCGGATGTGTCCGGGGCAGCCGAACACTTCACCGGGAACCGTTGAAACGCCTGCGTTTTCAAGCAGCCACGAGCAGAATTTAAAGCCGTCTGTTTTAAGTTTCTTAATGCTCGGGAAGGCGTAGAAGGCGCCTTTAGGAACGACGTAGTCAAATGCGTCGATTTTCGCAAACCAGCTCATGACCATGTCGCGGCGGCGTTTGTATTCTGCGACCATCGTTTTGACGTCTTCGTCTGCGCTGCGGAAGGCTTCCGCTACGCCTGCCTGCGCGAATGCCGTTGCGCACGTCGTAAGGTTCTGGTGGCATTTGTTGACGTAGGGGCGCATTGCGTCCGGGCAGATTATCCAGCCGACGCGCCAGCCTGTCATTGACCACGTTTTTGACGCTGCCGAGAGCGTTACCGTGCGTTCTTTCATGCCGGGAAGGCTCGCAATGCTGACGTGCTCGCCTTCGTAGAGGAAGCTTTCGTACGGCTCGTCGGAGAGTACCCAGAGGTCGTTTTCTATCGCAATTTTCGCGATTGCGGCAAGGTTTTCTTTCGTATAGACTGCGCCGCAGGGATTGTTGGGCGTGTTGATGAGGATTGCTTTCGTTTTCGGCGTGATTGCTTTCGCAAGCGCTTCCGGACGAAGCTCGAAGTTGTCTTCCATGCTTGTCATAACGGGAACAAGCTTGACCTGAGCGATTGCCATCTGGTCTGCGTAAGCTGAGAAATAAGGCGCGGGAAGGATTATTTCGTCGCCGGGCTCGCAGAGCGTAAGAAGCGTTGCCGTCAGGGCTTCGATTGCGCCGACCGTTATTACTATGTTTTTGTCAGGGTCAACGTCCATGTTGTTGTCGCGTTTGTATTTGGCGGCTATCGCTTCGCGGAGCTCCTGAGTGCCGCCCATGTCCGTGTAGTGCACGTCGCCGTTCTGAAGCGCGCGTATCGCCGCGTCTTTCGCGGATACCGGCGAATCAAAATCGGGGCGTCCGATTTCCATGTGAATTATCTTTTTTCCTTCGGCTTCAAGCACGTTCGCGCGGGAAAGTATTTCACGGATGCCGCCCGACATCGGGATTGACGCCATTCTTGCGTTCGGGAATGTAACTTTGGTTGCCATTTTGTCCGTCACTCCTTGCAATTTGTGAAAATTTGAACTATACAACGGAATTATACCACGCCCGCCGCTGTATGGCGCATTTTTTTTAGCCGTACATCCGCTTCGTTCATTTAGTTCGTTCCGGTAATTGTTTTTCTTGATAATTGCTTCCCTTGGTAATTGCTGCTCTTTGTAATTGTCACTTTTAGTAATTGTTTTTCCTATTAATTGTTTCTTTTGGTAATTGTCCTTTTTAGTAATTGCCCTTTTTAGTAATTGTTCCTTTTGGTAATTGCTTCTTCCCAAGTGCGCGTCCGCCTTGCCTTTTCTCCTTCACCGTAGTAAAATAACATCACACTGACAGGAAGAGTTGATATCCATGAGAAAGTACAGCAAGGTTACTGACGGGATTATTGCCAAACTGCGCGAAATTTGCGGCGCGGAGAACGTTTGGACGGAGGGCGGAAAGATTGCCGACTGTTCGCACGACGAAACTTCCGTGCTCACAGAAGCAAAGTACAGCAAACCGGACGTCGTCGTTGCCCCATGCTGCGCCGAAGAGGTTTCGCAGATTTTAAAACTGGCGAATGAAAACGTCATTCCAGTTACCCCCCGCGGAGGAGGCACAGGGCTTTCAGGAGGCTCCATTCCTGTCTGCGGCGGCATTACGATATGCGACGACAGGCTGAACAAAATTCTTGAAATAGACAGGCAGAATCTTCTGGCTGTCGTACAGCCGGGCGTTGTGACGGCACACATCAACGCAGAGGCAAACAAATACGGGCTCTGGTACTGCGGATATCCGATGAGCGTTGACGAATGCCACATCGGCGGGAATATCGCCGAAAACGCGGGCGGCGGCATGGCTCTGAAGTACGGCGTCACCATGCGCCACGTACTCGGGCTTGAGGTTGTCACCGCAACGGGCGAAATTCTGCAGCTCGGCGGAAAACTTATGAAGAACGTAACAGGCTTTAACCTCAAGGAGCTTTTCATAGGCTCCGAAGGCACTCTCGGTTTTGTAACGAAGATTATCGTCAAGCTGCAGCCTGTTCCGAAATACAGGAAGGCGCTGCTTGCCCTTTTCAAAAACACTGACGACGCGATAGCCGCAGTTCCCCAGGTGATTACAAAGGTCGGCGTAGTTCCTTCGGCGACGGAGTTTATCGACCGTTACTGCTACGAAGCGTCGTGCAATTTCCTTGGCGCAAAGCTTCCGATAGAGGGCGTGGGCGCAACTCTGCTGATAGAGTTTGACGGAACTGACGAAGCATTGACTTTGGCAATAGCCGAGAAGGCGGGCAAAGTGTGCGTTGACGGCGGCGCGATAAACATTTTCGTTGCGGAAAACGACGAAATGCGCAACAAACTTTGGTCTGTCCGCTCGCACATTGACGAGGCTCTCCGCGTCACAGACCCGACTCATATTGACGAAGACACAGTTGTTCCAGTTTCGGAAATCGCAGCGTTCTGCAGGGAAATTTACGCAATCGGCGATAAATACGGCGTCAAAATCGTCAATTTCGGACATGCCGGCGACGGCAACCTTCACCCGACAATCGCAAGAAAAGAAGGGCTTACCGACAGCGAATGGGAAGTGCTGGCAGAAAAGGTCGTCAGCGATATTTTCAAGCTCGCAAAGAGCTTCGGCGGCGTGCTTTCAGGCGAACACGGCGTCGGTCTGACGCGCACGGCATACTATAAAGAGCTTTGCGAGCCGGACGAATACAGCCTTACTCTTTCAATCAAAAAACTGCTGGACCCCAATGGCATTATGAACCCCGGCAAAGTTTTCCCCATCGAAGACATCTAAGCCGCATACGGTACACAAAAAACTCCGGAGCAATCCGGAGTTTTTTTATCTGCTCATTCAAGCGCAGTGCGCTCGTTTAGCCGTACGTTCATTTCATTCACTTAGCCGTACGCACGCTTCGCGTGCTTAGCCGTACATTCACTTCGTTCATTTAGTCGTACATTCGTTTCACTCATTTAGCCGTACGCTTCGCTTAGTATAACCTTTAAAAGCATTTGTACTTTCTAAAGGCTAAGGTTGTACAGCAACCGTTCGGCTAAGGCTGCATTGCAGCCGTTCGGCTAAAGCCGCGTATGCGGCTGTTCGGCTATTTTTCTCTCAATTTCAGATACTGCACAAGCAGCTGAACCGTTTCGTCAATCGTAATCTTGCTGCTGTCTATTACTATGTCGTAGTTCTCTATTCTTCCCCATTTGTGGTCTGTATAATAGCTGTAATAGCTTGCGCGGTTTTTGTCCGTCTTGCGGTTGTATTCCTCTGCTTCTTCCGGCGATATTCCTCTTCTTGCCGCGACGCGCTCCATTCTTGCCTCAGGAGATGCGTGGATAAACACGTTGACAAGGTTGCAGTCCGTGTCTTTCAGCACGTAGTCTGAGCAGCGGCCGACAAAAACGCAGGGGCCCTGCGCGGCCATTTCCCTGATTGCCTGAAACTGCGCAAGGTAGAGCTGCGTGCCCAGAGGCAAATTTGCACCGGCTGTGCTTAAGCCGAGCGTCCAGCCGAAGAACAGGCTCGTCTTTGATTTTTCGTCGTATTCTTTAAGCACCTGCTCCGCAAAGCCGCTGGCTTTCGCGGCTTCCGTCAGTATTTCCTTGTCGTAGCATTTTACTCCGAGCAGCGCGGCAAGCTTCTGTCCTACTTCAAGTCCGCCGCTTCCGCTTTCGCGTCCTATCGTTATTATTGTATGTCCGCTCATAACGCTCACCTCTCATAATTGGCTGTCTCTATTTTAGCATAAAAACTGTGCGCACAAGGCGCACAGTTTACTGATTTTTATTTTCCCATAAGGTGCAGAAGCCCCATCGTCAGAGGCGGATAGTAGGTGAACAGCATGAGACAGAGCACCATGGCGATGAACGAAGGAAGTATCGCTTTTGATATCTTTTCTATGCTGACGCCGGATATCGCGGTAGCAACGAACAGGTTTATGCCGTACGGCGGTGAAATAAAGCCGCAGGCAAGGTTGACTGTGATTATAAGGCCGAAATGTATGGGATCTATGCCTATTGCTTTGACGACCGGCAGAAGTATCGGCGTAAGTATTATGACCGCGGCGATATTATCAACAAAACAGCCAATGATGAGCAGGAATACGTTTATCGCAAGCAGCAGAAGCACCGGACTGCCTGTCAGCGTGTGCATCCACGCCGCAATGTGTGCCGGTATCTGCGCCATTGCAAGATACGCGCCGAACGCCATCGAAAGCCCTATCATAAATTCCGTCGCGCCGTTTATCAGCGCAGCCTGGCGGAAACATTCGTAGAGCGTTTTGAAGTCAAGCTCTTTGTATATGAATTTTCCCACGAAAATTGAGTATGCAACCGCGACGACCGCGGCTTCCGTCGGCGTGAATATGCCTCCGTATATGCCGCCGAGTATTATCACGGGGACAAACAGCGCCCATATTGCTTCTTTGAACGTTTCCCATACGTGCTTAAGCGTAGGCGGCTCCGAAACGTAGGAATAGTTGTTTTTCTTCGCCGTGAAATAGCAGACCGTCATGAGCGCAAGCCCTATTATTATGCCCGGCACTATGCCCGCTATAAACATGTCGCCTATTGAGCACTGCGCGACTATGCTGTAGATTACAAAAGGAATGCTCGGAGGAATAATAACGCCTATAGTGCCCGCCGCCGCCGATATTGCCGCCGCGAACGAGGGGTCGTATTTTCTGTCCACCATTGACGGTATCATAAAGGAGCCTATCGCTGAAACCGTTGCAGGGCCGCTTCCCGAAATTGCCGCAAAGAACATGCAGGCAAGAACCGTAACCATTGCCAGGCCGCCGGTTATAAATCCGACAAGCGCATCCGCAAAGTTCACGAGCCGGCGCGAGATTCCGCCGTTGCACATGAGAGCGCCCGCAAGAATAAAGAACGGTATCGCAAGCAGCGGGAAGGAATCAAGCCCTGTGACCGCCTTCTGCGCAAGCATTTCCATCGGAATGTTCGAGGTAAGAGCCATTGATACGGCGGTTGAAAGCCCCAAAGTGATGCCTATTGGAATACTGAGGGCAATTGTAAATATCAGAATCGCAAAGAGGATAACGCCTTCCATTACGCTTTCTCCTCCTTTTTCGTTGCAGGGTTGTAAATGCCTTTGTGCAGCTTGTAAATTTCAATAACAAGCCTTGCGCACATGAGCAGGCAGCCGGCAGGAACAGCCGCGTAAGGCCACGTCATAGGAATATCCATTGCCGCGGAAACCTGCCCCGTAGAATTCAGGAATACAAGCAGCTTCGTGCCGTACCACACAAGCAGAAGGCTGAATACAAACCACACGATCAGGACAAAATATTCAAACAGCACACGGTTTCTGCCTTTGATCATGTCCGCAAACATTTCGACCCTGAAATGGTCTCTCGTTTTCACGGCGTAGCTTGCGCCTATCCACGAAAGCCAAAGAAATATAAAGCGCGCCAGTTCTTCGCTCCAGGAAAGCGAGTTGGCGAAAACGTAGCGCATGATAACCTGCAGGAAGACAATTACAGTCATAAAGACAAGAGTCCACACGCAGAAATATTCTTCAAAATTGTCAAGAAACTTTTTTATCGTCATCGTGCTGCACCTCTGAACCAAACAGTGCGCTCCCTATGCGGGAGCGCACAAGATAACAAATGCAATTACTTCTGGACTTTCCTTGCAATCTCCATAATTTCTTTGCCGAGTTCGGCTTCAAACTGTTTGTAAACAGGTTCCGAAGCTGCGATAAATGCTTTTTTCTGCTCCGGCGTGAGCGTGTTGCATTTCATGCCGGCTTTGATGCACTGCTGTTTAAAGGATTCTTCCTGCTCAGCCATAACTTTTCTCTGTGCAAGGCAGGCGTCCGTTGCACATTTTTCGACAAGTTCTTTCAGATCTTTCGGAAGACCTTCCATAAACTTCTTGTTTGCAATGATAAGCTCGAACGAGAAAACGTGTCCGGTTTCTGAGGCGTACTTCTGGACTTCAAAGAATTTTCCGTCAACGATAAGCGCGTACGGGTTTTCCTGAGCGTCAACAGTTTTCTGCTGCAGTGCAGTGTAAAGCTCGCCCCAGCTCATAGGCGTCGGGTTTGCACCGACCTCTTTGAAATATGCCATGTGCATCGGGTTTTCCATAGTACGGATTTTGATGCCTTTCATGTCTTCCGGCGTGTAGATCGGGCGTTTGCTGTTCGTAACGTGGCGCATACCGTTTTCAAGGTAGCCGAGAACCGCAAAGCCTTTTGATTCGAGGTAGCCGTTGAGCGTTTTTCCAAGCTCGCCGTCAATGCCTTCAAATGCCGTTTCCCTGCTTGAGAAAAGGTAGGGAATGTCAACGATCTGGACGCGTTTGTCAAAGCCCGCGAGCGGCGACGTTGCAGGAATTGCCATCTGCAGTGTGCCCATCTGGACTGCTTCGCTCATTTCACGGTCGCCGCCGAGCTGTGCGTTCGGATAGATTTCAACCTTGATTCTGCCGTTTGAAAGCTTTTCAAGCGGTTCCTTGAACTGTTTGTTCATCGCCTGAATTGTCGGGTGAGAATCGGAGTCGATAGAACCAACCTTAATGATTATCTGGTCGGATGACTGTGCGTTCTGTGCCGGCTGCGGCGCTTCCGTCGCCGCTCTGTTTAAAACGAAATACCAGCCGCAGAAAACGACTGCAAGTACGAGAATTATTGCTGCTGCTTTTTTCATATGCTGTTCCCCCCTGTATATAGTGCGCAGTACAATTACTGCATCGCTTTAGCGTAGTATAACGATAGCATAATCAACCCAACAGTGCAAGCAAAATAATCATCCGGAAACAATAAGTGCGGAAACACAAAATAAAAAACAGCTCTTCACACTTTGACGCTGACTTGTTTTTTCAGGACAGAATTGATATTGAATATTCAATCAGTATTTAACGCCTAACGATTTATTGTGCAGTCTGTCAAAATCGCCGGGAAGGCTTTTATCTTTAAAGCAGAATTCTTAAGATTTTTACTTTACTTGATTCAAAATTCCGCGGCAAAACACCAAGAGCCGGTGAATTCAACAAAATACTTCAGGCAAAAACAGATCTGCCTGCAGCCATCATTTCATCTCAAATAATTATTTGCGTAAAATCCAGTGCATACAGAAACAGTTTAAATAGAGTATACTAAAAACCAGTAAAGTCAGAGTATCTCACGTATTTTCAAGTAATCTGTTAAGCTGTTCAATTATAGTTCATGTCAAACAATTCTGTACACATTTTCAAGTAATCTCTTCAGTTATTCAATTATAGTTTATGTCAAATAATTCTGTACACATTTTCAAGTAATCTCTTCAGTTATTCAATTATAGCCTATATCAGGCAGTTCTGTACACAGATAAAAAACAAACAGGGAAGACTTACATCTTCCCTGTTGAAAAAAGGCTCGGCGGCGACCTACTCTCCCACAGATACCCTCTGCAGTACCATCGGCGATGGGGAGCTTAACTGCCGGGTTCGGCATGGGACCGGGTGTGTCCTCCCCTCTATGGCCACCGAAA
>JAZUJX010000102.1:0-8783 GCA_045642965.1 Synergistaceae bacterium | reverse complement strand
TACACCAGGATAATGTTTTCTGTTTCATCCGGCGGACAGACTTCGTTGTAAAGCTTTTTATAGTCGTTCATGACAGACATAACCTGCGGGTCACTCTGCGAAATTCTGTTCAGCCAGCAGCTCTGGACAGAATTTTCTCCTGAGTTTTCCAAACCGACTTCAGGAAAATTCATGCCGAGAACTTTTCCGTCAAAGCCGACAGCCTGAAGCTGTGACAGCATTTCTGACGTTTTTTTTGTATTGCCCGGCAGAAGCAGAGTATCCGCGCCGCGCGCCTTAACGGTTTTAAGCGCAAGGGTGTAATCGTCGTCTTTGCCGGTATAGCTTATGTCTATTGCAGCGCGTCTGCCGTAGCGTCTGAGCCACATGCGCAGCGCTTCGCACGCTTCGTACGAATATTTGTCGCTTTCGTTCCACAAAAGAGCTATTTTTCTTGCTTTCATGCCTTTAACGGCATAATACGCCATCAGTCTTGCCGTTTCACCGGGCAGGCTTGAAATTCTGAACGTGTAAAGATACGGCTTCCCGTCACTGTCGTTTGCGACATCGCCCGTAACTTCGGCGGAGGAAAGCAGCAGAGGTATTTCCAGTCTGTCAGAAAGTTCGGCAAGTTTTTTTGCTCTCTCTCCGGAAAGACTTGTGAGCATTACAAGAAGACTTTTGTCCTTCATAATTTCTTCAGCTTTTTCAGCTGCTTCTGCAGGGTTTTCAGGAACGTCGAAGCCTATAATCTTCAGTTTGTAACCGCGGACTCCGCCCTGTTTGTTGACGCGCTCCACGGCAAGCTGTGCCGCCTTAAGCTGCCTGTGCCCGCTCTGCGCAGCCTCTCCCGAAACAGGCGCAAAGAAGGCTATTCTGAACTCGTCGCTCACAGGATTTCTCTGCCTGCTTATCTGAAAAAGCAGAAGAATGATGACTGCAAATGCAGCCAGCAGAACCGTTCCGTTGTAAAGATATTTTTTGCGGAGACTTGTCGTACGCGGGCTGTTGGCAATTCCGCCCTCTATGCTGCGAAGGTTGCCGGCGTGAGCAACAACGGCTTCGGATTCGTCAGGAATTTTATCCTGTTTCAGCAGTTTATCCAGCATATCAAGAAAATCTTCCGTGCCGCTGCCCGTAAAAGCAAGGTCGTCGTTCAGTTTTTTAACGAACAAACCGCGTTTGGCTCCGTGAAGTTCAGTTTTTACCGTCCAGCCTGAACGTATCAGCGAATGCAGGGCAAAGGTAACGCGGAAAATGTCAGTTTCCCTGTCTGCCGGAAGTCTGTCTTCAAGGAACTGGGCCACTCTGTCAGGCTCTTCAAGAATTTCGGCGCCGTATTCCGCCACAATCTCCTTCAATACGTCAAAGAACAAACTGTCCAAAGCCTCACCCCCGCCTTGCGATTAAGTCTTGAATTTATTGTTTCAACAGTTCATAATTATAATACAAATTTGCAAAGAAGCATAATCGGACGGAGCAGACGGAAAAATTGCATGAACGGCACGGCACGGCTTTCAAAAAAATCAAACAGACTATTTTCAAAAACAGCCCGTATATTTACGGTATGTCTGCTTTTCGCTGCCGCACTTGCCGGCTGGCGCGTTGATTTTCTCCTGCTCTCGTCGGACGGCAGAACTCTCTGCTCGCTTCCGGCAGCGCACGGGCAGCGGCTGCCTGCCGAATACGTTCATTCCGTCGAAAAAACAAAGGTCGAAGACGAATACAGAATCACAAACGGGAAACTTTGGACGTGGGAAGAAAGTGTAAAATCTTCAAATGCCGGGATGCCCTCCGTACTGCCGGAATACATGCGCTTTTCAAGCAGAGACGGAAAAATGATTTTCAGGGGCGGAAGGCTTGCGCATGAAACGCTGAATTTAAGAATTGGAAACGAAACGTTCGGCAGAAACAAACTGCGTATGCCGCCGTTTGAAACGGCGGAACTTTACAAAACGCTGCCTGGCAAAAGGCTCGAAATCAGTATCGTTCGCAGACCGTACCTTTACGGCAGAGCGGACATATCCGAAATTTTTATTTCAGGCGGGCAAAAAAGAAAATAAGCCTCCGCAGGACAGACACGGCAGCCCAGAAACAGGCAAAACCGGCAGCATACAGGCTGAAACCGGAAAAAAATTCCGAAAGCACAGCGTTCAGCGGCAGCACAATACAGACTGCCGTCGCGCAGCACACAGACGCAAAAAGACTGACGGCGGCGTCAGTTTTGTTTTTTCCGGCAAAAACAAAAGCTGAAACAAAAAGCAGAATACATGACAAAACAGCGGACAGTTTTCCGGCAGACGGCATTCCGTCCCATACTGATACGGAGGATATCAGGTCAAACGTGTATTCAGCACCCGGAAAGCCCTCATTGCGGGCATAATGCATAAGAAAAAGCAGAAGCAGAGAAGCCGCGGCAGTCAGGGCTGAGGAAAGACCGGTTTTTCCGTCATATACTGCAAGCGATAAAATCATAAGCAGAAGTACCGGAACAGCGCTTCCCTTAAAGGAAACAAACGCGGGCAGAGTGCCCATGGGAATAAAAATGAAAACTGGCAGCAAAAGCAGACAGGCACAAAATTTGCGTCTGTTTTCACGCGCAAGTGCGTGCAGCAAGGAAAAATCCGAACCTGAGAGAAACGCCGCGGCGCAAAGCAGCGCAGCGGCAGAAAAGCCGGTTAAAATCATCTGCGTTTTCCGCCTCCGTCTCCTATTATAACCTAAAAAAGAATTTGGCACACAAAACAGAAATAAAACGGCTTTGAGGTCTGAACCTCAAAGCCGTTTGCCTGTAAATTGTCCGGTTGTTTGCCGTTACTTTTTAATAACGCCTTTATCCTTGAAGAATTTCTCCGCGCCCGGGTGAAGAGGTATTGAGATGCCTTTCAGAGCCGTTGCAAGTTTGATTTCTTTGCCTTTCTGATGTACTGCGGCAAGGTGCGCCGTATTTTTGTACATTGCGTCAAGGAAGTTGTAGATGTCTTTGTCTGCGACCTTGGCGTTCGTGATGAGTATGGCCATAACCGCAGGCGTGTTGGTTTCGTGGTCTATGCCTTTGTAGGTCTTTGCAGGAACCTTGCTTGCAATGAAGAACGGATATTTTTTGTGAAGTTTGTCAAGGAACGCCTTGTCAAAGTTCAGAAGGTCAACGTCTTTTGACGTCGTAAGATCCATTATTGAAGCTGTCGGATAACCTGCAACTACAAGTCCGGCATCAATCTGATTGTCTTTGAAACGCGCTGACGTCTGAGCAAAGTCAAGCGGGTTTGCCTTTAAGTCTTTAACGCTCATTCCGGCTGCATTGAGTATTGCCAATACGTCGCCTTCAGTGCCGCTTCCGGGGGCTCCTGTTCCTACTCTTTTGCCTTTGAGGTCGTTAATCGTTTTGATTTTCGCGTTTTTGGCAATGATGAACTGGATGTGCTCAGGATAGAGCGATGCAACCGCGCGGATGTTTTTGAGCGGTTTCCCTGCAAACATGAGTTCGCCCTTTGCGCCCCATGCTGCGATGTCGTTCTGCACGAACGCTATTTCGATTTCGCCGTTGTTGACAAGGTTTGCGTTTGCGATTGACGCGTTGCCTGTTTCAGCCGTTGCTTTGATTTTGCCTTCTTTTGAAACCGCTTCCGCAAGAGCGCCGCCGACTGCGTAATAGGTGCCGCTTGTGCCTCCGGTGGCTATTGACATGTACGTCGGAGCTGCGAATGCCGCGCTTGCGCAGAGAACAGATGCTGCAAGCAGTGTTGCCATGAATATTGCTTTTGCTTTTTTCATTGTGTTTTCCTCCCTGTTTAAGGCTTAAAATCTGCCTTTTTATTTAACCGCAATTACGGTTTTTGACTTGTAACGCTGAATAAGGTATATGGCTGCAAGTATTGCTATTCCGGCTATGTCACTGCGGGTGCCGGGCACCAGAAGCATCATGGCTCCTCCCAAAGCAACCGCGCGGAGCAGAAGCGAGAGTTTTGCCTTGTAATAGCCGATTGTAGCCATTGCGAGCAGGAATACTCCGATAAGGGCCGTTACGACTGCCTGAAGCATAGGTACAAACCGGGCGTCGATAAAAAGCAGTATCGGATTGTAGGCATACACGAACGGAACCAGAAAACCTGCAAGCGCAAGCTTAAACGCCGTAAAGCCTGTTTTCATGGGGTCAGACCCTGCAATGCCTGAGCCTGCGTAGGCTGCGAGGGCAACAGGCGGTGTGAGGTCTGCCGCAATTCCGAAATAGAATACAAACATATATGCCGCTTTCGGCGGTATGCCGAGCTGCAGAAGAGCAGGGGCAGCCATAGCGCTCGTTATTATAAAGTTTGCGGTCGTCGGCAAACCTGTTCCAAGCAGAATGCTTGTTATCATCGTGAAGAAAAGCGTCAGGAACAGATTTCCGCCGGCAAGCGAAACTATCGTGTTTGCAATTCTTAATGCAAGTCCTGTCAAGGTGCTCATGCCGACGATTATGCCGACAGTGGCGCATGCGCAGGCTACGCTTATGGAGCCTCTTGCGCCAGATTCAAACGCTTCTTTGAGCCGCGAAGGCGTAAGGCGCGTGTCTTTGCTGAGCCATGAAAGGGCAAAGCTGATAATAATGCCCCAAAACGCTGCCATAAGCGGAGTGTAGCCGGTTACGAGCAGATAAACTATCGCTATAAGCGGAAGGAGCAGGAAGCCCTTTTTCTTAAGCAGCGCCCAGACTGACGGAAGCTGGGAAAAAGGAATGCCTTTAAGTCCGAGACGGGTGGCTTCAAAGTGTACCTGCACCATAACCGCAAAATAGTAAAGAAGCGCGGGAACCGTGGCGGCAAGAGCCACTTCAAGATACGGCACGCCGAGAAGCTCAGCCATTATAAAGGCGCCTGCCCCCATAACAGGCGGCATTATCTGACCGCCGGTAGAGGCAACGGCTTCGACTGCGCCCGCAAATTTCGGCTCGTAGCCGACGCTCTTCATAAGAGGTATGGTGAACATACCTGTCGTGCAGACGTTGGCAACGGAAGAGCCCGAAACTGTTCCCATCAAGCCTGAACTGACTACGGCAACCTTTGCGGGGCCGCCTGCAGACCAGCCCGCAAGCGCCATTGAAAGGTCGATAATGAATTTTCCGAGCCCCGTTTTTTCAAGCACGGCGCCGAAAAGTATAAACATGAAAACAAACGTTGAGGAAACCTGCAGAGGCATGCCGAAAATGCCTTCCGTTCCCAGATACATGTGGTTGATTATGCGTTTTACAGTAAAGCCCCTGTGCTGGATAAGCTCAGGCATGTATCTGCCGAAATAGCAGTAAAGCAGCGCGATTACCGCCAGGACGGGAAGCACGGGGTTGGAAACCCGGCGCGTTGCCTCAAGCAGTGCCGCAATCATAAGGAAGCCCATTGCAAGGTCAAGCGTTGAAGGCATTCCTGCGCGGAGAGCAATATCCTCAAAGAAGAATACTATGTACAGCGCGGAAGCGGCGGCGAATGCCGCAAATACGTAATCGTACCATGCTATTTTGTGATGGTCACAACGCTTCTGGCTTGCAGGATAAAGAAGGAAAACACGCGCCAGCGTAAATGCCAAATGCATAGCACCCTGTTTCTGCGCTATGAGCTGTCCGAAACCTGACGTATAGAAATGGAAACATGACATTGCCACGGCGATGACCGTTACCAAAAGCGCTGCCCAGCCTGCAAGCAGCCTGTAGCGGGCTTCCGTATCATATTTCCTCATAAGCTTGCTGACGTCTATTGTTCCTTCGTTTTCAGCAATCATTTTTGTTTCTTCTGACACAAAAATCTTCCTTCCGTTACTCCGTATCAATTGTCTGACAATTCTGACATGCGCCGCAGACAACCATAACCGGCCCTTTTGATTTCTTGACAACAGATTATACACAATAGTCTGACAATTTCAATAGCAAATCTCAAAAAACATTCATTTTGCAATATATACATAATTTTCGGATAATACTATACAATTTAGAAATACAGTCCGGTGCTGAATAAAAGCGCCGGCAGCACGCGTGCCGGCGAAATACTGCTTTACAAAAGAATGAATTAAGAGCTTTCAGCTTTCAGCTTTCAGCTTTCAGCTTTTAGCTTTTAGCTTTTAGCTTTTAGCTTTTAGCTTTCAGCTTTTAGCTTACTGCTTATAGCTTGCAGCTTATAGCTTATAGCCTATAGCTTACAGCTTTTAGCTTACCCCTCACATATTTCGACTGATTTTGACGCTCCGATTCTGTCAGCGCCTGCTCTTACAAGCTCCTCCGCAAAGCTGCGGCTGCGTATGCCGCCTGCCGCCTTTATGCCGAAATCTTCGCCGAGCGTTTCGCGCATAAGCTTCACGTCTTCGGCTGTCGCTCCGTTTTTTGAAAAACCGGTTGAAGTTTTGGCATAGGCAGCGCCTGCCTGTTTCACAAGCCTGCACGCCCTGATTTTTTCTTCGCGCGTCAGCAGACAGGTTTCGATAATCACCTTAACGGCTGCCTGCGGAACCGCTTCAACAACAGCCTTTATTTCGTTCAGCACGTATCCGTCGTTTCCCTCTTTGAGTTTTCCGACGTTTATAACCATGTCTATTTCCGACGCGCCGTCTTTGAATGCTCTTTCAGCCTCAAAAACTTTCGTTTCAGTAGCATTGGCGCCGAGAGGAAAACCGCAGACGGCGCAGACCTTCACGCCGCTGCCTTCAAGCTCCTTTGCCGCAAGCCTGACGCTGCACGGGTTCACGCATACGGAAGCAAAACGGTACTGCCGCGCTTCGGCGCAAAGCTGCATGATGTCGCTTTCCGACGCATCCGGCTGAAGGTTTGTATGGTCAATAATTCCTGCCAGTTCCATAATTTTATCCCGTGCCGTTTATTCTTCCGAGCAGAGCTGCAGCTGAAGCTTCTGAAAAATTACGCTTCTTCCGTTGATTTCAACGGCGTATTCACCGCACTGCTCCGCGCCCATTCCAGCGTAAAATTCAATATTGTTTTTGTGGCATATAATATACAGTTTTTCCGCCCCTGCTTCTTCCGCCATTTCGCAGGCGTTCAGGAAAAGCGTTTCTCCTATGCCCGTGCCCATGTAATCCGGCGAAACGCAGAGATATCTGAGAAGAAATTCTTCCCCGCTGCGTTCAATGATGTAAAAGCCCAAAATTTCTTCGGTTTCCGAGTTCTCCGCCGCGTACGCAACGTTGTTCTCAATAAGAGACGGACTGATGTCAAGTATTTCTCTAAATTCGTTCATTTCGTCGGCATCAAGCTCCAGGTACTCCATGGACTGCCATGCAACGTCCCTGATTTCCTCTGCGTCTTCAGTCGTTGCCTGCCGTAATCGGACTTCGTCGTCCAGCATAAATATCCTGCTCCTTTGTTTTTATTTTACGTTCAGCGACAGCTCCGCTATAAATTCCTTAAGAAGCTGCGGCAGAATGTCAAGCGAATAGTGCAAGTTCAGATACTCGTCTTTCCTGTGCGGATTTTCGCCGGAAGGGCCGAGATTTGCAACAGGCATTCCCAGCTGAAGCATTGCTTCAAGCGGCATTTTGTATATTGCGTCTCCGCCCGGAAGACTGTTTCTGTAGCTTTCCGCGTCTTCAGGCGACAACACCGCGCCTGTATAGCTCAAATCGCACAGCCCGGCAAACCAGCCTACTTCTTTAAGCTCCGTACCGTATTTCTCAGCTGCAGTTTTAATCAGGCTGCGGGCAGCTGCAAGAACGCCTTTCTCCCTTGCGCCGCCGTTGTAATCGCTTCTTGCCGGAAGCCACGGGGGCAGGAAGAAGCACACAACGTAAGGTTCTTCTATATCCGCAAGCAGCGCAAGCCTGTCGACGATACCAATGCCTCTTGCCCGCATATCGCCCGCGGGCAGCGAATTTATAAATTCTTCCATAAGGCTGTCAAAGCCGGAGCCGACTTTGTTTCTCGCTGCGGTTTCAAGTTCGGCAAGCGTCATTACGCGCGCTGCCGGAGGCACAAAGGCAGCGCCCTTGTAGCCGGCGTTTCTCAGCTGCAGACATGAGCGCTCAAGCTGTTCGGAGCATTCCTTCAGCGCGTTTGCCGCCGTCAGTTTCATTTTTGAAAGCAGCGTTTCCGGCGTGTCATTCGTAACAAAGCAGTTAAAATACGCGTAAGCCCTGTCAGGAAGCGTCACGCTGTAATTGTCGTTCATTGTTTTCGCGTCAAGGCATATCCAGGACGTTTCGCAGAAATCCTCGGCAGGGTCTGCAAGCGCAGCGCTGCATTCGGCACGCGCAATAATTTTCGCAACCGCAAGCGCCGCCGAAAAGCCTTTGTAACAGGCGTTCACGTGTTCGGATACGCCGTGAGCGTAAAACGCAGGCATAAGCTTGCCGAGAGTGCCAAGATATATCATTGCGCCCTTTTGATCGGTACAGCCTGCTTCTCCAGGCTCTGTATCTATTGCGCAGAGATAATCCAGCCCGTATTTTTTCTTAAGCTCCGCAGCGTACGGCAGAACGCCTCTTGCTCCTGCAGAGCTGTTTTCCTCGTCACCGGCAAACAGCACCAGGACGTTGACGTCAAACAGCGAAGTATCCTTGGCAAAATCTTCGACAAGCAGTGCGTTAACCGCCGCACCAGCCTTCATATCCATAACGCCGCGCCCGTACAGCCGGTTTTCGTCTTTATTCCCAAGTTTTTCGCCAAGAGCGTCACAGTCAAAGGCAAACGGCTGAAGCTGTCCGTAGCATTCGGCAGAAACGACGTCAAAATGGGAAATCAGCAGAACGGTACGGTTTGTTCCGCAGTCGGCGCGTACAAACGCAGCGAGCGCCTTAAGCGCGTGTTTTGAGCCCTCAAGCGGCGTATCAAT
>JAZUJX010000101.1:0-48425 GCA_045642965.1 Synergistaceae bacterium | reverse complement strand
AAAGTTTCCTTCGAAATCACAGAAGGCAGCAAAGGTCCGCAGGCGGCAAACGTCGAAAAACTTTAGTATATTTCTCTTTTAGCGATTAAAAAAGAAATCTACAGGAGAAAGCAGGGTGAGCTGCTTTCTCTTTTTTTTGAATAAGACTTTCACAAATTTCCGAAGGTTCAGAAGTTTGTTTGCAAGCAACCACCGTATAAACATTTTTTGCCGATATATTTACGGAAGGTGTAAAGCTATTCTAAATGGTAACCAATTTTCTGAAAAAGAACACAAAAACACATCTGTCCATGCAGGGGGACGTCCAAGAGTATTCGTTGTGAGAGATTAGTCAAGATTTGTATTTGCCAACAAAGGACTTTTAATATATCATAACCGGCGGAAAATCATACACGGAGGTAGTCTGATGTCTCTTATTGAAAATAAAATGCTGAAGGCTGAGCAGCTTCGCAACTGCTGCGACCCTGCGTCGCTCGGCTTCGCAACTACAAAAAGTCTTTCCGGTTTCGGAGGAGGACTTATAGGACAGGAACGCGCCACAAGCGCGGTTAAGTTCGGGCTTGACGTAAATTCAAAGGGGTACAACATTTTTATAGTCGGAGAAGCCGGAAGCGGGCGCACGTCTTATGCGGTTAAGGAACTCAAACGCCGCGCGGCAAATATGCCTGCGCCTGACGACTGGGTCTACGTCAACAATTTTGACGAGCCAGATGCACCGATAGCGATTAACCTCCCTGCCGGACAGGGCAAAAAGCTTGCAAAAGACGCCGAAGCGGCGGTTGACGACATTAAGCAGACACTTTCAAAAGCCTTTGACAACAGCGAATACGAAGACAACAAAGCCGTTTTGGTTAAGGCGTTTCAGGACGAGGTTAACAGGCTTATGGATGATCTCCGCAGCTGGGCGGAGAAGAAAAAATTCGCGGTGAAACGCACGCCGCAGGGCTTTATAAATCTTCCGCTGTTCTATGCGAAACCGCTGAAACAGGACGGCACTCTTGATGAGGAAGCAGAGCCTGTGCTTCGCGAGATGCAGCAGAATGAGTTTGAAGCGCTGTCTTCAAAGGAACAGGCAAAGCTTCAGCGGGTTTCGGAGGCTATTTCGCAGAAAACGCTGGAAACGCTCCGCGTTATCCGAGAATATGAAAAACAGCTCAAAGAAAAAATACGCGAGCTGGAAGGCGAAATCTGCCGCACGGCGATAGACCCTGTTATGGCGGAGTTCCGCGCCAAATACGTCCCGAACAAAAAACTTGAGCGCTGGTTCGACGAATATACCGAGGACATAGTGGCAAATTTCAATATGTTTCTTGCCGCGGCGCGCGACGAAAATGCAGAGGTTGATTTCAGCCGCTATTCGATAAATCCTTTCGTGTGCAACGACCCCAAAAACGGCGCGCCGGTAATCAGGGAAACGAACCCGAATTATTACAATCTCGTCGGCAAAGTGGAATACGAGAGCAAACTCGGAAACCTCAATACGGACTTCCGCCGCATTACCTCCGGCGCAATCCACAGGGCAAACGGCGGTTATCTGCTGCTTGACGCGGACGAACTGCTGCGTCAGTTCATGTCCTGGGACGTTCTGAAACGTGTTCTGCGCTGCCATGAGCTTTCAATTGAAAACCTTGCCGAGCAGCTTGGCTATATTCCTGTTTCGTCACTGCGTCCGGAGCCTGTCCCCATCAACATGAAGGTTGTTGTTGTCGGCACGCCGTGGTTCTATTCGCTGCTGAACTATTACGATCCTGAATTTAAAAAAGTGTTCAAAATCCGTGCTGATTTTGATACCGATATGCCCCGCACAAAGAAGACTGAACTAGAACTTGCAGAATTTGTAGCCGGATTTGTCGAACGCGAGGGAAAACTGAATTTCTCGTCGTCGGCGGTCGCCGAAATAATTGAATGGGCGTCGCGCGAAGCGGAGGATCAACACAAGCTCTGCACGCAGCTTGACAAAATTGCCAATCTGCTTGTCGAGTCAACTGCATGGGCGCGTCAGGCAGAGAAAAAGCGCGTTGGTGTGGAACACGTCCGCAAGGCAATTTCCGAAAGGAAATACAGGCTCGGCATGATTGAAGAAAAAATCCGCGAGGAATACGGAAACGGAGTAATCAAAATTGACACCAAAGGCGAAGCCGTGGGGCAGATTAACGGTCTTACGGTGCTGACGCTTATTGATTCCTGTTTCGGAACCCCGGTACGCATTACCGCAAACGTGTTTACAGGACAGGAAGGCATTGTCAATATTGAACGCGAGGTCAATATGACCGGCCCCATACACAACAAGGGACTGCTGATACTTTCATCGTATCTCGGAAAAATGTACGCACAGGATTTCCCGCTGTCAATAGCGGCGAGAATCACGTTTGAGCAGACCTACGGAGGCGTTGAGGGCGACAGCGCGTCGTCAACAGAGCTTTACTGTCTGCTTTCCGCCATATCAGGGCTTCCGCTCAGACAGGATATAGCCGTAACCGGTTCCGTTGACCAGTTCGGCAATATTCAGCCTATCGGCGGCGTGAACGAAAAAATTGAAGGTTTTTACAGTTATTGCAAACTGAACGGACTTACTGGAACGCAGGGCGTTATGATACCTTACCAGAACGAACAGCACCTTATGCTTGACCATGAGGTGGTTGAAGCGGTTAAAAAAGGAAAATTCCATATATGGAGCGTCAAAACCATTGACGAGGGTATTGAGATACTTACGGGTGTTAAGGCGGGCAAAGCCGGAGCGGACGGGAAATATCCGAAAAAATCCGTACACGGCATAGTCAAACAGAAACTGCTTGACCGAATAGAACTGAGTTTCAAAAACAAAGCAATGCTTTCCGCGAAATACGAGCCGAAAAAAGACAGGAAGACAAAGAAAAACTGATTTGAACCTGAAGATGAAAAAACCGGCTCACGCAAAGGAAATTTTTGACGAACTTGAAAAGCAGTGGGGCAGGGAAGCCCGTCCCGCGTCGGATTTTCGTTACGACGAACCGCTTGACGATTTGCTTTTGACAATTTTGTCGCAGAATACCAACGACAAAAACAGGGACAAAGCCTATGCGAAGCTGCGCGAAACCTATCCGCACTGGGAGCAGGTCGCGGAAGCGCCTGTTGAAAGCGTTATTGACTGCATAAGGGTTGCGGGGCTCGGCGAAACAAAGGCAAAGCACATGAAGTCTGTGCTTGAAATCGTCAAAGAAAAATTCGGCAGCTATTCCCTGAAAGCTCTGGAAGACTGGAAAACGGAAGACATCCGCGCGTTTCTTGTTTCGCTTCCGGGCATCGGCGTTAAAACGGCAGGCATAGTTCTTGTTTTTGATCTTGGCCGCGAAGCGTTTCCCGTGGATACGCACATTACGCGCATTACAAAAAGACTCGGCTGGGTTCCGGAAAACTGGACTCCGGCAAAAATACAGGAATATCTTGAAGCAGTGCTTGACGGAAGCCGTTTTCGCGGAGGACATTTGAATTTTCTTGAACACGGCCGCAATGTCTGCGGCGCAAGAAAACCGAAATGCGCGGAGTGTGCAGTAGCTCAGTGGTGTAAATTCGGAAAAGCCGAACTGAAAAAGAAAGCGAAAACGGCAAAATAATTTCGCGGCAGGACGCTGCAATTCAATTTTAGTTATTCTGCGTACTTGACGGCGTAAATTTTTTTGGTATAATATCTTTCTGTTGAGCGCCGGGGTGGTGGAATGGTAGACACTGCGGACTTAAAATCCGCTGAACGCAAGTTCGTGCGGGTTCGAGTCCCGCTCTCGGCACCATTTGAGAGTTTTGCAAATCGCGGGGTAGAGCAGTTCGGTAGCTCGTCGGGCTCATAACCCGGAGGTCGGAAGTTCAAATCTTCCCCCCGCAACCAATATGGCGCTGTAGCTCAGTTGGCTAGAGCTATCGGTTCATACCCGATCGGTCACCGGTTCGAGTCCAGTCAGCGCCACCATGAAAATTCAATCCGCGGTTCACCGCGGATTTTTTGTTAAAGGAGATGGCAGGTTATGAAAAACAGATGCTGTGCAAGAATACTGTCTTGTCTGCTGACAGCGGTACTTCTGACGCTTTTTCTTTCGCTGCCCGTTCGGGCGTCCGACGATTTGACAATACATTTCTTTAACGTCGGCAAGGGAGACTGTATTCTCATTAAGCAGGCGGAATACAACGTTATGCTTGACACAGGCTATGAAAAAACGATTGACGCCGTACTTGAAGAACTTCAAAATTCCTTTGGGGTCGGAAAATTTGACTGCCTGATACTCAGCCATTACGACAAAGACCACGTTGGCGGAGCGGGAAAGCTTTTGACAGCCATTCCCGTCGGAGAGGTGTATGAAACCGATTACGACAAAAAGAAAAGCAAACACATAGACCGTTACAGAAAAACGCTCGGCGAACTCTCAAAAAATCCTGTAGTTGTCAGGGAAACGACGAAATTTGAGCTTGGCGAACTGAAATTTACGATTTATCCGCCGAAGCCTTACGAGGGAATGGTATCAAACGATTCTTCGCTGGTTCTTCTGCTTGAATTCCGCGGGAAACGCTTCCTTTTCCTTGGAGACGCTCTGGATAAAAGAATGGAAACCTATCTGTCAGAGCAGTTCACGGGCGAAGTTGATTTTATGAAACTGCCGCACCACGGTTTTTACCTGACAAAAAGCGAACCTTTCAAAAATCTGTACTACGCGTGCAAACCCAAATACGGAGTAATTACCGATGCTCCGAAATACGACATCAACAACGCGCCGAGCTTTATGTTCATGCTTGACGACGCGCCCCTTTACCGCCAGCGGAACGGGGCAATAACGGTAACCTGCGACGGCGAAAAAATCGAAATCAGGCAGTAAAATAAAACAGAACGCCTGAGCGGCGTTCTGTTTTATTTTTGAAAGCTTATTTATTCGTCGTCTTCAAATTCAAGATTGTGTTCTGTCGCGCAGTCTCCGCAGACTACTACGGAGTTTCCGTTTTCGTCTTCGGCTTCGTAGAAAATGTCGCAGCATTCCTTAAGAACCTTACCGCAAAGCGCACATACGAGCATCGTTTTTTTCCCCCTTCGGATGACGTATATATTAAATATTATTTTTTGCGAACTGTCCAGCCGAAAGTTCCGAGCTTTCTGCCGAGAGCAAAATATTCCCCGTGGCTGTATGCAAGAAGATTGGCTTTTTCAAGCTGCAGCCTGCCTTTTGAATCAAGCAGGGATTCCTCAACGTCAACGGCGAGCACCCTGCCTATGAACATTGAATGGCTTCCGAGAGGCACGATTTTCTCTACTTTGCATTCAATATTTACAGGGCTCTCCTTGATGAGCGGCGCGGAAATTTCTGAGGCGTTTTCAGGCGTCAGACGGCACAGCCTGAATTTGTCCGTGTCGCGTCCAGATTTGACGCCGCACAGGTCTGCCGCTCTCGCAAGTTTTTCCGTAGTGAGATTGAGTACGAATTCGCCGCTTTTTTCGATTAGCCCGTATGAATAACGTTCAGGTCTGATTGAAACGTACACCATGATAGGGTCTGAACAGATTGTGCCTGTCCAGGCAGCGGTCATTGCGTTTGGTTTTTCAACGGTACCGCAGGAAACAAGCACTGCCGGAAGAGGATAAAGCAGTGTCCCCGGTTTCCATGTCTGTTTCATAAAATCACCCTTTCCGAATTGTTAGGACAATTATATAAAAAAGAGTCCGTTTTGGGGCAAATTTTTGGTAAATTTTTTTTATTGTATGTCCCATTTTGGTCTTTTTTAGAGTAAAATAATTGTGGGTGGAAATTGGCTTTTTCCATCTGTTATCGTTACACCGAAATTTTATCGGCGGCATGCTTTGAGCAGGCGGGCGTTTGGATACCGGCTCCGGTCTGCAAAAACACAGATTAAGGTTTTACGCAGTATAAATTTTTAAACGACGAAAGGTGGTGAACGTGTTGGCAGAAAATATGGCACAGGAAATCAGGGATTTGGAAGAGGCAGCAAAGAATATTGTCGCTGACGCAAAAGCTGAGGCGGGTAAGATGCTTGCTGCCGCACAGGTTGATTCTGAACAGGCTGTGAAAAAAGCAAAACAGGAAAGCCACAGACAGTGGCGCGAATCGATTGCGGCAGCCGAAAAAGAGGCGGAAGAGAAGGCAGTTGAAATGCTTAAGCAGGGCAAAGCGGAAGCAGACGCTTTCTACGAAAAAGAAAAAGCGTCAGTCAAGGCTGCGGCGGACTGGCTTGTCAAAGAGGTGACGACGACGTATGGCACTTGCTAAAATGTGCAAAGCCAGAGCGGCTGTGCACAAATCTGTGCTCACGGAAGTTACCCAGAAGCTGCAGAACCTCGGATGCTGTCAATTTGCTTCCAAAACTGAAGGCATAAAGGACGGAGCAGTTGCCCAGAATATCCGCACCGCGCTGAAACTGATTGAAGAACGCATCGCGGACGCGAAATTTGTCTGCCGTGTTCTTGAACCGTATGAGCAGAACAAAGCGGGCGGAATGGCAAAAATGCTCGGCGATATGCCTGAAGTAAGTTCCAAGAAATTTTATGCGGCAACTACCAACGAACACAAATTTGCAACCCAGGTCGCCTGGCTGCGAAAGAAAGAAAAAGAAAGTACGGATCTGCGTTCTGAGCTTGCAAAATTAAAAGCTCAGGTAGTGCAGCTTTCCGCACTTGAGAAAATTGAATATCCGCTTGAACTGTTTTCCGCAGGAACAGAGGAAATTTCAGGGAGCATATATACTGTTCCCGCAAACGTTTCCGACGCTCTTGAAACGGCGCTTGACGAGCGCTTTGACGGAATGGTTGAATTTAAGCGCTACGCAGGCGAGGACAAAGAGTCTCAGCTGATTTTTGCGGTGCTCTGCAGACACTGTGACCTTGAAAAGCTTCGCGAAACAGCTTCAGAGTTCTCTCTGACAAAGGTTGAAATCGCCCGTGAATTTACGGATACGGCTCTTGTCGAGAAAGCACTGCTTGAAGCAAAAATTTCCGTTCTTGAAAAACAGGACGCGAAAATTTCCGAAGAACTGTCCGAAAAAGCTGACGAAGTGCTCGGCTTTATCCGTATTGCAAGCGATTTTCTTGCGATACGCCGCGACAGGGCGCTTGCAATTCTTGAAGGCGAACCTACGGAAAATATTTACATTTGGGATCTTTGGATTCCGCGGGACAGATTCAAAGACGTTGAAGCTGTTTTCAAGGAATACGAAGATACGACCGATTTTGCGGAAATTGAACCTGAAGAAGGCGAAACGGCACCTACCCTGCTCAAAAATCCGGGCTGGTCAAATTCGCTTGAGCCTCTGACGCTCATGTACGGAACTCCTACCTACGGCGCGGTGGACCCCACGACCGTTATGGCGCCGTTCTTCTTCCTGTTCCTCGGCATGTGCTTCGGCGACGCAGGCTACGGACTTATTCTGTCTGCTCTGTTCGGATATTATCTTGTCCGTTACAAACTCTCGCCTACGCTCCGCAAATTCTTCATCATGCTTTTTGTCGGTATGGTCTGCACCGTAATATTCGGCGCAATTTCCGGTTCCTTCTTCGGCGACGCGATTACGGCATTCGGCTTTATGAAGCCGGTTGTTCCGCTTGCCAAGAAGCTTCAGCTGCTTGACCCGATGAACGACCCGATGACGCTGCTTACGATTTCCCTGATACTCGGCTTCATTCAGGTTATTTTCGGAATCTGTCTTGCGTTCTACATGAACTGGAAAAACGGCGAAAAGTTTGCCGCAATAGCTGACCAGGGCGGCTGGATAATTTTCCTTGTAGGACTTGTTATGGTCGGTCTTACAATGTCAGGAAAGCTTCCTGCGTCCCTCGCACTTGTCTCAAAACTGCTTGCGATAGGCGGAGCGCTGCTTCTGTTCCTTACGCAGGGAAGAGACAAACCGTCGATTTTCGGCAAAGCGTTTTCAGGTCTTATGAGCCTTTACAACGTTACCGGATATCTCGGCGACGTTCTCAGTTACAGCAGACTTCTTGCTCTCGGGCTCGGTTCCGCAGCCGTCGGTCTTGTTATAAACCTGCTCTGCAACCTTATAGCCCCGACGCGTTTCGTGGGTATTCCGCTTGCTATAGCGCTGTTCGTATTCGGACACTCTTTCAGTATTGCGGTTAACCTTCTCGGAGCGTTTATCCACCCGCTTCGTCTGCAGTACGTTGAATTCTTCGGCAAATTCTACGACGCTAACGGAATGGATTTCAAACCGCTCAGAAAAGAAACGCAGTTTGCAAAAATAACTGATTAGTAAGGCAACACAATTTTCAAAATACAACACAAATTCAATTCAAAGCAATGGAGGTAAATTTTATGGACGTTCTTTCAGCAATGACACAGCAACTCGGACCCGTACTCGCAGTTCTCGGCGCTGCTTTGGCAGTTGGTTTTGCAGGCTCAGGTTCTGCATGGGGCATCGGTCTCGCCAATGAGGCGGCAGCAGGCATTATGACCGAAGATCCGAAAAAATTCGGTTACGCGCTCGTTCTTCTCGCACTTCCCGGCACACAGGGCATTTACGGACTTCTCGTAGCAGTCCTCGCGCTTCAGAATGCAGGACTTCTCGGCGGCGGCGAACTCTGTGGACTTTGGAAAGGTCTCGGAATCGGTCTTTCCTGCCTTGCTATCGCCATCGTCGGTTTCTATTCAGCAATCTGGCAGGGCAAATCATCTGCCGCATCAATCCTTATGATTTCAAAACGTCCCGGAGAAATCGGTAAAGCGGTCATCCTTCCCGCAATGTGCGAAACCTACGCCGTTTTCGGACTTCTCGTCAGTATCCTTATGCTGACAGGTATCGGTAAATTCTAACAAAGCCGGGTAAAGACTATGTCCTTGGCTCAGATTACGGAAAAAATTAAGAAGGACGCTCAGAACGAAGCAGACGCCATCCTTGCGCAGGCAAAGGAAGACGCTGCCGCGGTGCTTGAGAAATCAGAAGCCGAATGCAAACGTATCCGCGACGATTTCAAAGCCCGTTTTGACGCGGAGCGTCCGGAAATTTTCCGTCGCAGAGAGATTGTTGCCAAGCTTGATATCAACAAAATGCAGCTTCAGGCAAAACGCAATCTTATAGCTGACGTTTACAAAACAGCTCTTGACAGTCTCTGCAGCCTTTCAAAAGAAGACTATCTCGCCTTCTGCGAAAAACTGCTGGCGGAAACGGGAGCAAAAGAAGGAGAAATTCAGCTGTCTGCTGACGAAAAATATATCGATAAAGCGTGGATTGACGCCTACAACAAAAAAGCCGGCTCAGCCCTTGCGCTTTCGGAGGAAAAAGCAGATATCAGCGGCGGTTTTATCCTTGAACAGAATAAGATAATTTCCAACTGCTCATGGGATATGCTGCTTCAGGTTGCACAGGAACAGAAGGAAACTGACGTTATCAAACGTCTTTTCCCGACGGCATAGGAGGTGCTTTGATGTCACGTCAGGAAGCCTACGGTTACAGCTCTGCACGTATCCGTGCGATGGAACTCCGCCTTCTTGACGCCGCGGCAATACAGCGGATGCTCGACGCGGAAGATATTCAGGCAGCGCTCAAGGTACTTGAAGAAACTTCCTATTCCGCATCGCTGGCGGCTCAGTCAGGCGGGACGAATTACGAAAAAGCGCTTGAGGCCGATCTGCTTGCAACCTATGAAGAAATCAGTTCGTTTGTGCCGGACAGGGAGCTTGTAACAATACTCAGGCTTCAGTACGACTTCCACAACGTTAAGGTTATGCTGAAGAGCGCCTTTAACAAAAAGGAAGGCGGAAAAGAGAGACTCGATCTGCTCACTTCACTTGCGGCGTATCCGGTTGACGAACTTGTTTCCAAAATTGAGACAGAAGAATATGCACTGCTTCCGTTTGGTCTTAGTATACTTGTTCCGAAAGCTGTCGCGCTTTGGGAACAGAATCACGACATACTCGAAATCGAACGGCTGCTTGACAAGGGACTTTTTGCCGCAATGCTTCAGCTGGCTGAAGGTCTTGGAATACCTGGGGTAATTTCCTGGATTCGCACAAAAATCGACGGTGAAAATATTCGTTCGCTGCTCAGACTCAAACGTTTCGGTTACGACGCAGCCCGCGCTCTGCCTTTCCTCTACGACGGAGGATACATCGATGCGCAGCTGCTTTCGGCGCTTATCGCAGAGCCGTTTGAAAGCTGGTCAAGAGCGGTCATTTTCTCCGATCTCGGAGCTGTGCTCGGCAGCATTGAAGCTTCAAACAGCTTTGCCGATCTGATTCTTGATTTGGAAAAAGCGCTTGACGAATTCAATACCGAACAGCTGAAAAAATCCTGCCGGGGAGCGCCTGCCGCCGAAAACGCGCTGGCGTATCTCGTAAGGAAAGAAACCGAAATCAAAAATATACGCATGATTCTGGTTTCAAAAGACGGAAATGACAATACTCAGGTAAGGAGGCTGCTGCGTTATGCCGGATAAAACATCCAAAATGGCTGCAATAGGCGGCTATGACAGCGTACTTCCTTTCAAGGCCATAGGGCTCGACACGGTTGTCATTACCGAAGAGAACCGTAATCAGTTCGGCTTTATCCTCAACAAATTTGCTGAGGACGGCTACGTTGCGGTTTTTGTCGAAGAAGCTGTTTACGCGACAAATCAGGAAGCAATAAAAGAAACTGACAACAGCACGGATATGTGCATCATACCCGTGCCAAACCAGAGCGGTTCCATGGGCATAGGCCTTGAAGCGATTCGCAAAACAGTCGAACGCGCGGTCGGCATGGACATCTTTGGCGACAAATAGCAGAGAAAGGGAAGGCGAAATATATGGCTGCTCCTAAAAACATTACAGGCTATATTTCAAAAATATCCGGCCCTCTTGTTATTGCCAGCGGCATGACAGGCGCAAGTATGTCTGACGTCTGCAAGGTTGGCAAAGCAGAGCTTGTCGGTGAAATTATCGAACTTAAAGGCGATACGGCATCGCTTCAGGTCTACGAAGAAACATCAGGACTTGCCACTGGAGAACCGGTCGTTTCAACAGGCCAGCCGCTCAGCGTTGAGCTTGCGCCTGGACTCATTGAACAGTTCTACGACGGTATTCAGCGTCCGCTTGAAAGCATTGAGCGCGCCGCAAAATCACCGTATATCCTTCGCGGAATCACGGTTCCCGCAATTGACCGCGAAAAACGCTGGGATTTTAAGCCTGTCGTAAAAGCGGGCGATGAGGTCGGCGAAGGCGATTTCCTCGGTACGGTCAAGGAAACGGTTCTCGTTGACCACAAAATAATGGTTCCTGTAGGACTTAAAGGCAAAGTAAAAGAAATCAAGAGCGGAGAATTCACGGTTGAAGAAACAATCGCCGTTATAACGGACGAAAAGGGCAAAGACCACGAAGTGGCAATGCTTCAGAAATGGCCTGTCCGTAAAGCGCGTCCCGTTGTAAAACGGCTCGCTCCTGAAATTCCTCTTACAACAGGTCAGCGCGTTGTTGACATGTTCTTCCCGATAGCCCGCGGAGGCACTGCTTGTGTTCCTGGACCTTTCGGAAGCGGAAAAACAGTTATCCAGCACCAGCTTGCAAAATGGGCAAACGCTGAAATAGTCGTCTATATAGGCTGCGGCGAACGCGGAAACGAAATGACCGACGTTCTTCGCGAATTCCCTGAACTTATAGACCCGAACTCAGGCCAGCCGCTTATGAAACGTACGCTGCTTATAGCGAACACTTCAAATATGGCGGTTGCCGCCCGTGAAGCATCGGTCTATACCGGAATTACAATCGCTGAATACTTCCGCGACATGGGCTACTCGGTCGCTCTTATGGCAGACTCGACATCCCGCTGGGCTGAAGCTCTCCGGGAAATGTCAGGACGACTTGAAGAAATGCCCGGTGAAGAAGGCTATCCCGCATACCTTGGTACGCGTCTTGCATCCTTCTACGAACGCGCAGGACGTGCTATATGCTGCGGAAAGGACGGACGCGAAGGCGCGGTATCCGTTATCGGCGCAGTTTCGCCTCCGGGCGGAGACCTTTCAGAGCCTGTTACGCAGAACACTTTCCGCGTTACAAAGGTATTCTGGGGACTTGACTCGGCACTCGCATATCAGCGCCACTTCCCGGCAGTCAACTGGCTGACGAGTTACTCGCTCTACGCGCAAACGCTCGGCGAATACTGGGACGCAATCTATGACGGAGAATGGAGCACGTGCCGCACGGAAGCGATGGGACTTCTCGAAGACGAAGACAAACTCAACGAAATCGTACGTCTTGTCGGTATCGACGCTCTTTCAAAAGAAGAACGCATGGTGCTTGAAACGTCAAAATCAATACGCGAAGACTTCCTGCATCAGAACTCGTTCCATGAAATAGACACGTTTGCGTCAATGGACAAGCAGTTCAAAATGCTCAGAAATATCCTCACGTTCCATCATCTCGCAATGCAGGCGCTCAAACGCGGCGCGCAGCTTTCAGCGGTAACGGAGCTTGACGTCCGCGACGAAATCGCCCGTATGCGCTATACGCTCGAAACAGAGCTTGACAAGCTTGACAGACTCGAAGACGAAATCAAGCGTGCAATCGGTAAAGTAACAACCGGAGGTGATACAAATGCTGCCTAAGGAGTATAAAACAGTTTCCAACCTTTCAGGTCCTCTTATGATGGTCGAACGCGTCGGAGACGTAAGCTATGACGAACTTGCAGAAATTCGTCTTGCCAACGGCGAAAAACGCCGCGGAAAAGTCCTCGAACTTGACGGCGACAAAGCCCTTGTACAGGTTTATGAAGGCAGTTCCGGAATAGACGTTGCTTCCACGAAGGTTCGTTTCCTCGGAGACGTTCTGAAACTTCCTGTCTCAAAAGACATGCTCGGACGCATCTTCAACGGACGCGGAGACCCTATCGACGGCGGCGCGGCAATTCTTGCCGAAACAAGCCTTGACGTCAACGGCAACCCGATGAACCCGTTCTCAAGAGACTATCCGTCAGAATTTATTCAGACAGGTATCTCGACAATAGACGGAATGAACCCGCTCGTCCGCGGACAGAAGCTTCCGATATTCTCAGGCTCGGGTATGCCTCACAACCGCATGGCGGCGCAGATCGCGCGTCAGGCGACGGTTCTCGGCGGCAGTGCGGGCAACTTCGCAGTCGTTTTCGCGGCAATGGGCATCACGTATGAAGAAGCCAGCTTCTTCATGGAAGACTTCCGCAAAACGGGCGCTCTCGAACGCACGGTTATGTTCGTCAACCTTGCGGACGACCCTGCAATCGAACGTATCGCAACGCCGCGTCTTGCCCTGACCTGCGCAGAATATCTCGCGTTTGAACACGGCATGCACGTTCTCGTTATCCTTACCGACCTTACGAACTACTGCGAAGCGCTCCGTGAAATCTCTGCAGCGCGCAAAGAAGTTCCGGGACGCCGCGGATATCCGGGCTACCTCTACACCGACCTTGCGACAATGTACGAACGCGCAGGAAGACTCAGCGGCAGAGAAGGCTCAATCACGCAGCTTCCGATACTCACAATGCCTGAAGATGACAAAACGCACCCGATTCCTGACCTTACCGGCTACATCACGGAAGGACAGATAATCCTCGCCCGCGCGCTTCACCTCAAAGGCATCTATCCGCCTGTCGACGTTATGCCTTCGCTCTCGCGTCTTAAAGACAAGGGTATAGGCAAAGGCAAAACGCGCGAAGACCACGCCGACCTTATGAACCAGCTCTTCGCGGCTTACTCGCGCGGAAAAGAAGCAAAAGAACTTGCTGTTATCCTCGGCGAATCGGCGCTCAGCGACGAAGACAAAGCGTTTGCGAAATTCTCCGACCGCTTTGAAGACGAATACGTGCGTCAGGGCGAATACGAGAACAGAACGATTGAACAGACGCTTGCGCTCGGCTGGAAGCTTCTCACAATCGTTCCGAGACGCGAACTCAAACGCGTAAGAGACGAATACATCGAAAAATATCTGCTTGGTGCAGTATTGGACAAAGAAGCTTAGGTGACCTTAAATGGTAAAGGCACTGAACGTTAACCCCAACCGCATGGAGCTTTCACGCATCAAAAGAAAGCTCGTGGTTGCCAAACGCGGACACAAACTGCTTAAGGACAAACAGGACGCGCTCGTCAAAGAATTCCTTGAACGCGCAAAAGCAGTCTGGAAAATGCGCAAAGAAATAGAAGGCGAAATCGGAAGCTGCTACAAAGGCTTCCTGCTCGCAAGCGCCCAGACCCTGCCTGAAATCCTTGATCAGACGCTGATGAACTCCGGCGGCAACCTCAAGGTGAATGCGACCTACAACAACATAATGAGTGTTAAAGTGCCTGTCTTTGAAATTCCTGAACAGTCAACGGAGCTCAGCTACGGACTTGGAATATCGCCGGGAAGCTTTGATGTCGCGCTTGAGCAGTTCCTTACGCTCATGCCGCGGCTTGTCAGACTTGCCGCAGACGAAAAGGCGCTGAAATCAATGTCTCTTGAAATCGAACGCACGAGACGGCGCGTCAACGCGCTTGAACACGTTATGATACCGCAGTTTACCGATGCCGTTCACTCCATCTCGATGAAGCTTGAAGAACAGGAGCGCTCGACACTCAGCAGACTTATGGTAATCAAAGACATTGTCAGAAACCACTAAAACATAACGGTCTCCTTCGGGAGACCGTTTAATTTTGAAAAATCGGTAATTTTACTGAGGTATAAAACTTATCTGAATACTATACTTGCATTGTGTGGTACATAACAACAACCTACTCCTCTTTAATTTTGTGCAGGGACGGCGGCTTATGCCGCCGTCTTCTGTAATATTTATTAAAAATCAGAAATGTTTTTACCCCAGTTTTAATTGTATAAATTCAACGGCTGCCTGAGCGATTAAGTCTTCCTGAAGCTCGTTGAGCGGAAGGTCGTCCGTTTCGTAGAAAACGCGTTTTATGCCGGAGTTGAGTATCATTTTTGTGCAGTTGATGCACGGCTTATGTGTGCAGTATATGTCCGCGCCTTCGATTGAAACGCCGTGTCTCGCTGACTGGAGTATCGCGTTTTCTTCCCCGTGACAGGCGCGGCACATTTCATACCGTGCGCCGTGAGGTATTTTCATTTCTTCACGGACGCAGCCTATTTCCGTGCAGTGTCTTGTGCCCTGAGGGCTTCCGTTGTAGCCTGTTGCGAGAATATGGCGGTCTTTTACGATGACTGCGCCGACCTGCTTTCTGAGGCAGGTTGAGCGGCTTGCCACCAGCCGTGCAATTTGAAGAAAATACTCGTCCCACGTTGTGCGTTCCATAAGTTTCACTTCCATTATTAAGGTTGTTACATTGTAGCATGAATTACAGTTTATAAAAGAGACACTTGAGAATATTTACTTGCAGAAGCTTTCACTTGAGAAACTTTCACTTGAGAAACTTTCACTTATAAAAGTGTTCACTTGAGAAGAATTATAAGTATCGCGCAGCAGAGGTGATTTTTCCCAAAGTATCGCAGAGCGAAGGTGAATCTTTTTTAAGGGCTGCACAGCTAAAGTGAGTTTATTATAGGGTACCAATCCCTGTTCCATATGTTATAATTTAGACGAGTATGCAGTCCGGTCGCTTGCAGGGCATCTGTAAGAGGAAAGTCCGGGCACCACAGGGCAGGATGCCTGACAATATCAGGCGGACGCGAGTCCAGGGAAAGCGCAGCAGAAAATATACCGCCTTCGGGTAAGGTTGAAATGGCGAGGTAAGAGCTCACCGGAGCGTCAGTAATGGCGCTGCCTTGCAAGCCCCATCCGGTGCAAGATCAAATAGGGGAAATTGAGGCTGCCCGCTGATTCCCGGGTATGATTGCTTGAGCCGCTTTGCGAAAAGCGGTCCAGATAAATGACCGGAGGAGTTTTCTCCCACAAAACCCGGCTTACGGCATGCTCATTAAAAATTACGCTTAAGGGCGTAATTTTTTTGTGATTTTTACAGGCTGCGTTTTGCAGAATACGCCGCAGTGTCCGCATTTAATTGTAAATTTCGTCGTTATCGGCAAGTTTTCCACAAATTCCACAGTTTTCACATAAAAATTTCTCAATTTTCTTTGATTTTTCAAGGCTTTTTTGTATTTTCCCCCTTGCAAAATTAATGTTATCGTGTTAAATTGTGTCACGAAGTGGTGGATATGTGGAAGAAAGTGGGGGATAAGATGCTGGCCGGCAGTTTTGAGCACAGACTCGACAGCAAGGGCAGAGTCGTTCTGCCAGCCCGTTTCAGAGGCGAGCTGGGCAATGTCGTTGTGGCTACCATCGGTTTCGAACACTGCATAATCCTCTATACTGTCCAGCGCTGGAAGGATTTTGAAGGAAAGCTGAATACACTTCCTTCGTTCAAAAAGTCAACGCGCGATCTGCGCAGGGCTCTGTTCTCCAATGCGATGGAGCAGGAGATAGATTCTGCCGGACGCATAATGCTTCCTCAGCAGCTCCGCAGTTACGGAAATATCAGACAGGAGATAACGGTCGTCGGCGTAGAGGACCATATCGAAATCTGGGATTCGGAGCGGTGGAGGGAATACAACAGCAGTCTGCCTGATTTGGCGGAGCTTTCCGAGGAACTTGAAGGTCTATGACGGAACATACCCCTGTGATGCTTGCTGAGGTGCTTGAAGCAGTTCAGCCGTGGGACAAACTTAATACCTTTGTTGATGCGACACTGGGGCTTGGCGGTCACTCGGGAGCGGTTCTCGCAAAATGTGCGGATGTCTGCGTTATCGGCTTTGATCAGGATCCGGATGCCAGAAGAATTGCAGCGGAAAATTTGGCGAAATTTGGCGGAAGATTTGAAATCATAGCAGACAATTTCCGCAACATTTCAGGTTTGCTGGAAAGAGAAAATTTCCGTGCTGACGCAGTGCTGTTTGATTTGGGAGTGTCGAATCTTCAGCTGACGGAAGCTGAAAGAGGTTTCTCGTTTCAGGAAGACGGGCCTTTGGACATGAGAATGGACAGAGGGGACGGTATTGAAGCAGAACTGACGGCAGATGATATTGTCAACAGCTGGTCAATCAAAGAGCTGACGGAAATTTTCAGGGATTACGGCGAAGAACGTTTTGCCTATCAGATTGCCAAAGGTATTGTCAGGGCGAGAGAACATGGGGAAATCGTTCACACTACGGCGGAACTGGTTGAACTTATAAGGAAGATACTGCCTGCTCCGGTGCAGAGAAAGATGGGCGGACATCCTGCAAGGCGTGTTTTTCAGGCGCTGCGCATAGCAGTTAACCACGAGCTTGACGTGCTTGACGAGGCATTGAACGGAGCTTTGAAAATTTTGGCTCCCGGCGGAAAAATTTTGGTAATTTCATACCATTCGCTTGAAGACAAGATGACAAAGAAACGTTTCAGGGAATGGAAAGAAAAGGGTTGGGGCGAATTAAGCCCGAGAAAAGCCCTGATACCGACAGAAGAAGAAATTGAACGCAACAGAAAATCCAGAAGCGCAAAGCTTAGGATTTTTGTCAAACAGCAGTAAGGAGGGGAAAAATGCGCTGCAATGAAGAAGATCGCGGGGTGAACACGCCTGCAATACTTTTCTGCTTTTTGAGCGTTTTTCTCAGCGCGGTTTTACTCCTTATGCTGAGGCTCTACAGTGCGAATTTGGAATGCCGCGCAGCGGAAACCGCAGGAAAGATTGAAGCTTGCAGAAATCAGAATGCGCTGATGGAACGCCGCTGCGGTGAACTGCTTTCTGCCGAAAACGTATATGCTTATGCAGTAGAGCATCTGAACATGACAAACAGCGCGGATACGCCGGTGATATATGTTGACTCGGGTTCTGTAACTGCCGCCAGAGCTTCGGTTAATCCTTCGGCTGATTCCGGAAGCAGATTTTTTGATCAGTTTAATCCGTTTGTAAATAAGGCGCATGCAAAGAATTAGTAAGGAGAACAGGAGAACTCCGCATTTTTCCAAAGCAGTCTGGTTCTTTGCTTATACGGCCATTCTTGTTCTCGCACTTGAAACGGCCTGGGTAACCTTAAAGCCTGATTACAGAATTATAAATCAGTCTCACAGTCAGTACTGGGCGAACGTTTCGGTAAGTGCGACACGCGGAAGCATAATGGACCGCAATGGTTCCGCGCTTGCAGTTTCCGTTCCGACGGCCAGTTTTTTTATTGACCCCAAAAGCTGGGAAACAAAAAACGCCCATTACCTTGCAAGGTATTTCGGCGAAGATGCGGCACGGAAATTTTCGCGTCAGCAGCCAGGACGTTTTTATTGGCTGAAACGGAACGTAAAAATGGACCTTGCGGCTGAAATTAAGGGAATGCAGCTTCCCGGGCTGTACACAAAGACAGAATACGTAAGAAATTATCCGAATGGCGCAATGGCATTCCATCTGCTCGGATACTGCGATATAGACGGTTATGGTCAGGCAGGGGTTGAACACGCATGGAATCACATTCTGTATTCGCCTCCGCGTACACGTTTTATGACGCGTTCAGGCGGCGGAAATATGAGTGACCCCATGAACGGAATGGAGAGTTCTTCAAAAGGGACTTCGGGATCTCTTAAACTGACTGTAAATACGAAAATTCAGGAGATTGTGGAAAGAAATCTTACGGATGCCGCTGAAAAAGCACAGGCAAAATGGGCGGCAGGAATATGCGTCAATCCGCGTACGGGGGAAGTGCTGGCGATGGCGAGTTATCCTGCAGCGGATCCTAATGACAGGACTTCGTTCAGGGGAGAGGATGTTCGCAGAAATAACGCAATAGGCAGGAACTATGAGCCCGGCTCTGTTTTTAAACCTATAATGATGTCTATTGCCATGGAAACCGGCGCCGCCAACAAGAACACAAGTCATTTTTTCTGCAACGGAACAATTCCGTATGCGGACAAAATTATTAAATGCAACAACCAGAAAGCACATGGCAGCGAAGATTTGATGCACGTGCTTATGAACTCCTGCAACGTAGGGATGTCGATTATGTCCCGCGACGTCAAACGCGAACAGGCGTACGGGCTCCTGAAGCAGTACGGTTTCGGCGAGCGTTCAGGAATAGAAATGACAGGAGAAGAAAAAGGACAGATCAAGCCGCCCGAGGAATGGCTCGGAACTGTTCCTGCCAACGTGTTTATAGGTCAGGGTATTTCCGTTACGGCACTTCAGGAAATAATGGCAATTTCAGCAATAGCCAACGGCGGGGCACTTATGAAGCCGTATATAGTAAAGGAAGTAACAGACCATTACGGCAAAACGGTACACAAAGGAAAACCGAGGGTTCGGGCGCAGGTTATGTCGTCAGAAACAGCTGCGTTTATAAGAAGCGCGATGGGAATGGTTGTCGCTGAAGGCGGCGGACAGAAAGCAAAATCAGACAAAGTGCACATAGCCGGCAAAACTGGCACAGCACAGGTCTCGGAAAGAGGACATTATCAGGAAGGGCGCTACGTAGGTTCGTTCGTGGGCTTCTGGCCTGTCGAAAATCCTAAATACGCAATGCTGATAAGCATAGGCGAGCCGCAGGGCGCATATTACGGCGGCGTAATTTCGGCGCCTGTTTTTAAAGCAATTGTGGAAGAGATAGAGACAAAGATTCCGAAAGAGCACAGCTCGGAGGTGTCAGAATGAAATTTGGCGAATTGGTGAAGGAACTGAAAAAAACAGCGCTTGATTTCACAGTTTTAAATGAAGACGCAAACTGTGCTGACATTAATTTCCTGACTGCTGACAGCAGAAAGGTGCTGTGCGGAACAATTTTTGCATGTGTAAAAGGCGAACATTCTGACGGACATAATTATGCTTCCGATGCCGTAAAATGCGGGGCATGCGCGCTTGTGTGCGAAAAAAAACTTGACATTGCCGTACCGCAGATTATCTGCGCTGACGTAAGAAGAAACATGGGGCTCGTTGCGGCAGTTCTTTACGGCAGACCTGCAGAAAAGCTAAAAATGTTTGCAATAACCGGGACGACCGGAAAAACGACTTCAACGTTTATGACAAAAGCCATTCTTGATTACGCAGGCATAAAATGCGGACTGCTGGGCACTGTCTGTTATGACGACGGCGCAGAAAGGGCTGAAGCGCCGAGAACCACTCCCGAAGCAGACATTATTCAGTACAAGCTGTCAAAAATGGCTGAAAACGGATGCAAAGCGTGTGTCATGGAAGCATCTTCGCATGCGATTGTGCAGGGAAGGCTTGAGGGCTGTCTTTTTGACGCCGCCGGTTTTACCAATCTTACACAGGATCATCTTGACTATCACGGTACCATGGAAAGTTACTTTGAAGCAAAAAAACAGCTTTTTGAAAAATATATGCGCGGCAGTTGGAAGGTTTCTGCTTTTGCCGACAACGAATACAGCAGAAGAATATGTACTGAATATAAAAATCATGCCGTGTCCTACAGTCTTGCAAATTCAGATGCAGACTGCAGCGCGGAAATTTTGTCCGTGTCTGCCGCCGGTACTGACATCAGACTTAAAATTAACGGACAGGTTTATGAAACGGTTTTGCCGGTAATAGGCACGCATAACATATTGAATGCGATGCAGGCGCTTACGCTTGCAGGTTTTTCCGGCGTAAAAACAGAGACTGCCGTAAAAGCGCTTAAAGCAATGCCGCAGATTCCAGGACGTCTGGAAAGATATATGATTAAAAATTCAGGCTGCTGTGTAATTGATTTTGCGCATGCTCCTGACGGAATGGAAAAACTGCTTACAGCGCTGCGTTCTGTGTGCAGCGGAAAACTTATTGCTGTTTTTGGCGCAGGTGGGGACAGGGATAAAGCAAAGAGACCTCTGATGGGAGAAATCGGTTCAAGACTTGCAGACTGTGTCATCTTGACGAATGACAATCCGCGCAGCGAAAATCCTGAGGCAATTATAGATGCCCTGGAAGCAGGTACAAAGCAACATGCAGCTGAATGCCTGAGAATAACCGACCGAAGAAAAGCGATTTATTACGCACTGTCAATGATGACCAAAGACGATATAGTTGCGATAATAGGCAAAGGCCCGGAAACTTATATGGAAATTAACGGTAGAAAAATTCCGTTCAACGATAAAGAAGTTCTTTCTGACTGGTGTACCGAAGAAGGGAGAGAGATAGAATGAACTGTATCATGACCGCTTCGGAAGCTGCAAAAATATGCAAAGGAGAACTGTACGGAAGTGACGCGGATATCTGCCGGAGATGGCGTGCAGACAGCCGTGATATAACTTTCGGGGATGCTTTTGTTGCCGTAAAGGGCGGGAATACCGACGGACATCTTTTTGTACGCCAGGCAATTGACCGCGGAGCTCAAATGCTTCTTGTGCAGAAGAACAAAGTGTCTGAACTCGGACTTGATTCTCCCGATTATGCCGGTCTGAGTACTATCGCCGTTGATGATACGCTCAAGGCTCTCAGCGCACTTGCCCACGCATATTTTGAAAAAGTATCACCGCAGATTGTTGGCATAACAGGAAGCGTTGGTAAAACCACTACAAGGGAACTGCTTGTTGCTGCCCTCGGCAAAAAATACAAACTTCACAGCGCAATACGCAGTTTTAACACGTCCCTTGGATGCAGTCTTGTTGTTTTGGAAATGCCTGCCGATACGGAAATGCTTGTGCTTGAATTCGGAACGAACCATTTTGGCGAAATAAGCGAAATGACAGATTTGTTCCCGCCTGAAACAGCTTTGATAACGGAAATTGCTCCTGCCCATCTTGCAGGTTTCGGCAGTATCGGCGGAGTGCTTAAGGCCAAGCTTGAGATTTGTTCGCGGGGAGTAAGGGTGCTGGTGTATAATGCAGACAATGTGCTGCTTAAAGAATCCCTGCAGGCAGGGGTTAACGCTGAGAAACTTATCGGCGTAGGTTATTCCGGTGATGCCGATCTGAAAATAGTGCAGACAAAAATTTCTCTTGGCGGCTGCGGCGCAAAAATATCCGCTGTATACCGATCAGAAGATGCGGATTTTGAATGCAGTGCAGGGCTGTTCGGCAAACAGCATGCATACAATATCGGCTACGCACTGGCAGCAGCGCTTTATTACGGAGTCAGCGATGAAGATATAAAGAGCGCTTTTGCGGAACTTAATCCTATTGCCGGACGCGGGGTTTGCAAAAAACTGCCGGATAATTCATGGGTGATCGATGAAGCGTATAATGCCAATCCAGCCTCAATGAGAGCAGCAATAGAAAATCTGTACGAAATTTCAGGCAGTATGAAAAAAACAGCCGTGCTTGCCGGAATGCGCGAGCTCGGGAAAGACAGCCTGTACTGGCATAAGGAGATACTTTTTCTGGCGAAGCGCTGTGACAGACTGTTCCTCCTGGGTGAAGAATGGCGTGATGCCGCAATTCCGGAGAATGCAAAGCTGTACGACAGCTTCGAAGATTTGACAGATGACGTAATAAACGAGGATTTGTCCGACACTGTGCTGTTAATCAAAGGTTCAAATTCCTACGGTCTTAAAAGGCTTGTAACTGTACTGACGGAGGGTTAAAAATGTTTTTTCCATTCGTGTTTTTCCTTGGCATGCTCCTGACGGCTTTATTCAGTGAAGCAGTATTGCAGCATTTCTGGATAGCCCAGATGCTGAAAATGAGAATTGAACAGGTTACGAAAATGTACGGGCCGAGCTGGCACGACAAAGCAAAGATGGGGACGCCTTCTATGGGCGGAGTTGTTTTTGTGCTTGTATATCTGGTGATGTTTGTGTCAATCGCGGTTTACTGTAATTTTCCTGCCGATTTGTGTATTGCTTCTGTCATGTATCCGCTTGCGGCATTTGGAGTCGGCTTTGCAGACGACTGGCTGAAATACAAAAGCAATTCAAGCGAAGGACTGAAAAGTCTTCAAAAATTGTTCCTTCAGATACTGATAACCGTTCCGCTTGCCGTTTATGCGGTTGACGGAGAGTTCGTGCTGATTGCAGACATTGTTTTGCCGCGCTGGGCAGGAGTTCTGTTTGTAAGTGTTTTGGGTGTGACTATATTGAATGCCGTTAATGTTACTGACGGGCTTGACGGATTATCCACCGGATGTACGCTGATTACGTTCGCAGGCATAAAGGCATTCATGACGCTGGATCCGGTAACCTACGTAATGCTGGCGGTAACTGCCGGCATCTGTCTCGGATTTCTGTGGCATAACGCAAATCCTGCCAAGGTGTTTATGGGAGACTGCGGCTCACATTTCCTCGGAGCAGTAATATTTGTAATTTGCCTTGACTGCAACGCAGTACTGTATATGATACCGCTGAGTTTTATTTTTATGATTGAAATACTTTCCGTAGCAATACAGATTTTTGCAATAAGGAAGCTGCACAGAAAAGTTTTCCTGATGAGCCCGATTCACCACCATTTTGAGCTTAAGGGCTGGGGAGAAAACCAGGTTGTAATGCGTTTTTGGATTATGCATATGCTGGGAGCCCTTATGGGGACAATGCTGCTTTCAGTAATTGAAATGTATCTTTCAAAGTGAATGTAATGAATAAAGATCTCACAGGCAAAAAAATAAGTATAATCGGAGCAGGCGTCAGCGGCTGCGCAGTTGCCAGACTTGCGGCGAGACACGGCGCTGATGTTTTTGTATCTGACGGAAAACAGATAGCCGAAGACAAAAAAGAACTGTTTGAAGCGGAAAATATCAAATGGGAAGAAAATCAGAACAGCGAAAAACTGCTTGAATGCGATGAAATCGTCGTCAGTTCGGGAATACCGCCTTACATACCTGCCGTAAAAGCGGCACGGGATAAAGGACTGAAACTGACAGGCGAACTTGATTTTTCGTACCCGTATCTCAAAGGCAGAATAATAGCTGTAACGGGCAGCAACGGGAAAACTACGACCTGTTCAATGATTGCTGAGCTTCTTGAAAAAAGCGGTTACCGTTCGACGGCTGCCGGAAACATAGGGCTTGGCATTGCCGAACTTGCCGATAAAGAATTTGACTATATCGCTATGGAATTGAGCAGCTTCCAGCTTTACTGGTCAAAAAGTTTCAGATGCAATACCGGAATAATTACAAACCTGGCGCCTGACCATTTAAACTGGCACGGGTCATACGAGAATTACGTGGCGTCAAAAGCGAATCTTTTCAACTGCATAATTCAAAGAGGTGCGGCAATCTGCCAGAAAAGAGACACGGAGCTGCTTAAACCTTCAGCTGAAACGAGCGTGTATATGCTTGGCTGGCAGAATGACTGCAGAATTTTTATGGACAGAGACAGCTCTGCCGCCTATCTTGATTCAGAAAAGCTTTTTGATTTTTCCGATGTGAAGCTTCTTGGCGACCATAATCTTGAGAACGCTGCCATGTCAATGTCTGCCTTGAAACTGACAGATGCTGTTACGGATAAAAAACTGCTTGCCGCTTTTAAGGCTCCCGAACATCGCTGTGAATATGCCGGAGAAGTAAACGGTATTGTTTTCGTAAATGATTCCAAAGGCACAAATGTTGCGGCATCCGTTACCGCTTTGTCCTCTCTGCCGGGGAAAAAAGTGGTTATACTCGGAGGACAGGGCAAGGGTGAGGATTATGCTCTGCTTGCTGAAACTGTGCAAAAATATGCCAGAAAAGCAGTTATTATCGGCAGCGAAAAAGAAAAGATTGCCGAGACGCTTGACAATGCCGGTTATCATGAATTTAAATTTGCGGCGCAGATGAAGGACGCTGTTGAAACAGCATATGCAATGGCCGAAAAAGGCGAGACAGTACTTTTATCGCCTGCCTGTACAAGCTGGGACATGTATCCTGATTTTGAAGCCAGGGGCAGGGATTTCTGCGCAGCTGCCGCTGAAATTATAAGCAGGGAGCGGAATGGATAAAAGCAGATTCAAAATAAATCCTGTGCTTTGGGGAGTGCCGCTTGTGCTGAGCGGCATCGGGATATTGCTTATAGTTTCAACAACGGGCCCCTCTTCTTTCAGTATCAGCGGCACCCCGTACCAGGTTGGCCTTAAACAGCTTCTGTGGCTGTGTATGGCAATTGTCGCATCATTATTCATGTATAATGTGCCGCTCAAAATTTGGTACAGGATCAGTCCGTATATGCTGATATGCAGCTGGATTATGACGTGGCTGCCAAAAGTGCCGGGAATAGGCATGGCTATAGGCGGTGCAAGGCGCTGGATACATATACCGGGTGTTTCTGTTTCGATACAGCCGAGTGAACTGTTATGTCTGTCGCTTGCGCTTCATCTTGCCAAAATATTGTCACGGCGGACGCAAAAAGCTGACTGGATACAGTTTTTGGAAGTAGCCGGACTGTTTCTTGTTTGTGCACTGCCCGTTATGATGCAGCCTGATATGGGTACAACAATGGTGATGTTTGTTATCAGTATGGGAATGTACGTGGAAAGAAAAGGCTGGAAATTTCCGTTACTTGGTTTGTTGATAGGGGCGGTTGGATTTTACGGAATGATTTTGCTTCAGCCATACCGTATTAGGCGTCTGGCGGCCTGGCTTGACCCATGGTCAGATCCGTTTAACAAGGGGTATCAGACGATACAGGGACTTATTGCTTTTGCGAACGGCGGTTTTTGGGGGAGCGGGCTTGGACACGGTTTCCAGAAGCTGAATTATCTTCCTGCCGCGTACACGGATTTTATCTATGCGGCAATCAGCGAAGAAATGGGGCTGATAGGAGCTTTGGTTCTGCTGATGGCTGTGGCATACTGGCTTTCTCAGGTCAACAGAGTCTATTTCAGATGTGAAGAGGGATACATGGCATCGCTTACATGGGGGCTTGCACTGACGGTGCTGTTCCCTCTAGTGATCAACGTAGGCGGGGTAACAAAGCTGATTCCGCTGACCGGAATGCCGTTTCCGTTTTTAAGTTACGGAGGAACGTCACTTCTGATGATGTGGTCGCGTATAGGGATAATAATGCGGCTGGAAAAGGAGAGTGAACCTGACTATGAAGACTGAAAAAAGGATTTTCCTTGTTGCCGGAGGCACTGGCGGTCACATATGGCCGGCTGTCTCGTTCGGCAGATGGATTGAAGAGAATAAACCTGAAGTAAAGGTTGATTTTATATGCGGAAACCGTCCGCTTGAAAAGGAAATATATTCAGCAGCTGAACGTGAGCCGTTTGTGCTTTCCATGACTGGTTCTCCGCTGTCCGGCGGCTTTAAAGAAAAATGCAGGAGAATCAAGGCTTTGTTTAAGGCTTTCAGCGAGGTCAGAGGAATACTTAACCGCACAAAGCCCGATTTTATACTTCTGTTCGGCGGATATATCTCGTTCCCAGTGCTTCTTGCAGCCCGAATGTACAGAATACCCGTTGCGATACAGGAACAAAACGCATTTGCCGGAAAAGTTACGCGCTTTGCTGCCGCAAAAAAAATTCCTGTATTCAGCGGATGGCAGGATTGTGCTCCACTTAAATCAGGACAATATGTGAGAACGGGTGTGCCTGTCAGAAATTTTAAATTTCCAAGGCAGACTGAAGCCTGGAGAGAACTTGGATTTAGTTCTGCAATGCCTGTCGGCAAAAAAGTTGTTGTTTTTACGGGTTCTCTCGGCAGCAGCTCGGTAAAAGAACAGATATGCAGAATTGCGGCACAGTCCCCATTCAACAACTGGACGTTTATACTTCCGGCAGCGTCGGAAAGCCGAGAACAGGCTGCAGACAACGTATATCTGCTGCCAAAGGTATGGAATACTGAACTTCTCTACAGTTTGGCAGATATGGCAGTTATGCGTGCGGGCGCATCTTCGTTGACGGAAGCTGGAACCCTTGGAATTGCCGCTCTTGTTATCCCGTGGGAAAAAGCGGCAGACAATCATCAGTTTCACAATGCCGTCGCTTTTGCCTCTGACAACGCAGCGCTGGTGTGGAACGGGAAAGACGAAAGACAGTTTGCAAAAAAACTTTTGCAGCTTGAAAAATTAAGTGAAGAAAAACAGCAAATTACGTCTTCAAAATTGTATAATAATGCAGAGAGCATTTGCAGCGGATTATGGGCAGAGGTTTCCTCGCGCTGCTGAAGGGAGTAGTTGCTATGCAGCCTGACGTTGAACTGAAAACTAAAAATATACATCTTATGGGTATAGGCGGTGCAGGAATGAGCGGCTTGGCAGTTCTTTTGGACCAGCTTGGTGCCAATGTCTCCGGCTGTGATGAGGGAGAAAGTGCTTATGCCGAAAAACTGAAAAAACAGGGCATCCCTGTTGAACAGGGACATTCTGTTGACCATTTTGAAAAATACAATCCGGACATAATAGTATTTTCAAGCGCCATCCCGCAGGATCATCCCGAAATGACTGCAGCCTGGCAGAGAGGCGTACGGGTTTCAAGACGTGCGGAAATTTTAAGTATAATTTTTAATGCCCGTTGCGGTGTCGGCGTTGCCGGTACACACGGAAAAACCACGACTTCTTCAATGATTTCGCTGACAGCAGAAATGGCAGGTATGGACCCGTCCATAGCCGTAGGCGGAGAGGTGCTGGAAATAGGTACAAACGCAAAGCTGGGCAGAGGAAAATACATGGTTGCCGAGCTTGACGAAAGCGACAGATCTTTCGTGTATTTTCATCCTGAAATCGCCGTTGTTACCAATATTGACTGGGATCACAGGGATCATTACATGACGTTTAAGGCAGTGACCGACGCCTTTAACGAATTTCTTTCCAACAGGAAAAAAGGCGGCAAAAGTATTCTCTGCATGGAAGATTCGGGAGTCAAGACACTGTTCAGCGATTACGGCGTCAAAGACGGGGTGGTAACGTACGGCTGGGGTACAAACTGGAACTGGGGTGCAGCCGACATTAAGCATATTGACGGCGGCGGCGCAAGATACAAGCTTTTCCATGACGGGCAGCCTGTTGACGAAATAGAACTCAAGGTGTCCGGCGAGCACAATATTCTCAATTCGCTTGCAACCTGCGCGGCGGCTTTTGAGATGGGAATACCGTTTGAAAGCGTAAAACGCGCGCTTGCCTGTTTCAGCGGTGCAAAAAGACGCCTCCAGAAAATAGGTCAGGTCGGAGACATATTAATTTACGACGATTACGGACATCATCCGAATGAAATAAAGGCAACGCTCGGCACTGTGCGGCAGATTTTCAGGGGCAGAAGGGTGATAGCTGTTTTCCAGCCGCACCGTTTCAGCAGAACAGCGGCGCTTTACAAAGAATTTGCAGAGGCTCTTTCCTATGCTGATAACGCTTTTATACTTCCAATCTACTCGTCATCGGAGACGCCGATGGAAGGCGTTTCTTCTCAGCTGATCTTTGACGCGATAACACAGGACAGAAGGTCACATTACGAACTGTGCGGAGATTTTGAAAGTCTGCTTAAGTCAGTCTGCAGGGTGGCAAATGACGGGGACATCATACTGACCATAGGCGCCGGAAGTGTCGGCACTCTCGGAAAAAGAATCTGCGAAACGCTTGGCACCTTAAGAGGAGAAAATTAAATTGCCTGAAGGTTATTCCCTCAGAGAATTTAACAGCTGGAAAACCGGCGGAAGCTGTGCACTCCTGATTGCCCCGCACACCGTTGACGAGGCTGTTGATTTTCTGAAATGCTGCAAAAACGAAAAAAGAAGCTTTTACATTCTCGGCGGAGGCACAAACGTGCTTATCGCCGATGGTTTTATTAATGCCGCGGTGCTTTATACCGGACACATAAAAGGCATAAAAACTGTCAGACGTGAAGGTTTTGTCGAAATTGAAGCCGGATGCGGCTGTACGACAAAACAGCTTTTGGCGTTTGCCCTGGAAAACTCACTGACCGGACTGGAATTCCTTACCGGCATACCAGGTACTTTGGGAGGAGCTCTCAGAGGAAATGCCGGAGGACGGTCGGATGACGGATTTAACCGTATAATAACGGAAATTACCACTATCGACAAAAATTTCAATACCAGGAAATATGCCGGAAATGAAATCAACTGGCAGTACAGGCAGTCTCCCGTGGATACGGAAGATTTGCTTATTGCTTCCTGTAAAATGCTTTTGCGGGAAACGGAGAAAAAACAGATTACAGACAAAATCCGCAGTTTCGCCGATTTGAAGAAAGGGCAGCCTATAGGCAGGGCGACTGCAGGCTGTGTTTTTAAAAATCCGTCCGGCGGAAGCGCAGGAAAGATGATTGACGAATGCGGATGCAGAGGCATGAAAATCGGGGATGCCGTCGTATCTTCCGCGCATGCGAATTTTATCGAGAACAGCGGAAGTGCTTCCGCAGAAGAAATATACAAACTGTGTGAGCTGTGCCGCGGCAAAGTGCTTGAAAAGTTCGGGGTAAAACTGGAATATGAGATCCGCTTCATCGGCGACTTCAAGAAAAACTGAGCGCAGTGTAAAAATAATATTTTTGTTTGCGGCGCTGCTGGCAGGGGTCTTGTTTTCGCTTGAAGCAAGAATGCATCTGTTCAGACTGAAAGAGATAACCGCTGAGCCAGGCAAAATACTGCCTGAACGGATCGTAATGCGGGGTATAACGGCAGTGCAGCAGCGTTTTTGGCCGGTATTTTATATTCAGCGCGAAAAATACTGTAAAAAAATTGAGTCGCAGTATCCGCTGATCTGCAGAATGAATATCGCAGGATGGGGCAGGATAAAGCTTAAACTTAGCGTGCTGCAGCCTGCAGCGAAGATTTATTGGGACGGAAAATACTGGTATCTTTCTTCGGACGGCAGGATATGGCAGACAAATATTGAAGAAAACAGTATACTTGACTTATCGGAACTTAAAGACAAACCTCTGATTTACTGGAGCGATGACAAAATGCCGCCGTGCAGTACGGAAAGTTCAGGCGGCAATATTAAAAGCAGTTCTGTCAGGGCAGAGAATATATACAAATGGTATGAAAATCTGAAAGCTGTGGATTGGCTGGATAAAATTGCGGCTGTAAAAACGGAAACCAATGACGGTATTTCAGCCGTAAGAATAATATTCAGAAAGAAAAACGGAAACTGCGGGGCTTCAGTCCTAATGCCGGAAAATTGCGACGACTGGATAGTCGCGGGGCTTGCCGTAAACAAGATCTGTCCCGATCTGCAGGATTTGCCGCAAACAGATTTTATTGACGCAACATATAAAAATAAAATTTTGGTCAAAACTGTTGTACAATAATAAGCGAAGAAAATGAAATAGCGGAGGTAAACTGCTGTGTTTGGAAACTCCTTTGCATCTGAATACATGAATGATCCTGAAATTATTACGGCTCTTGATTTGGGTACGAGCAAAATTTCCGTGATAGTTGCGGAAAAAGAAACCGGCTCTGAAGAACCGCATATAATTACAGTGGAAGAGTGCCCGTCGTCCGGTATCAGGAAGGGCGGCATTATTAATGCCGATCTGGCGTCCAGGGCAATAAAACAGGTCTTGAACAGTGCGGAAACAGCTGTCGGCCAGCCGCTGAAAACAGTATCCGTTTCGTTCTCATGCAGCGAAGGCGTGCAGTGTGTTACAACGCAGGGGAGATTTATGCTCGGAGTCAACGCGCGCCCTGTTTCGGAAGACGATATCGAACGGGTGGTTCAGATTGCAAAGGATGATCTTGCGGTTCCTTCGAACAAGACGATAATACATACGATTCCCGTAAGGTTTAATCTTGACGGCAAAGAGATTGAAAATCCATTGGACATGACCGGTAAAACTCTTCAGGTTGAGCTTTTGAGCGTTATGGTTCCAAGCGCGGTAATACAGGATACGGTAAACTGCATAAAAAGAGCGGGAGTGGAAATAGACAGCATTGTCCTTAAACCGCTGGCGGCCTCTTTGTCTGTAATTACGGAAGAGGAAGCAAGAAACGGGGCTGCGGTTTTGGATATCGGAGGGGGAACGACTGACGTAACTGTTTATTCCAACGGACATCCGGTATACATGGCAACGATCCCTATCGGCGGTGACCATATATCCAATGATCTGGCGTCGGTTCTCAAAATACCTCTTATTTGTGCGGAAGACATCAAACGCAAGGTATTTCTCGGAACTAAAGGACAGGACGAGGAAGATGAAAACGAGTATGTTGAATTTTCGTTCAACAACAGACTGTGCAAAGTTCTGCGCTGTGAAGCCGTGGAAATTATTTCCTGCAGAATAGAGGAACTCTGCCAGGAACTTGTTATGTCAAAGATAAACGAAGCAGGAATCAAATCACTGGACGGCGGAATAATTTTGACAGGCGGCATAGCTGAAATGCGAGGAATTGACAGCCTGATGCGCGACATATTTGAACTTTCTGTGAGAACGGCAGTGCCCTCTGCTGCTTCGCAGATGCCGCGCGGCAAAAACGGCGGAGAATTTTCCGGAGCGGCAGGCATAATAAAATACGTAACTGAAAAGCAGCGTGCTCCGTACCGCTTTATGGACGGTCATTCTGCTGCGGACTCTGTAAAGAAAAGCGGCAGAACACTGCAGACTGATGCAATTAAAAATATGTGGGCTGAAAAGAACGAAACGATTAAAAAAGAATTGAAAACTGAGACAAAAAATATCGGCGGCAAGATAAAAGGTCTGTTTTCGGATCTGTTTTAGAGGAGGACGGTCTGCGTTATGGCAAACACAGATATTTTCCAGCTTGATAAGTCTAATTATCCAACCCGTGAGGTCATCAAGGTTATCGGAGTCGGAGGGGCAGGCAATAATGCGCTGAACCACATTATCCGCGGCGGTGTCAGCGGAGTAGAGTTTATTGCCGTTAATACGGATTTGGCACATCTGGAGATTTCCGAATCACAGAACAGAATGGTTATCGGAAAAGAACTTACCAAAGGACTGGGCGCAGGTTCTAATCCCGAAGTTGGTTTCAAAGCCGCGCAGGAATCAAGAGATGACATACGTGCGGCCGTCGAAGGTGCCGATATGGTTTTTTTGGCGGCAGGCATGGGCGGGGGTACGGGAACAGGCGCCGCGCCCGTTATTGCGCAGATTGCCCGTGAAGCTGACGCTTTGGTTATAGCCGTTGTTACGCTTCCGTTTACGTTTGAGGGAAAAAGGCGCATCGCCCAGGCGCTTCACGGCATAGAAGTGCTGAAAGACAAAGTTGACGCGCTGATAGTAATACCCAATGACAAACTTTTAAATATTTCCGACCATAAAACTCTTATCAACGAAGCATTCGGCGAAGCAGACAACATACTGCATCAGGCAGTACAGGGAGTAACGGATCTTATTCTCCGTCCGGGCATTGTCAACGTTGATTTTGCAGACGTGCGCACGGTAATGTCAAATGCCGGCCCCGCAATTATGGGAATAGGCGAAGGGTATGGAGACAACAGAGCGCAGCTTGCTGCGACAAACGCGATAAACAGCCGCCTTATGGATACAAGGATGAACGGTGCAAGGGGCATACTTGTCAATATAACAGGCGCCAACGTCCGTATTCACGAGGTCAACGAGGCAGTAAGGATCATTACCGAAGCTGCCAACGAGAACGCATATATAATCTGGGGTCACGTATATGATCCGGATATGGGAAACAATTTGCAGATTACGGTTATAGCAACCGGTTTTGACGAACTTCCTGATTACGCAAAGCAGTATGACGGAGGATACAATGCCGTCAGGGTTCCTGTACAGCAGCAGGAAAAAACTGCGGAAAGACCGGCGGTTACAGAAACAGCGGTGCCGTTTGGTATGCACAGGAGCACTTCGCACAGACTCGTTTACAACAATAAAGTTCCTGATGATCCTGCCAATTTCAGCGAAAAGGTAAGACCTCTGATACGCGGAGAACAGTTTGCAGAGCCTGTCCAGTATCGCGGGAATGAAACCCGTGAGCCTGCACAGGAAATGCGGTCTGCAGCTGAGAATATTCAGTATAAAGCCGTGCAGGTCCAGGAAAATCCTGCCAGAACCAACGTAAATCTTTTCCAGAGCGGAAATGACGCAAACAACTACGATACGCCTTCAATTCTCCGCCGCCGTCTGAAAAAGCAGGATGAGGAATAGATGGGCAGAATAACCGAGTGGAAGAGCTGGGAAGAGTACCGCAGCAGTGAACAATGGTCTGTTTCGTTGCCTAAGGGGGGAAAGCTTCCTTGGGCAATGTTTTATCCGGCAGACTATTCTATCGGCTCTGCCAACCTTGGTTATCAGTATGTTTTCCGCATGCTTAGGGAAAGCGGGATTGCCGCGGAGCGTTTTTTTGAAACCCCAGTTCCTTACCGTTCTGTTGACGGAGATACGCTGCTTGAACGCTTTCCGGTTATCAGCGCGAGCATAGCTTACGAACCTGACGTTGAGAAATTTTTTCAGTGGCTGCACAACGCAAATATACCGCTGGATCCCTTTAAAAGAAAAGAAAACAATTATCCGGTAATTTTTGTCGGCGGGGCTGTAACCTATATAAATCCGCTGCTTGTTTCGTCGGCGGCAGATGCGGTGATACTCGGGGACGGACTGGATATAATGCCGGAAATTCTCAGTGCCGTAAAAGAATACGACGAAGACAAGGACAGGGAAAAGCTCTGGAAAAAACTCTCGGAGACGGACTCAGTGTTTGTCCCGCCGCTTGAAGCAACGGACATGGGAGTCGCCGCTAAAAAGAAAATCGGCAGGGAACAGCTGATTGACGGAGAACATCCGATGCACAGCAGCTGGATTACTGAAAAGGGCGCTTTCGGCAGCACTCTTCTGCTTGAACTGCAGAGAGGCTGTATCAGAAATTGCAGCTATTGTACGCTGCCTGCCTGTTTCGGTAAGGCAAGATTCAGGGATTTCTCCCTGCTTGAAGAAAGTTTTGAAAATTTGTGCCGAAAACTTGAGTTTGACCAGGTGGGGCTTATTACACCGGAAGCAGGGGATTATCCTGATATAGACAAAATTCTTGATATGCTGCATAAAAACGGCAAATCAGTGTCTTTTGCTTCACTGAGAATAGACAGGCTTAACGGAAAAATGCTTGAAGCTCTCTCCTTGGGCGGACGGCACAGCATAACCGTGGCGCCTGAAACCGGAAACGAGAAGCTCAGAGTGTCATGCGGAAAAAAATTCAGCAATGCGCTTGTTGTTGAAAAGCTGAAGATGGCGGCGGAATACGGCATAAACAGCGTGAAACTGTATTTCATGATCGGACTGCCGGGCGAAACCGACGACGACGTGAAAAGCATAGCGGAACTGTGCGCGGAAATTATTGAAGCGACCGGACAGAGCCTGGTGATTTCCGCCGGAGCATTTATTCCAAAACCGTGGACAAAATGGCAGAAAGAAGCGTTTATAGGAGCGGCTGAAATAAAGAGACGTTACAGACTGCTTACGGCAGAAGTCAGAAAAATAAAGAAAAAAACTCCGCAACTCAGGCTGACCAGCGCCAAAGAGGCGGAGACGGAGTTTGTACTTGCGTGGGCAGGCTGTACGGAAAGCAGAATGCTTGCTGACGACGTTGAAAAATACGGAAAAAGAAAATTTAACTGCCCGGACAGGGACAGAACTCTGCGCGAACTCGGACAGTTTGCATAGCATAAGGGGTGTAAGCAGTGATTTCAAGAAAAGACAAAACGTTGCAGAACGGCAAAACGATGGTTACCTTCGGACAGTTTATTCTTCCGCTGGCAGTCCTTGTTGCCCTGGCTCTGCTGTTTTTCAGCATAAAGCTGTTCTTCTATTCTCCGCCGGAAATTCGCACGGAGGATATTGCAGAGCAGGAAGACCGGCAGATTACGCAGATTATCCGCGAAAGAACGGAAAAACGGACTGCAGCGCAGGAAGAAACGCTGGATAAACCTGAAATTCCTGCAGTGAAGAAAGAGCAGGAACAAAAAAAGAACGAAACCCGCAAAGAGTTGGGGCATGTTTCGATAGCTCCTGCGCGTCCTGTTAAATCGGCGTCAAAAGCTGTTTCCGCCGAGGAAACAGCCGTGAAAAAAACGCTTGAAAACGCTCAGCCGGAAAGCAAAACAAAGAAAACGGAAAATGCCGGAGCAAAGAATAAACCGGAAGAACAGAAAAAGAGCGTGAAAACGGTTGTTAATGAACAGCCTGCCGCCAAAACTGAGCAGAAGAAAACTGCTGCAAAAACAGAGCAGAAAACAGCAGTAAAACAGGAACAAAAAGCTGTTGTAAAGACGGAACAGAAAGCGGTTCAGAAAAAAGAAACAGTAACTGCTTTGAAAACGGTACAAAAAACTGAGACAAAAACGGACAAAAAGGAAACCAAGAGCGCGGCAAAGCGCTATGACGTCCAGATTGGCGTTTTTTCTGACAAAAAGAACGCGGAACAGCATGTCCAAACGCTGAAAAAACAGGGGTACACGGCATATACTGCCGAGGAGACGGTGAACTCTGCCTTGTGCTGCAAAGTGCGTGTGAAGGGTTCGTCAGACCGCGGGGAAACGAAAAAACTGTCCGACGAACTGAAAAGCAAGGGTTACGAAGTATATACGGTGGAAATTCAGTAGGAAATTTTCCCCGAATGAGTGTTCTTCAAATGCAGACTGAATGCTTGGAGGCTTGATTGCATGGAAAACAGCCAGGTTAAAAAATGCGTAATCATAACCGGAATGTCCGGAGGGGGAAAATCCTCCGCACTGACGGTTTTTGAGGATCAGGGGTATTATGCAATAGACAATCTACCGCCCACCCTGCTTCCGCAGCTTATCAGCGTGCTTGAAAACAACCAGGCCGCAGTTACCTGCGGAGTGGCGGCGGTTGTTGACGTGCGCGAGGAAAAACTGCTTGACGATCTGCACAAGGTTGTTGACGTACTCAGAAGCGAAATGAAAGAATTGAAAATTATCTACGTGGATGCTGCCGATTCGACGCTTGTAAGACGTTTTGAGACAACGCGGCGCAGGCATCCGCTTTCGGAAAATTCCACGCTGCTTGAAAGTATAGCCGCGGAACGAACCCTGCTTGCCGATATAAAGAAAAGTGCCGACGCAGTCATAGATACTTCCGAACTGACAACCGGCGATTTCAAGAACAAACTGCTGGATATCGCAGGCGTTGCGCGTGAAAAAACCGTTGTTCTGCTCAGCTCGTTCGGTTTTAAAAACGGGATACCGCAGGATGCCGACTACGTTATTGACGTTCGTTTCCTTCCGAACCCTAACTATGTTCCCGAGCTTCACGACCTTTCGGGACGCGATGCGGAAGTGAAAGAATATTTTTCAAAATACGGTGATTTTGCCGCGTTTATAGAAAAAGCGCTGACAATGCTTTCCTTTGTGGTTCCCGTTTACGGAAACACTGGCAAAAGACATCTGCACATTGCAATTGGCTGTACAGGCGGAAGACACAGGTCTGTCGCAGTCTGCGAGAGACTGGCGGAAGAGCTTGCGCGCGGAGGCAATAAAGTAGTGGTCAATCACAGGGATATCAACAAGGAGAATTTGTGGTAATGTCTGCCTTTTGGTGCGGATTTCTTCTTGCCCTGCTGCTTGCAGTTCTTGCCGCGTATCTTTTCCGCGGCAGGACAAAAAAAATGCTGCTCGGAAAAGCCAAGATTATTGGAAACGCAATAGGAGTGGATTCTTCCGCAATGCCGGACATAGTCACCATAGGCGGTGGAACAGGTCTTTCAACGCTTCTGTCCGGGCTTAAAGCCTATACGAGAAACATAACGGCGGTTGTCGCCGTTACCGACGAAGGCGGAAGTTCGGGAAGACTGCGCAGCGAATGGGGAATGCTGCCTCCGGGTGATATACGCAACTGCATCGTGGCTCTCGCGGAAAACGACAGTTCGCTGAACGCGCTTCTGAATTACCGTTTTGACAAAGGCGAACTGCAGGGGCACAGTCTCGGCAATTTAGTGCTGCTTGCGGCTACGGAGCTGAGAGGCGATTTTCAGCGCGCGGTTGAGGAACTTAACAAACTGCTTGCGATAAGAGGCAGGGTTCTGCCGGTCACTACGGAGAATATTAAACTCAAAGGCATTGCGCGGGGCGGCGAAGAACTGAGCGGGGAACTTGAGATTTCAAACAGCGGAAGCCGCCTGGAAAAGCTTTGGATTGAGCCTTCGTCCGCAAAGCCTGTCGAAGCGGTTAAAGACGCAATCAAAAACGCGGATATTATAGTTCTTGGGCCAGGAAGCCTTTTTACAAGCGTAATGCCGAATCTTCTGCTTAAAGAAATCGCAGATCTGCTGCATGAAGCAAAAGCTCCGGTTGTTTACGTGGCAAACCTTGTTACGCAGCCCAAAGAAACTGAAGGCATGAATATCCTTGCACACATAGACTGGATTGCCGGGGTTACAGGCTCTGTTCCGAATTATCTGCTTGCAAACCAGGCTCCCGTGCCCGGGGAATTTCTGAAACGTTACGGGAAGATAGGGGCTGAGCCGCTTTATCTTTCGGCGAAAGAGGAAAAATATCTCAGTTCGCTTGGTACAAAAGTTATATACGGCAATTATATCGCTGTCAAAGACGGGAAATATCTGAGACACAACGCGCAGAATCTTGCAGAGACAATTATGCTGCTTGCCAGGGAGTATAAAGAGCGTAAAGGCGACTGATGAACAGCCTTAACAAGGATTTATGGTATGAATGGAGCAGCGTGAAAGCCTGCAGACCGTACGAAGATGAAATGTACGGCATACTCTGCGGTCTTCCTCAGACAGAAATGACGGAAGGCGCGATGTTTCAGACCTCCAGGCTTTTTGTCTACAGAAGGCTGCTTGCACTGTGGGGGAAAATCGCTGCTGAGGACAGAAGTCTCTTTATAGATGACGTCAAACTTGTTTCGAGCCAGCAGAACGGGAAAATATTTTTCTTCGTGCACGGCAGGGCGGTTGAAAAAATATGCGACGGTGCTTCAGGCTTTGACGCCGGCAAAAAACGTTTCTGGTCGTGGGGACGGGGCTTTTTCGGAAGTACAGGCTCGCTGTACATTCCGAAAACAGGCTATTATCTTGTAATGCGTTTTCCGCAGAACGGACATGAAGAAGAGATGCTTGAGCTTCTGCGGCTGGCTAAGATAAACGCATCCGTGCGGACGAAAAACAGCAACACGGAAATTATCCTCAGGGACAGACAGCAGATTGTTGATTTTATCGGCTGGACCGGCTGTGTGAACACTGTTCTCGCTCTCGAAGACAAATCGATAATGCGCGAGACGCAGAACGTGCAGAACAGAATGATGAACTGCGATATGGCAAACATAGGCAAAACCGCTCAAACCGCGGCAAAACAGCTTCAGCTGATAAAACGGCTTGAGGAAGAAGACGCTTTCGGAAAGCTTCCGGAAGCTCTGAAAGAGCTGATTGGACTCAGGAAAGAATATCCGGAAGCAACTTTATGTGAACTTGGCAAAAAATTATCACGTCCAATCGGCAAAAGTACGGTAGAATATAGGTGGCAGAAAATCTATAAACTGGCTTCTCAAATCTTGAAGGGAGAGGGTACCAATGTACTTAGGGAAGGTTGACGTCAACACCTACGAAAAAGGAGCGGGAAGGGAATTTCTCGTTTCCAACGGACTCGGAAGCTACGGCTTCTCAACGGTCATAGGAGCAAATACCAGAAGAGAGCACGGGCTTCTGGTCGTAAGACCCACGGGTGAAGTGCGTCATTCCGTGCTTGTAAGCAAAGTCGAAGAAACGGTTCTGTCAAACGGCAAAAAATATCAGCTCTCCACAAACCGTTACAAGGATCTTGTCTATCCGGACGGGTTCCGCTACATACAGGAATACAAGGGCAATCCGTTCCCGAACATGCTTTTTGTCATTCACGGAACGTTTATTAAGAAATCAATATTTATGCCGCAGGGCGAAACCTGCACGGTAATCCGTTATGAAGCAGTATCGGCCCCGCAGAAAATCCAGCTTGAACTGCGTCCTCTTTTTGCGCACAGACTTAACTCCGAAATACGTTCGGAATACAAGCAGAACGATTTCGCGGTTGCGACAAGCGGCGGACAGACGATTAAAGCTGAAGGCTACGGGCTGTCAAGCTTCTGCACTGCCACAAAAGGCAAATGGGAAATAAAGCCTCTCTGGTTTGAAAACGTCATGTACGAGCAGGACGACGTTCAGAACGCGTCGGGCGACAGCCTTTGGGCACCGGGAACGCTCACGCTTGAAATGAACGAAGGCGACGTTGCGTTTATAGTGCTGTCCGGGGAAAAACAGGATTACACGCCTGAGCAGCTGGAAGAATTTTTCCGCAAAGAAACCGAACGCTACTCAGAACTTCTCGAAAAAGCAAGTTTTGAACCTTCGAATACTGCGGCATGCGACATGATAGTTGCCGCGTATCATCTTATAGACAACAAAGAAGACAAACCCGCCAAGATATATTCAGGCTACCCTTCAACAGAACGCCGTTCGCGCGACACGTTTGTGGCGCTTCCTGGGCTTGCTCTTGCAACGGGCAGGGCTGATATAGTCGAATCCGCACTGCACAACTGGCTCAAGAAATGCCGCGAAAACGACACGGTAATGCCCGAACGCATTGCCGAAGACGGACAGCTTGCGACCGCAGGCGCCGACAACGGTCTCTGGTTTGTCTACGCTGCAGAGAAATACCTTAAAGGCACAAAGGACGCCGAAATAGCAAAGGGCGTTATGGATATAGCTGACCGTTACATGCAGGGCATTGAAGTGCTTGACCTTACGTTCGAAAAGGGCGCATTCCTCAGCGTAAACAGCGAAAATCCGGCACGCCACTGGATGAACTCTGTCGTTTCCGGCAAAAACGTCGTTACGAGAAAAGGCTGCCTTGTAGAGCTCAACGCTCTCTGGTACAACGCTCTCAGAACGGCTGAGAAATGTGCGGCAGAACTCGGAGATGCCGCGGCAGAAAAGAAATACGCGGAAACGGCGGACAAATTCAAAGCAGAATTCGAAAAAATGTTCTGGGACAATGCACACGGATGCCTCTGCGACTGGATACTTGCAGACGGTTCCGAAAAGAGCTCAAGCGTACGCCCCAACCAGATTCTTGCTGCATCGCTTCCTTACACGGCGCTTTCCGAAGAAGCCGTTAATAAAATTATCCGCGTCTGCTGGGATGCGCTTTACACAACCTACGGACTCCGTACGCTTGACCCGAAGGACGACAAATTCAAAGGCCGCGCCGAAGGCAGCGAAGAAACTCTCAACAAGGCCCGTTACCGCGGAACGGCATGGACGTGGCTTCTCGGACAGTTCATTACGGCATATACGAAAGCATATCCGGAAAACAAACGCGTTGCGTGGATGTTCATACGCCCGTTCAGCTCGCATCTCCGTCATGGCGGTCTCGGCTGCGTAGCGGAATTCTTTGACGGCACAATGCCCTACAAACCGCACGGAGACGTTCTGAACGCAATGGCTCACGGCGAAATGCTCAGGGTACTCTATGAGAACCTTGAGAACAAATAAACAGCATACCAAAAATTTACCGGACGTTTAGTCCGATGACGAACAGGGAGTGAAACGGCAATGACAAAGTACAGAGTTGCAATCAACGGTTTTGGACGCATAGGTCGTCTTACGACCAGGGCTTTCTTTACGAACGGCAAGGAAAACAATTTTGAAATTGTGGCGATCAACGACCTGACACCGCCCGAAACGCTAGCGTATCTGCTGAAATACGACTCAACCTTCAGAAGATTCCAGGGAGACGTACAGCTCGACGGCGACACGCTTGTCGTCAACGGACAGAGAATCAAAGCTGTCGCTGAGCCGGATCCTGCAAAGCTTCCGTGGAAGGAAATGGGCGTTGACCTCGTTATAGAGTCAACCGGACGTTTTACGGACGCAGACAAAGCGAAGGCCCATATTGAAGCAGGAGCGAAAAAGGTCATCATTTCCGCGCCTGCGAAAAATGAAGACGCGACAATAGTTATGGGCGTCAACGAGAAAATATACGATCCTGCGAAACACAGCATCGTTTCAAACGCCTCCTGCACGACGAACTGCCTTGCCCCCGTATGCAAGGTGCTTCAGGAGAAATTCGGCATTGTCAAAGGTCTTATGAACACAATTCATTCATATACAAACGACCAGGCAATTCTTGACATACCGCGTCCCAAAATTGTACGCGGACGTGCGGCGGCTTTGTCAATAGTCCCGACAACGACGGGGGCAGCCAAAGCCATTTCTCTCGTAATGCCGGAACTCAAAGGCAAACTCAACGGCTTTGCGCTCCGCGTTCCAACGCCTGACGTTTCCGTCGTTGACCTGACAGCCGTGCTTGAGAAACCTGCAACGGTCGAAGAAATCAACGCGGCTATGAAAGAATACTCTGAAGGCGAACTCAAAGGCATACTCGGCTATGCCGAAAAAGATACGGTTTCAATGGACTTCTGCGGAGACGCCAACTCATCGGTGTTTGCGCCTGAGCATACCTACGTCATGGGTGACATGATAAAAATCCTCTCGTGGTATGACAACGAATGGGCATACAGCAACAGAGTTGTTGACCTTGCGGATTACATCCTTTCAAAAGGAGTCTAAATTATGCGGCTGAAAACCTTTACGCCGTCTGACGTGGCAGGAAAGAAGGTTCTTGTCAGGGTAGATTTCAACGTTCCTATGCAGGACGGGCAGGTAACCGACGTTACACGCCTTGAATCGCACATTCCGACAATTAAAGCGCTGATGGACATGGGCGCGAGGGTTTCTCTGCTTTCCCATTTCGGACGACCTAAAGGCGTTGCGGACCCAAAATGCTCGCTGAAGCCGGTCGGTGAAAAATTCGCCGAAATTTCAGGCTTTAAAGTCCGCTTTGTGCGCGACTGCACAGGTCCCCTCGTCGAAGACGCTGTCGCCGCCCAGATTGACGAAATACTTATGCTTGAAAACGTGCGTTTCCATGCCGATGAAAGCAAAAATTCACCGGAATTCGCGCGCAAGCTTGCAGCACCGTTCTGCGCCTACGTAATGGACGCTTTCAGCGTTGCGCACAGAGCGCACACGTCAACAAGAGCTCTCACGGAAATACTTCCCTCCTTTGCAGGACATCTTATGGCAAAAGAGATAACAATGCTTTCCGCACCGTGTGAAAAGCCTGAAAAGCCTTACGTTCTGATATTGGGCGGCTCAAAAGTTTCCGACAAAATCGGTGTGGTTGAGAACATGCTTGACAAGACCGATTACGTGCTTGTAGGCGGCGGAATGGCATTTACCTTCATGAAGGCACTCGGCTACGAAATAGGAAGATCGCTCTGCGAAACGGAAAAACTCGGCTTTGCGGCGGAAATGCTCCGCAAGGCGGAGAAACTCGGCGTAAAGATAGTCCTGCCGAAGGATTTTATCTTTGCGGACGAATTCAGAGCCGATTCTCCTTATATCACGGTTGATGCCGACAATATGCCGGCAAACAAAATCGGGCTTGATATCGGGCCAAAAACTGTTGCCGAATTTACGGAAATAATTCACAACGCAAAAACGGTGCTTTGGAACGGCCCTATGGGAGTTTTTGAAATGCCAGCTTTTGCGGAGGGAACCCGTCTGGTGGCAAAGGCAATAGCCGAAGCGACGGAAAAAGGCGCTTTGACAATAGCCGGAGGCGGGGATTCAGCGGCGGCGGCCACCCTTTTCGGTTTCGCGAAACAGGTATCGCACGTGTCAACCGGCGGAGGCGCCAGCCTTGAATTCTTTGAAGGCAAAATGCTTCCCGGCATAGAGCCCTATATAATTAAAGAGTAATTTTATGCTCCGCGCAGCGGAGCATTTTTTGGAGGCAGAAAAATGAGAAAAATATTTGCAGCCGGAAACTGGAAAATGAACAACGGAACAGCCGCTGCCGAAGATTTTATGAAAGGCTTCGGCTCGCTGCTTGAAAACGATGACAAGCTTTTCAGGGCAGTCGGCACAAAACAGCTTCAGATTGCGGTTTTTCCGCCGTTCCTCTCGCTTGCTAAAGCGCTTGAATGCAAACCTGACCCGCTTATGATTGTCGGTGCACAGAACGTTAACGACAAAGAATCGGGAGCATTCACGGGCGAAGTTTCGATACCGATGCTTCAGGAACTCGGAATAAATTACGTTCTGATCGGACATTCGGAAAGACGCCACATATTCGGCGAAACCAATGAATTCCTTAACAGAAAGCTTCTTTCCGCGGTCAAAGCCGGAATGACGCCTGTCTACTGCGTCGGCGAAACGCTTGAAGAAAGAGAAAACGGCACGGCGTTTGACGTAATCAAAGCACAGCTTGTCGAAGGAATGAAAGACATTCAGACTGTGGCGGACAAATTCATAATCGCATACGAGCCGGTATGGGCAATAGGCACCGGCAAAACGGCTACCCCTGCGGATGCCGAAGAAATATGCAAATTTGTGCGCGAAACGGTAAAAGAACTTTACGGTGCGGACTTTGCCGAAAACGTCCTCATACTTTACGGCGGAAGCGTCAAGGCTGACAACACCGCAGACATCATGGCACAGCCGGACATCGACGGAGTCCTTGTCGGAGGCGCCTCGCTCAAATACGGCAGCTTTATCGAAATCTGCAAAGCCGCGATATAACATTGCAAACAAACGAACGAAAAAAGCCTTCGGGAGACCGAAGGCTTTTTTCGTTTGCGATAAAGTTTATATCCTTGCGACGCCGCTGTCTTTTGCCGCCTGTGCAACGGCTTTTGCGACCGTCTGCGCAACGCGTTTGTCAAACGGGGCGGGGATAATGTAATCTTCGTTAAGTTCCTCGTCCGAAATAAGGTTCGCGATTGCGTGAGCGGCGGCGAGCTTCATCTCTTCGTTGATGTCCGAAGCGCGTACGTCAAAGGTGCCCCTGAATACGCCGGGGAAGGCGAGCACGTTGTTAATCTGGTTCGGATAGTCGCTTCTGCCTGTCGCGATGACTTTTGCACCGCCTGCTTTTGCGTCTTCCGGGAAAATTTCCGGCGTCGGATTGGCGCAGGCAAAGATTATGCAGTCTTTCGCCATTGTTTTTACCATTTCCGTCGTAAGCACATTCGGCGCCGAAACGCCTATAAACACGTCTGCGCCCCTGACTGTCTCGGAAAGCCCGCCGGAAGTTCTGCTTTTGTTAGTGAGGAGAGCGATTTCCTCTTTAACAGGATTAAGCCCGCCGCGCCCTTCGTATATTGCGCCTTTTCTGTCGCAGAGAGTAATGTCTTTAAAGCCGTAACTTAACAGAAGCTTTGTAATCGAAATGGCGGCAGCCCCTGCCCCGTTAATCACTATTTTAACGTTATCTTTGGTTCTGCCGGTCAGTTTGAGAGCGTTGATAAGCCCTGCGAGGGTAACTATCGCCGTTCCGTGCTGGTCGTCGTGGAAAATGGGTATGTCGCATTTTTCCTTCAGTTTCTTTTCAATTTCAAAGCAGCGAGGTGCGGCAATATCTTCAAGGTTAACGCCGCCGAAGCTTCCCGAAATCATGTAAATTGTGTTGACGATTTCGTCAACGTCGTTTGATTTTACGCAGAGAGGAAAAGCGTCAACGCCGCCGAAGGTTTTGAAAAGCACGCATTTTCCTTCCATAACAGGCATTCCCGCTTCAGGCCCTATGTTTCCAAGCCCCAGCACCGCGCTTCCGTCGGTTACGACGAGGCAGAGATTGTGTCTGCGCGTCAGGTCGTAGCTTTTCTGCACGTCCTTCTGAATTTCAAGGCACGGCTGCGCGACGCCAGGCGTATAGGCAAGCGACAGATCCTCTTTCGTTTCAAGCTTTACTGCGGAAACAACCTCTATCTTGCCTTTCCACTGTCTGTGCAGTTTAAGCGACTCGTCAGCATAATTCATGGTCTCAAATCTCCTTATTCCTGTATAATTGACCTGTACAGTTTAGCGCATATACGCTATTTTGCAAGGGGTTGGGGATATGGAATTCCTGCGCGAAATTCTTGAACAGCAGTACGGGGAAGAAACGGCCGGAGAAATTTTCAGCGGTCTGTCATGTAACCGTGCCGTCACGCTTCGCGCCAATCTGCTGAAAAGCAGCGCGGAAGAAATTGCGCAGACGCTTGTGTCAGCCGGAATTGAATTTGAGAACGCCGCGTGGAGCAGGGAAGCGTTTATTCTAAAAAATGCGCGTGAAAGCGCCGTATGGGAGTTTCCGGAATACATGGAAGGGAAAATATATCTGCAGAGCCTTTCCTCAATGCTTCCGCCGATAGTCCTTAACCCTAAGGCAGGCGAAGACATACTGGATATGGCGGCAGCCCCCGGGGGAAAAACAACGCAGCTTGCTGCGCTTTCGGCGAACAGGGCTCACGTTACGGCGTGCGAACGCAATAAAATCCGCGCGGAAAAACTTAAATTCAACCTTGCAAGGCAGGGCGCAAACTCCGTGTACGTAATGGTGCAGGACGCAAGGCGTCTTGATAATTTCCTCTCGTTTGACAAAGTACTGCTTGACGCGCCGTGCAGCGGAAGCGGAACCCTGAATTTAAGCGGCGGAAAACTTCCGGAAGGTTTTACGGAAGAATTTGTTTCAAAAAGCGCGGCACTTCAGCTTTCACTGCTGAAAAAAGCGGCGGGGCTTGTGAAAAAAGGCGGGGAACTTGTCTATTCCACCTGCTCCGTGCTTGAAAGCGAAAACGAAGACAACGTGCTGAAAATTTTGGACAGCGGATTTGAAATTGTGCCATTCTCATTTGAAGGCATGGAAACAATCCCGTGTCTTCCGTCAAAAATCAGCGGCGCCCTGTGCGTAAAGCCGACAGAGCTTTACGAAGGCTTCTTTGTATGCAAAATGAGAAAAATACAGGCAGGCAGGGGAATAAAATGTTAAGGGCACTAAACGAAAGAAACGCTGTCGTGAATATAGCCGAAGCGCAGTTCCCTGCGCCTTTCAAATCGTCGCTCGAATACAGTCCGCCTGCACGGGGCAACTGGAATATCGTCCACGTGGGAATGCTGGTTCCCGAAAGCCATCAGATTTATGCCGCGGCGCAGGCGTGCCTTCGCGGAGTTGTTCTGACCGCCGCCGAAATGGGCTGTATGGAGCGTTTCTCAACGATAGCGGTGGAAGAAAAAAATCTGATTGACGGAAAAATAGACGCGCTGATTATCGACGGTGTTTCGGACATACTTGAAAAGCTTCCGAAACGCCCGAAAGCCGTACTTCTTTTTACAACCTGCATACACAATTTCATTGGATGCGATTTAAATTTTGTCTATTCCGAACTGCGGAAGAAATTTCCGGACGTTGACTTTGCCGACTGCTATATGAACCTCATAATGCGCAAGACAGCAGGGCAGGCAGAGCCGCTTTTGAGAAAGCAGATGTACACCCTGCTGAAACCGGAAGCAAAAGGAAAAAGCGTCAATATCCTCGGAAACGTAAAGGCGCTTCCCGAAAGCTGCGAGCTTGTGCAGATGCTTGAAAACGCAGGATATGAAATAAAGGACGTATGCAGCTGCAAAACCTACGAAGAATTTCAGAGCATGGGCGGAAGCGTTGCAAACATCAGCACAATGCCTTATTCGGACAGCGGAAACCTTGCGCTGAGCGAAAGACTCGGACAGAAGGCTCTCATACTTCCTCTCTGCTTTGACTACGCGAAAATTGAAGGTTCTCTCCGCCTTGCTGCGGAAACGCTCGGCTGTGAAATGCCCGACGTTGAAAAGCTGAAAGAAGAAACCGAAATAGAAGCGCTTGAAACAAAGAAAATTGTAAAAGACATGCCGGTAGAAACAGACTATACTGCGGTGCCGCTTCCGCTTGAATTTGCGGAATATCTGCTTGCGCACGGCTTCAACGTCACGGGCGTTTACGGCAACGTATTCGCCGAAGGCGACAGTGCGGCGTTTGAACGGCTGAAAAAAAGCGCGCCGCAGCTCAAAATATATTCCACACTCAATCCTGCTGCGCAGTTCCTTCCGCACGGCGAAAGAAACGTGCTTGCGGTGGGGCAGAAAGCGGCATTTTTCAACAGAACGCCGCACTTTGTGAACATTGTCGAAGGCGCAGGGCTGTGGGGCTTTGACGGAATAATCAGGCTTCTTCGCGAAATGCGCGATGCCGCGGAAAACGAAAAAGACATTAACCTGATACAGATAAAAGGCTGGGGGTGCGGATGCTGTGAAGCAGGTTAACAGAATACTCTCAACCTATACCGCCGACGTAATGGGTGTTTCCTCGGCTCTCTATGAGCTTGGAGGGCTGATTGTAATGCACGACCCCTCAGGCTGCAACTCAACCTACGCGACGCACGACGAGCCGCGCTGGTTTACAAAGCCGTCAGCCGTCTATATCTCTGCGCTTGAGCAGTTTGACGCGCTCCTCGGACGCGACGAAAAACTGATAAACGACATTGCGGAAACTGCCGTGCAGCTTAAGCCTGAATTCATAGCAATAGCGGGAACCATAATTCCTTCAATGTTAGGCACTGATTTCAAAGCCGTCGCAAAGCTTGTCGAACAGCGCACAGGCATACCGGCTTTCGGCTTTGCCACAAACAGCATGCACTCCTACGTTTCAGGCGCAAATACCGCGCTTGCGGAATACGCAAGGCGCTTCTGTCCGGATGAAACGGCAGAGGAAAAAGAAAGCGGCGTGGCACTCGGTATGGATAAGATATACACGCAGCTTATCTCCGGCCTTGAAGAAGCCGGCGTAAAGAGCATAGAGGCAGTCGGACAGGAATTCAATCCGGATTTTCACAACGCGGTGATGCATGTAGAGGATGAGAACTTTGGCGAAAACATCGTAGCCGAGGAGCTTCAGAAGGGTTATATGTACAAAGACACCGTCGTACGTCACAGCATGGTAAAGGTAGCAAACTAAAAAGTATCGAATATTATTTTTATACAGGAGGAAAAAGAAATGGGTAAGATTATTGGTATTGATTTAGGAACAACGAATTCTTGCGTAGCAGTTATGGAAGGCGGAAAGCCGGTAGTAGTTACGAACGTTGAGGGTAACAGAACCACTCCGTCCGTATTGGCATTTACAAAGAACGGTGAGCGTATTGTCGGTGATACCGCAAAGCGTCAGGCAGTTACGAACGCAGACAAGACGATTTCTTCAATTAAGCGTCACATGGGTACCGATTATCGTGTAACGATTGATGACAAGAAGTACTCTCCGCAGGAAATTTCCGCATTTATTCTTCAGAAGCTGAAGACGGACGCAGAGCAGTATTTGGGAGAAAAGGTTACCGAAGCTGTTATCACGGTTCCGGCATACTTTAACGATGCACAGAGACAGGCAACCAAGGATGCAGGTAAGATTGCGGGTCTGGATGTAAAGCGTATCATCAACGAGCCGACCGCAGCAGCTTTGGCATACGGCCTTGATAACGAAAAGGAACAGAAAATTATGGTATACGACCTCGGCGGCCGTACCTTCGATGTATCCGTAATCGAAATCGGTGACGGTGTTATCGAAGTACTCTCAACCTCCGGCGACAACAGACTCGGCGGTGATGACTTCGACGAGCGTATTACCAGATACTTCATTGATGAGTTCAAGAAGGCAGAGGGCATCGATCTTTCCATGGATAAGATGGCACTTCAGCGTTTGAAGGAAGCAGCTGAGAAGGCTAAGAAGGAGCTTACCTCCTCCACAACTACGAACACCAACCTTCCTTTCATTACCGCTAATGCAGACGGCCCGAAGCATCTCGATATCAACCTTACCCGTGCGAAGTTCGATGAGCTGACACACGACCTTGTTGAGAGAACCGCAGTTCCGGTACAGAATGCACTTCGTGATGCAGGACTTACTCCT
>JAZUJX010000100.1:0-6729 GCA_045642965.1 Synergistaceae bacterium | reverse complement strand
CCTCCGCAATTTTAAAGCCACATTTTAAAATCGTTTAGTTTTTTCGGTATACTCTTAGTTAGGCTTCCGTATTTTCAGAAACGTTGTTTTCTGCCGCAAACTCCGTCGTTTGTTCCTGCTCTCCTGCGTTTTCGCTTGTTTCCGCAGTTTCCGCGTCTTTCTTTTCCGGTTCTTCCTCCGGCGGATAGCCGAGAAGCTCTGCAAGCTCATTTCCTTCAAGCACCTCTTTTTCAAGCAGGCGCGAGGTCATATCGTCAAGAACGGCTTCGTTGGCTTCAAGAATTTCCTTTGCCTTCGCAAAGCAGCCGTCTATTATGCTGCGTACTTCCTTGTCTATTTCGTATGCGATTTCCCCGCTGTAATTTTTGCTTTCGTCAGCAAAATCACGACCGAGGAACACCTCATGCTGCTGTCTGCCAAGCACCACCAGTCCGAGTTTTTCGCTCATGCCGTAGCGCGTAACCATGTCGCGTGCCGCCTGCGTGGCTCTTTCAAGGTCGTTGGACGCATCCGTGGTTACGTCTTTGAATTTGAGCACTTCCGCGCAGCGTCCGCCGAGCAGCGTAGTTATTTCGTTCAGCATGTCGCTTTTCGCGATGTGCACCTTGTCTGTGTCAGGTATCTGCCAGGTGAGCCCGAGCGCTCTGCCTCGCGGGATAATGGAAACCTTGTGAACCTTTGTGGCTCCGTCAAGCTTGCTCGCGACAACGGCGTGTCCCGCTTCGTGGCAGGCGGTAATTTTTTTGTCCCTTTCCGTAAGTACAAAGCTCTTGCGTTCGGGTCCGGCAATAACCTTGTCTATTGCTTCTTCAAATTCCGGCATTTCTATCTTTTCCTTACCGTGTCTCGCAGCAAGAAGAGCAGCTTCATTCGTAATGTTTTCAAGATCCGCGCCGACAAAGCCCGGTGTGCGTTTGGCGATTGTCGCTATATCAACGCCGTCGGCAACCTTTTTGTTTTGCAGGTGAACGCGGAGAATTGCCTCCCTGCCTTTAACGTCGGGCACGTCAACAACTATCTGTCTGTCAAAGCGTCCTGAGCGCAGCAGAGCAGGGTCAAGAACGTCAGCCCTGTTGGTGGCGGCTATAACTATTATTCCCGAATTGTCCTCAAAACCGTCCATCTCAATCAGCAGCTGATTGAGCGTCTGTTCTCTTTCGTCATGTCCTCCGCCGAGTCCCGTGCCTCTCTGGCGGCCGACCGCGTCTATTTCGTCTATGAAAATAATACACGGATGCATCTTGTGCGCCTGGTCAAACATATCACGGACACGGGCAGCGCCGACGCCGACAAACATCTCGACAAAATCTGAACCGCTTATGCTGAAGAACGGAACTTCCGCCTCCCCTGCACAGGCTCTTGCAAGCAGCGTTTTGCCGGTACCGGGCGAGCCGAGCAGCAGCACGCCTTTGGGAACACGCGCGCCGAGGTTTGCAAAGCGGTCTGGCTTTTTGAGGAATTCAACTATTTCCATAAGCTCTTCCTTGGCTTCATCGCACCCCGCAACATCGGCAAAGGTAACCTTCTTTCTGTTGTCAAGGAACATTTTGGCTTTGCTTCTTGCAAAGTCCATCATTCTGCCTCCGCCCTGCATGCGGTTCATGAAGAAAATCCACACGGCGACCAGAAGCAGCGTAGGAAGCAGAGAAATAAGCAGCGTGCTGTACCATGTGCTTTCCTTGGGCGGGATAACCTTGACCTCAACTCCCTTTTCGGCAAGCTTTGCCGGAAGCGTTTCGGCATCGAGAATATCCGTCGCGAACTCCTTGCCATCGGCAAGCACGCCTTTTATATGTTCGTTATGGTCTATTTCGACAGACCTAACTTTTCCGTCCGCAACGTTCTGCAGCAGCTGGCTGTAGGTGAACTCAAGCACCGATTTTTTTTCTGATTCAGTGCCGGGATTTATAAAGATGTTCACAAGACTTACGGCGAGAACGATTACGACTATATAGACGCCGATATTTTTAAATTTGTTCAAAGCTGGACCTCTTTTCTTTTTATTCCGCAACAGCCTTTACTGAATAAAGCGCGTCGAGATGGCGGTATTTTTCAGCAACGTCAAGCCCGTAACCGACCACAAATTCGTCGGGAATGACAAAACCGGTGTATTTCGTTTCAATCTCTTTCTTGCGGCGGTCAGGCTTGTCAAAGCAGACACATACGTTGAGACTCTTGGGATGGCGGTCTCCGAGAAGCTTAAGCAGATAAGAAAGCGAAAGTCCGGAATCAATAATGTCTTCTATGATAAGGACATGTTTTCCCTCTATGGAGTTGCTGAGGTCTTTGTGAATCTGCACTACCCCGCTGCTTTTCGTTCCGCTGCCGTAAGAAGAAATGACCATGAAATCAACCTTGACGTCAACCTCTTTGCCTATTGCACGGACCATGTCGGCAAGAAAAACGAAAGCTCCGGTCAGAACACAGATACAAATCAGTTCTTCGCCTTTGTAATCCTGCGCAATCTGCTCTCCGAGCTCTTTAATCTTCTTCTGAATTTCCTCTTTGCTTATGAGAACCTTGTCAAGCCTGTAATCCATAGAGCGCACCCCTTGTTCCGTACGTAAATTAAATTTCCCAGTAATGATACCACATATAATGACGCTTTTTATCGGTAATTTGACTTAAAATTCTTATTTATATCCGTTCTGCGTCTGCTCTGTGCAGCCAGAAAATTCCCTCTGCCGTTCTGCACACTTCAATATCCGCCGCCCACTGGAAACGCCATCTGCCGCCAGCTTTTGCAAGCCTCACAAGCTCTTCCGTGCGTTTTCTGTCAAGCACCGGCAGTCCGAGCTTTTTCCCCTGCAAGCGGAACAGCTCTGAAATATCGGAATCTGCAAGCCCCTTTACGGCATTTCTGCGCCATGCTGCGAGCGCCGTCCCGTTTTCGCAGGAAATATCCGCAAGCAGCGTTTCCGCTTTTGCGCTGCGCACGGCGGACAATTCCGCTGCCTGACGGGCAAGCGCCGCCATAGATATTTCAAAATTGGCGTTCATGTTTTCTTTTATCCACGGGATAAGGTCGTTTCTGATCTTGTTCCTTTTGTATGCGTTTCCTGCGTTTGTTTCGTCTTCGCACCAGGAAATTTCCTGTGCCGACAAAATTTTCCTCAGCTCGTCCCTGCGAAAATCTATAACCGGACGGACAATCCTGCCGCGCACTTCAGGAATGCCTCGCAGACCGTCAATGCCCGTTCCCCTGAAAAGATTGAGCAACTGTGTTTCCACAAGATCGTCGAGATTGTGCCCGAGCGCGATAAAATCAAATTTTTCAGCAGCCGCAAGCTCGTCAAAATATTCATAGCGTATTCTGCGGGCTGCCATTTCAAAAGATTCCCCCGTCAGTTTTTCTTTTTCAACGTCAATTTCTTTAACAAAACAGGGGATATCCCATTTTTCACAAAGCCCCCTAACAAAATCGGCATCTCTGTGAGACGCGCCGTTTCTTGTGCAGTGGTCTATATGTGCCGCGGCGATTTTGCCCTTGTAAAAATTTTTGAGCAGCCAAAGCAGGGCAACAGAATCCCCGCCGCCTGAAACGGCGGCAAGAATGGAAGCGCTTTGCAGCCAGCCTTGTCTTTTTCCGGCAGTCTCAAATTTTTTCCTGAAATCCGCTGTCTGTCTGTCCATACCATCACCATACAAAAATCCCGCCGTAGGGCGGGATGTGATTGCGTTCCCTACCAGCAGTAAAATCTTACCGCCGACAAACGTTTAATGCAAGAAATTATTTAAGCTTCGCTATTGCGTCTTTCGTAAGGTCTACGCCGCCGCAGACAACGTACTGCATATTGACTACTACCTTGCAGCCGCTTGCCTTTGCCGCTGCCTGAACTGCATTGCTGACGTCTTTGAAAATCGGCTGCATAAGGGCGTTTTCTTTATCGGCAACTTCTCTTGCTTTTTTGCGGATTATCTGCTCTTTGGTTTTATCGTCCTTCGCCTTTTCAACTTCTTTGTCTACTTCTTTTTCCTTCTGGTCGGCGAATGCCGCTATCTGTTTCTGAACAGATGCGAATTTAGGGTGTTTAGACATAACTTCTGCCGGATTGATGTAACCGACAAGCTCTGCCGCAAAAGAAACTGCCGGAACGACGCAGATTGAAAGTGCTGCAAGCAATGCTATCGCTGTTTTTTTCATATTGTTTCCTCCTGTTAAAAAGACCTCCGCGTTGCCGTGGAGGCCATGATTTCAATGGAGCGGAAAACGGGATTCGGACCCGCGACCTACGGCTTGGAAGGCCGTCGCTCTACCAACTGAGCTATTTCCGCATACTTGCGTCTCGCGACGGAGAGTATATTACAGCGAAAGCGCAAAATAGACAAGCAGAATTCTAAACGCTGTGCTGTGCAAAAATTATGGTCGGGATGGTCGGATACGAACCGACGACCCCCTGCTCCCAAAGCAGGTGCGCTAACCAGACTGCGCTACATCCCGAAAACGCAAGAATTATATCACGCTTTTATCAGAAATTCTCCGTAATCTTTATCTCAGCTGTTGTCAGCCTGTACAGCTTGTTCACACAGGCATTGAGCCTGCGCTCCGTTTCAAACGCAGCATCCCTCTGTTCGGGAAGAAGCGTTTTGCTGCCTCCGGCATATATTTCCAGCAGGCGCTTCGCGCACTCCGCGATCTCGTCGCGGAGCTTAACACTGCTTTTCCGAGTCAGTCTTACTTTAACGACGGGCACACGGGCAATGTCGGCAGGTTTGAGTTCGTAATAGCCGTTCAGCAGTTCGCCTGCTCTCTGCCTGAGCCAAAAATCCATCACGCGCGAATTGAGAATACCGAGCAGATAATAGTCTTCTCCGATTATTACCGAAGTTTTGTCGTTTGAATACAGACCGTCAAGGTCCATTGTCGCAGAAACTTTGCTGACAATCGTCGGACAGATTATTTTCGGTTCGGAAAGCGCTTCGTAATGCTTGAACGAACGCAGTTCCCACCAGTAATCCCCCTGGTCGCGCCGGTGTTCTGCAATGTTCTGGAAGCTGCTCAGATGCAGCGCGGCGTCAAAATAATTTTCAGCGAACCATTCTTCAGGGTCGGCTCCGTTTCTGTGAGCGTCAGTAAAGCCGCGCGGTATACATATCAGATATTTTTTAACAACAGGCTTGGCATAGCGTTTTACGTTTCTGCCTGAAAGGAACGGCTTAAGAATTTCAGCATATTTTGCGTCTTTTTCAATCAATTTTTCCGCCTTTTCGCGTTCCATTGTAAAAGCCTTGTTGCAGCCGGTCAGAATTCCGCGGAAAAGTTTTTTCTTTCCTGCGTATTCCTCAAGCGGGATACCAATGCTCTGAAGCTTGTCCAGCAGGGACGAAACCGACGCAGGGGCAAGCTTCCAGCGTTTGGAAGAAAGGGCTGAAAGGTCAAGCGTGCCCGCATTTTCTTCCGCAAAACTCAGCAGGTCAGTTATCGAACGCTCTGTGTCGGTCGAAACAAATCTGACGGGATTTCCGGAAGCCGGAGAATTTTCAGCGGTAAAAAGCGACATTGACATATTTGAGCCGTCAAGCGCCGGAATATTTCCGTAGTCAACAATTTCAAGCACGTTTTTGGAGGCAAGGAAACCGCGCAGTCCCCTGCCGTAGTCCGCGCGCATCCAGCGGTTTGATGTAAGAAGCATTGCAATTCCGCCGCTCTCCAGCAAATCGAAGGAGCGTTCCGCATAATAGCAGTATATGTCTGCATTCTGCGAATCGGCTTTATAATTTGCAAGCTCTTTCTTGATAAAGAAGAAATAATCCTGTTTCATATGAGGCGGGTCGGAAATAACGGCATGGAAACGCTTTCTTCCGAAAAGGTCTTCAAGCAGCACGTTGCCCCACACAATTCTGCCGTCAAGAGCGGCATCGGGCATATTAAGACGCATTTCAAGCTTGAACGTTTCAACAATGCCCGGGTCGCAGTCTGTCGCACAGAGCGAATTTTCCAGAGCGTTTCTGAAAAATTTTTCTTCCGTGCGCTCCATTTTATGCGTAAAAAATTTATTCAGCCTCAGTCTGCGGCTGACAACCGCGTTAACGAGCGCGTTGGCGAGCTGCCCGTTGCCGACCGCAGGGTCGCAGAAACGCATTGTTTTCAGCGCGGCGTCAATTATGCGTGCCTTATCCTTAAGCTGCGTATCGTCAACAAGCGCGCCTTCCTTCGGGAAACATACGTCAAGCTCCGCCTCAGTCAGCTGACAATTTTTTGCAAGATACACGCGCAAAAGTTTTTCAATCATATAACGGACAATGTCCTGAGGTATTTCAAAACTGCAGAAACGCGGCGAACGGACAAGCGCGGTTCTCCAGCCTTTTCCTGAAGAAGGCGTGAAAGAGACAAACGCCGCGTCGCATGAATTTTCAAGAAGATGGCGACAGACAAACTCAGTCGCCGCATCGAAAGAGGCGGAGTCAAGCATACCCGTCAGCTGAAGCTGCAAAACCTCTATTCTGGAACCGTCAGCTGTCGAACTTCCACAGCACTTGAAAGAGGATACAAAATCTCTTGCTTCCGGATGGATAAACAGACCTGAGCGTATATAGCTGTCCTTTTCGTTCAGTGAAGGCAGAACCGTCCTTGCGGTATGCATAAACTGCTCCGCATTGAACTGCGAAGCGTATGAAACAGAGCAGGAAACGCAGAAATTGTCTTCTCTGAGCATCAAATCACCGTGCCTTTAACAGCCGAACAAAGAAAATTACAACAGAAAAACAAAAAAATGTCAACAACTGCGA
>JAZUJX010000099.1:0-10240 GCA_045642965.1 Synergistaceae bacterium | reverse complement strand
GGTTACAGGCTGAAGCCTGGAACACGCGCGCTTGAACGCAGACTTGAATTTATCCGCGAACACAGAAATCAGCGCAATCTTGAAATATGCCGCAAGCTTCGCGAGCACGGGCTGGATATAGTTTATGCCGACGTTGCCGCCGAGGCGCACGGTTTTGTCATCGCGCGTCCGCATATTGCCCGTGCGCTTATGAAAAAGGGTTACGTCAGCTCAATTGGCGAGGCTTTTGCAAAATATCTGAGCGTAGGGACTCCCGGTTACGTGCAGAGGGAAAGGCTGACGCCGCGCGAGTGCATAGAACTCATCATTGAAGCCGGAGGTCTTCCGGTGCTCGCCCACCCTGCGCAGACGAAGCTGACGGGCAGGGATTTTGAAGATTTGATTTGCAGGCTCAAGGGCTACGGTCTTTGGGGAATTGAGGCAAAATATTCCAAGAACAGCGTGTATCAGAATTACGATTACATGCAGGAAGCCAAACGGTTCGGTCTGTATCCGACTGCAGGGTCTGATTTTCACGGACAGCCGGGGCAGACTATTCAGCTCGGTATAGACGTTGACGAGAATTTGCTGCCGTGGGCGAGGCTTGGTCTTTCGATATAATGAACTGCAAACCGGTGGACAGGAAAAATATAGAGGCTCTTGCCGACTGGCTGCTTGCCGAGGCAAAGCGCAGGGGTGCTGAAGGCGCCGAAGTCGCGTATTCCGAGGGCGAGGGAAACAGTCTTTCGCTTAAAGACGGAGAGGTTGAAGAGTGCATTTCGGGCGCAAGTTCAGCGCTCGGAGTCCGTGTACTGCTTGATGGCGGGCGGCAGGGTGCCGCAAGCGGCGACAAGCTTGACAAGGCTTCCGTTTCCGAACTGCTTGACTGGAGTCTTTCAAACGCAGGGGCAGCCGAGCCGGAAGAAGGCGTTTTTCTTTACAGCGGCGAACCTCTTTTTGCCGATCCCGAAATTTTACGGATTGACCCTGAAATAGACAGGATAACAGCGCAGCAGAGAATGGAAAGCTGTAGGCAGCTTACGGCTTTGGCAGGCAGCGCAGACGGCAGAATAGTTTCCGTACGTGCTGCTGCATGGCAGGACGGACGGGGCAGTGATTTTTACGCTTCGACGGAGGGACTTTCGGGTTGGGAAAGTGGCAGCTCCGCAAGCTGTGAGGCTGTCGTACTCGCGCAGCAGAACGGCTCTACGGAGATGGGCGGCTACGGTATGGATTCGCACAGGCTCTGCGAGCTTGACGTTGAAAAAACGGCGCGCCGCGCTGTTTCGGACGCTGTTTCAGCGCTTGGGGGTTCTCCGGTGAAGACGGGAAATTATACGATAGTGCTGGAACCGGAGGCTGCGGCGTCGCTTATTGAAATCACAGGCGATCTGTTCTGTGCGACAGATATTCAGAAGAACAGATCAATGATGAAAGGAAAGCTTGGCGAGGCCGTTGCTTCGGCATGTTTAACCCTTTCTGACAACGGGCGGATTCCCTGGAAGGCAGGAACCTCCTGCTGGGATTCCGAAGGTGTGCCGACCGGTGAAACAGTGCTTATAGAAAACGGCATAGCGAAGAATTATCTGTACAATCTCCAGAGCGCATACAAGGACGGGGTAAAATCGACAGGAAACTGTGTCCGAGGACTTTCAACGCTGCCGAACACGGGCTGCTCCAATCTTGTGCTGAAAGGCGGCAGCGAGACGGAGCAGGCACTTGTCGCGTCCCTTAAAAAAGGAATATATCTCACGGAGTTTATGGGATTGCATACAATTGACCCTGTCAGCGGGGATTTTTCTGTCGGCACTAAGGGGCTGCTGATTGAAAACGGTGAGAAAACACGCCCCGTGAGCGGCATAACCATTGCCTCAAATTTGTTTGATTTTCTGAAAAACATAACTGCGGTGGGTTCCAACGTGCAGTTTTTTGACGCCGTTTCGGCAGCTGCCCTCGTTGTCGAAAACATAACGGTTGCTGGGAAGTAAAAGGGGTTGAAACGATGAAGAAAACAACATTTTTTACGGGAATATTTGCGGCAGCGTTTCTGCTGACGATTTTGGCTGCTGCTTGTTTTGCTTCGGAAATGCCGCTGTTTGTGAACGGCGTAAACAAAGGTGTGATTCCGGCAAGGACCGAGGCAAACCGGACGGATATTGCCCTGGACGCGTCTGCCCGGCTTCTTGGCTGCGAGCAGGAGGATATTTCGGAGGGAGCCGCTTTTCTGCTGAACGGTAAAAAAGCCGAAGTGTGGGACAAGTCCGAAATTGCCCGTGTTAACGGCATTATGCGCATGTTCAGTACTCCTGTCTGTTTTGCCGACGGACACTGGTGGGCGGAATATAAGTCTGCGGAAAAGTTTTTCAACAATTTTTGCCGCAGTGCAGGAATTAATGCCGCAGTTTCGTTTTCTGAGAAGAAATCCGTTCCCGGCAGCATAGTGCCTTCTTCGGTTAAAGCTAAGACAAATATAAAGCCGGGTGCCGGAGTATATACCTCGCTTATCGGCCAAACCAAAGACATAAAGCGTTCCAATGAACTCAGAAACGAGCTTATGGATTCTGCCGGAATTGATTCTGACGGTGTCACCCGTGACACTGTTTCCGCCAAATCAGGAGCAGCTGGGACAAATAAAGATAAGGCAGCCGAAAAAGAGACTGCTGAAAAGGAAACAGCGGCAAAAGAAACAGCTGCGCCGAAGCCGAAGAAAGTATGGAAGGAACCTGAGAAGACAGCGAAACAGACTGCCGAACGGCCGGCAGATGAGTACGATCAGTCTGTTTCTACTAACAGCATAAAAAATGTTTTTACAAAAAAACGCCGCCCTGTTGTGGTTATTGATGCCGGACACGGAGCACACGACCCGGGGGCTTTGGGACACGGCATTCGTGAGAAAGATATAAACCTGAAAGCGGCAACAGAGCTTGGAAAAGTCCTTAAAAGCTCCGGCGCCAGTGTTATGTACACGCGCAGTACAGACGTTTTCCTCAAGCTTCAGGAGCGCACGGCTTTTGCGAACAAACATAACGCTGACGTTTTTGTTTCGCTTCACTGCAATTCGCTTTCAAAGCCGAATGACAGCATAAAAGGCATTGAAATATATCTTATGGCTTCGCCGCGCGACAAAGATTCACTGCGGCTTGCCATTGAAGAAAACAAAGAAGTCAGCAAGGACGTCAGTTCTGTTGCAGCGCTGGAAAACGCGGACAAAAAAACAAAGCTGCTGCTCAAAATTCTCGGTGATATGCAGCAGAACAACAAAATAAATGAAAGTACGCAGCTGATAGAAGCGCTGAATAAAACCATTAAGTCCAACGGACTGCAGATGAGAAAAGTCAGCCAGGCGCCGTTCTTTGTTCTTCGCGGGGCGGGAATGCCTGCCGTGCTGGTAGAAATGGGTTATCTCAGCAGCGCCGAAGATGCGTTAAGGCTGAACAGCACTTCTTACAGAGAGCGCCTTGTCAACAGTTTGGCGCAGGGCATAGTTGACTACATACAGACTCATGTCAAACTTTAACCGGTGGAAAACATACAGCGTTTTTTTAACAGTGGGAGGGATACAAGATGCCTGAAAGACGACACAGCCGTTTTGATCCGGAATACAGCGAGCAGGACGGAAGACTGTTTGACGATTTTGACGATACTGACGACGAGTATGGGGAAGCACCGCGCCGCAGCCGTTTTGAAGACGCTGACAAGGGAAGCCTGTTCGGCGGAAGAAAGAAGAAAAAAGATGCCTTCAGCGAAAGCGAGGGCAGGTTTTTTGACGACGATGCGGAGGAAGACTACGACGAAGACTACGAACGCCACCGTGCGCCGCTGGCTGTCCGTATTCTGGCAATGCTCGTTTTCCTTGCGGTTATATTTGCCGCTGGATACTACGGGACAGGTTACATTGCCGACGTTATAGGACACAAAGACCGTAATGCCGGGGAAAACACTGCGGAAAAAAGCACCGCCACACTTCCTGAAAGCAAAAACAAGCCGGCAAAAAATGAGACTCATACCGCTAAGACTGCGGAAACTGCAACGTATAAGCTGTATATTCCGAATGGGAAGGATTTTTCCGTCCGCAGTGTCGAAATTGCACGCGGTACTGTCGAACAGGATATGAAAAAGCTGATCGAGATGTATTTTGAAAACCTTAGGGAAACAGGAACCGTTTCTTCGGACGCAGCGATCCTCAACCTGTTCAAAAGCGACAATCTGCTGTACCTTAATCTCAACGGCGGTTTTGAGAGCAATATTGCGAAACTGGACGAAAAACAGGCAGCAGCATTGATAACGGGCATGCTTTCTACACTTAAAGACAATTTCTCCGTTAGAAAGATAAAATTTTACATAAACAGCCGCCAGCCCGGTGTAAAGCAGCCGGTTGACCTGTCCGAACTGTGGGAGCTTTAACATGAAAAGAATTGACGGACGCGCGGCGGACGAGCTGCGCAGCGTAAAGCTTGAAAGAAACTGCAATATGTACGCGGAAGGTTCCTGCCTTATAGAATGCGGGAATACAAGAGTGCTTTGTACGGCTTCGGTGGAAGAAAAGGTGCCCCCTTTTCTCCGCGGTACTGGGCAGGGCTGGGTGACAGCGGAATATTCAATGCTTCCGCGCGCTACAAAGGAAAGAAACAGCCGCGAAATCAGCAAGGGCAAACCGAATTCGCGCGGCACCGAGATTCAGCGGCTTATAGGGCGTTCTCTCCGTGCGGCTGTTAAGCTTGACGAGCTGGGCGAATACACGATAACGATAGACTGCGACGTTCTGCAGGCTGACGGCGGTACGCGTACCGCATCGATAACCGGCGGTTTTGTAGCTCTTTTTGACGCGCTGCGCACGATGGAGAGAGAAAAAAAGCTTGTAAAAGTACCGCTTAAAGAGCAGGTTGCCGCAGTGAGCTGCGGCATGGTGCTCGGTGTTCCGATGCTTGACCTCTGCTATGCGGAGGATTCTTCGGCAGAAGTAGATTCAAATTTTGTCATTACGGGTCACGGTGATTTTGTAGAAATTCAGGGCACGGGCGAAGGAGGGGTATTCTCTCCGGACGAGCTGCACCGGCTCACGGAACTTGCTGGCAAGGGAGTGTCAGAGCTTCAGAGACTCCAGCGTGAAGCGCTTGAACTGACGGAATACGAGGAGAAGCTGTTCGTATGAAAATAGTGCTTGCCAGCGGAAACGCAAACAAATACAAAGAAATGAAAGAAGCTCTGGCGCCCGCCGGTATTGAGCTTGTGTTTGGGAAAGAGCTTATTCCGGAGCTTGACGTTGAGGAAACGGGCTCAACCTACGCAGAAAATTCACTGCTCAAGGCAAAAGCCTGGTCAGAAGCGACAGGGATGGCTGCCCTCGCCGATGACAGCGGGCTTGAAGTTGAAGCGCTGGACGGACTGCCGGGAATAAATTCCGCAAGAATAGTTTCAGGCAGCGACTCTGACAGGACAGACTGGCTGCTCGGCGAGCTTAAGGGCAGAGAAAACAGAAACGCGCGCTTTGTGGCGTGTCTGACGGTTGTCTTTGCGGGAAGCGCACAGCCTTTGTCGGTTACTGGCTACTGCGGCGGAAAAATCGCAGAGGAGCCGCGAGGGGATTCAGGCTTTGGCTATGACCCTGTTTTTATTCCGGACGGCTATGATAAAAGTTTTGCCGAACTTGGTGCTGAAATAAAGGAAAAAATATCGCACAGGGCAAAGGCGCTTGCGGCACTCAGACAGCTTTTTATGCGGTTTAACCGTACGGAAAGCAGGGGCGGAGTGCAGATTTTCAGAGCAGAAAAATAAATAAAAAAAGTTCTTGCGCGATGCGCAAAAAAGTGTATAATATTCCCTTGTATGTAACTTGGAGTATTATCGCTTGGAGGCAGTCCTGGCGGTTTGCATTCTTGGAGGTGCTACGTATGAAAGCAGTATTGACAGTGATTCACGTCATAGTTTGCATAGCTCTTATTGCGGTCGTGCTTATGCAGCACAGAAAAAGCGGCGGTTTTACCGGCGCGTTCGGCAGCGGCACGCAGGCTGATATGAGCGGCAACGGAACATGGCAGCGCATGAGCGGGCTTCACAAAGCAACAGCCGGACTCATTGCGGCATTCATGGTTCTTTCGATACTTCAGCTGATTATCCGTTAGCAGACAAAAAGCCAAAAACTTCCTTCCGTCAGCCGTTTTTCCCACGTTAACGGCAGGCGCCTTCCCGGTGGCGAACCTTCGCAATCGCCATATAAAGGGAGGAAAAAGAAGATTTGGAAATAAAACAGAAAAAGCAGCTTCATTTAGGAGGAAACAAACATGTTGGGAACACGTTCTTACATGGCCAAAGGTGAAGAAGTTAAACGCAAATGGTACGTTATAGATGCAACAGACAAACACCTCGGCCGTCTTGCAGTACAGGTAGCCCGCATACTTATGGGCAAAGACAAACCGACCTACACACCGCACGTTGATACGGGCGACTTTGTGGTAATCGTAAACGCCGAAAAGATCGGTCTTACCGGCAAAAAGCTTGATCAGGAGACCTTCAAACACCATACGGGTTACATGGGCGGACTCCGTTCAGAAACCTACAAAGAAGTGCTTGAACGCAAACCTGAGCACCTTATCGAGAGAGTCATTAAAGGCATGCTTCCGAAAACGAAGCTTGGTCGTGACATGTATCGCAAACTCAAAGTCTACGCAGGTCCTGAGCATCCGCATACGGCACAGCAGCCTGAAGAGCTTAAGTAGGACAGGGGGATAAGGTTATGGCAGCAAAGAAAACGGCGGCTCCGGCCTTTATTTGGGGCACAGGCAGAAGAAAGAACGGCATTGCGCGCGTCCGCATTCGTGAAGGCGCAGGTGCATTTCTTATTAACAACCGCGAAGTAGAAGATTACTTCCCGCGTCCGATTTGGGCGTCAAAAGCTAAAGAAGCTCTTGCCGTTGCAGGTCTTGAAGGCAAGATAGACGTATTTGTCAACGCACACGGCGGCGGTCTTACGGGACAGTCAGGCGCAGTTTCGCTCGGTCTTGCAAGAGCCATCATCAAATTTAATCCTGAGCTTCGCCCGGTTCTTAAAAAAGCAGGTCTGCTCAGACGCGACCCGAGAATGGTCGAACGCAAAAAGGTCGGACAGCCAAAAGCAAGAGCCAACAAACAGTTCTCAAAACGTTAATTACTCAGTACGCGTTTACAGTCTCCCGCAAGGGGGACTGTTTTTTCGAGGGCATTATGATACGGACAAAATTTGAACAGACTATTTTGTTCCTTAATAAAGACAGAAATTTATTCAGCAGTTTGTGAAAATAAAACGACCGGCATAAGCCGGTCGTTTTTGCGTGTTTTTGGAATTAATATTTCAACCCGAATATGGGGTGGAAAATACGCTCGTCATGCAGGAACTCAGCCTGCTTGTCAAGCGCCTGTTTGGCAGTTTCGCCAAGCGATATGGCGAGAGCCGAAGTAAGTATGTGCGTAAGGAAAAGAGGACCGATAATGCTGCTTCCAAAAGTTGGGCTTGAAGCAGACACGTAGAAAGTAAGATTTGCGGAGCGGCATACGGGCGCTGCGGGTGAATCGCTTATGGTAACGATTTTTGCACCGTTCTGTTTGGCTATCTCTATTGCTTCGCTTACCTCAACTGTGTAGCTCGGAAGCTCACACGTTATTACAACGTCGCCTTTTCTGACGCAGCGCATCTGCTCCCAAAGAGTAAGTCCGCCTCTGCGGAAAAGCGTTGCTTTGCAGCCCATTACCGTGAGCCTGAGCTGAAGCATTTCCATTACCAGGGAGGATATTCCCCAGCCGACGCAGTAAATGTTGTTCGCTTTTGAAAGCAGGTCGCAGAAATAGTCGACGTCCTTGTCTGCAAGCTGTTTCATTGTGTCTTCAATATTTACCAGTTCGGCGTGATATATGCTTTCTTCAATACTGTTGTCAGAATGCTGTGCACGCGTAAGAAGCGCCGACGGATTGATCTGTTCGAGTACGCAGTTCTGAATTGCCGTCTTAAGCTCTGAGTAACCGTTGAATCCGAGATTTTGAGAAACTCTGACGAGCTGCGCTTTTGACACGTTAAGCTGATCGGCGATTGCCCCTATTGAAAGATATGAAGCTTCGCGCATATGCGAGAGCAGGTATTCGATAACCCTGCGTGCCTTGTTAGGCATGGTCTGCATACGTTCCGTAAGCAGTTCCTGAAGTTCCAAACTGTCCATCTATATCAATTCCCTTCTAAGGTCCAAATATAAGTAGCATAGCATTGTAGCACTGATTTTTTGTTTGTCAATAATTTTTTGCCGTTTATCTTTAAAATACGGCGAATACTGCGGAAAACGCGGAAAATACAGCGAAATCGGCGGAATATGATGCTGATTTCTTTGGCGATATTGTATAATAAAAGGTGAAAGGGGCGCGGCGCGTAGTGCCCGCCTTAGGTTTGGTAGACATTGGAGACTGTGGCATGAAAAAATTGTATGCTGTTTTGTCTGTGCTGTTCATTTTTTTGTTTGTTCCTCTGCCGGTTTTTGCGGCTGAAGAAATTCTTGATTACAGTCAGCTTGTTTCAATTCAGAAAAACAGCGACCTGCGTGTTAAGGAAAGTATAAAAATAAACGTTGAAAACGTGAGTGTAACGCACGGCATAATCAGAAAATTTCCTGTTGTGCGCACCGATGCTCAAGGACGCAGGCGTCCCGTTGATTTTTCGCTTGACGGAATGCTTTTGGACGGAGAAAAGGTGCCCTGCTCAATCGAACGCGCAGGCAGCGAATGTCTGCTCCGTATAGGAAGTGCAGACGCCGTTATATCGCGCGGTATACACGTGTTCACTCTGTTTTACACCGTCAGGGGCGAAATAGGCTTCTTTGTTGACCATGACGAACTTTACTGGAACGTAACGGGAAACGAATGGGATTTTCCGATACGCCGCGCTTCGTGTGCGGTACAGCTGCCTGAAACGGCTTTCGGAAAAGGCTTTACCGCGATTGAGTGGTACGTCGGAAGCTATGGAGAGAAAGGCGCAAAAAGCGATGCACTGCTTACCGCGGAAAATTCCGTCCAGACGGTCCGTACGCTGCTCCCTGGAGAGGGCCTTACGGTTGCTTTCGGCTGGAAAAAGGGAATTATTGAGCCTCCGCCGCTTCCAAAGCTTGACGATCCGAAAACACATTCCGTTATCGGAATATTGGTTTTATTTGCAATGCTCGGCTGGCTTTTTTACGCATGGAACCGCTGGGGACGGGATCCTGTCAAGCCCGTGATACCGCTGTTTCATGCCCCTGAAGGAATATCACCCGCGGCGCTGAGCTACGCCGAAAAACTTGAGTTTGACGACAGGACGCTGCTTTCCGCGGATATTGTAGACCTTGCGGTCAAAGGGGCTCTTACGATTGAGAGGACCGGCGGAGAACGGAAACTGATTTTCAAAACCCCGGTCAGCTATATCCTGCACAAAACGGACACTCTGCCGGAAAATCTGACTGAAGACGAAAAGCAGCTGTACAGCAGACTGTTTGATAACTGCGATACGGTTGATTTGTCCTGCGAACAGTACGAAACGCTTAACGCTGCGGAAATCAGCGTTAAAACGGCATGCAGACAGCAGCTTGGCAGGCTTTACGAAAGCAACACTGCCCCGTTTTCCGTGGCTGCCCTGATTTATGCCACTGGCATCGCGCTGCTGTATTTCCGCAGCAACGAGCTTTTTCCGCTGGATATGTTTGCGTGCGGTATCGGCGGTGTTATTATGTTCCTGACAGCAATGCAGCGCGGCAAAAAGCCGGGGCAGCTCAATTTTGGAACTTTTTTCCGCCGTATTCTATTGCAGATTGTTTTTGCCGGAATCGGCGCATTGATTGTTTCATTGCTTGGCAACAACCCGCTTCCGTTTGTCGTTTTCAGCGTGTCATGCGCCGCCGTTTCGGTCTTTCGCCCGCTCATGCAGGCAAGAAACGAACGCGGTGCCGAACTGTACGCTGCCGCCGAAGGTCTGAAAATGTATATGACGGCGGCAGAAAAAGACAGACTTGAAATGCTTAACCCTCCGGAAGAAACGCCGCAGCTTTTTGAAAAACTGCTGCCTTACGCACTTGCTTTCGGAATTGCGGAAACGTGGGCTGACCGTTTCAGCAGCGTGCTTGCCGATGCTGCCTATAAACCGCAGTGGTGCAGCGGAAGCGTGGTTTGGATACCGCGCGATTTTACGGGAACCTTCGGGAACAGCGTCCGCTCGGCGGCAGTTCCCGTTTCGCAGGGTGACGGCGCAGGCAGTTTCGGCGGAAGCTGGGGCTCG
>JAZUJX010000098.1:0-1705 GCA_045642965.1 Synergistaceae bacterium | reverse complement strand
TCACCTCAAAAGAAATGCAATACGTATGGGAATGGGACGTAACACAATGGCTTGTCATAGGCCCGGCAGACGGCCAATCCACCTTAGGCGGCACATCTCCGCTCTTTGACAACGGACTGCTGCCCGGCGTCAACCGACCGGAAGGAGAAGAACTTTGGGACATCTGGTCAACATACGGACGCACCTCGCTTCTGCTCGTACGCATAAACGGCGGCGAATGGCAGGAAATACCTGAAACCACAGGCAAACAAGACAGAGCTCTTGAAAACATAACGCACCTGAAAATTTACTATCCAAGCACCGAAGAACCTGCTAAATAACGTTACTGCCCGGATTACATAATACCAAGCGAATTTAAGAAAAAACGGTTCTGCTGAGTATACAGCAGAACCGTTTTATAATTTTTCGAAGATTGCAGACTATTTGCCCTTCTGGATTTTGTAGCCTGCTTTTTCTATGACCGTTTTCCAGATTTTAAACGGCGGCGTGTTTTCCGCAAACGCAGCCGACATAGGCGACTGGTCTTTTACGTCTTCAATATGGAGCAAATTGTCTTTCGCGTCGTAGAAGAAAAACGCTATCGGTCTGAACGCCGGTTTGCTTGTGTCAAACTCTCTGAGTTCGACAATGTAGGCTACGTTGTTTTTCTTCATGTCAGGGTCTTTGAGCATTTCACTGTCAACAACCTTGATTGTAGCCTGAAGCGTGTTGCTCGGCGTAAGCGTTGCCTTGTTGTTCTGGTCGTAATATTCCGTTCTTCCGCCGTGGCTGAATACCTGCACCCAGCTGAAAGGCTTGCTTCCGGCAAAGGATGATGCCGCAAAAACAAGCAGTATTGCAAGAGCCGAGACGAGGCTGACTGTTCTCTTCATGTTAGTTCCTCCTGAATGTCTTCCGTAATTACCTGTTAATTATACAACAGGAGTGTGGTAATTTTGTGGGTAAAATTACTGATGATTTGTTTGTATATTTTATATGATATTTTCTTCTTTAAGGACTTCAAGCGCAGCCTTTCGGATTTCGGGGTCATGAAGCGCAAGCTGCAGATTGGCTTTCAGCCAGCCCTCCGTTATGCCGCAGTCAAGTCTTTTGCCTTCGTAGATTACGCCGTACACCGGTTCTTCCGCAAGCATTGCGTTTATTGCGTCCGTAAGCTGGTATTCTCCGCCTGCCCCAGGCTGCAGACTGCGAAGATATCTGAAAATCGCAGGAGAAAGCACGTAGCGTCCCATAACCGCAAGGTTGGACGGTGCCGTACCGGCTTTCGGTTTTTCGACAAGCGATTTTATCTTGTACACTCCGGGCTCTATTTCTTCCGCATCAACCACTCCGTAGCGCTGCGTGTCTTCGTCCGAAACTTTTTGCAGGGCTATGGCAGAACCGCCGTATTTCTGTCTGACTGCTTCAAGCTGAGCCGTAACCGGCTTGTCGGCAATCATCACGTCGTCGGGAAGAAGAAGCGCAAACGGACGTTCTTTGCAGAGGCGCTCTGCGCAAAGCACGGCGTGTCCGAGCCCGAGGGGCTGCGGCTGTTTGGCAAAGCTGAAACGTGCAAGAGCAGGTATTGATGAAACTATTTCCCTGTATTTTTCTTTGCCGTGCGCCGTCAGAAAAGCTTCAAGTTCAAACGAGCGGCTGAAGTGTGCTTTTATCGCTTCCTTGCCTTCGCCTGTAACTATAATTACGTTCGTACAGCCGGAATTTA
>JAZUJX010000097.1:0-11422 GCA_045642965.1 Synergistaceae bacterium | reverse complement strand
TTCAAGACCCATTGATTCCACAGCCTGTTTTCTGAACAGATAGATATCGTCTTCAGAAGCTTTCACGCCTGGCATACCTGCAGCCTGCTGTTCTGCTATGCGCAGAGCAATACGCTCCACGTCAGCGCGGGCAACTTTTTTACCGTTGACCTTTGCGACTGCGTCGTTGGGACCTTTGCCGTCAGCGCCTCTGCCACCGCCTACACCGTACATAACGCCGCAGGTAATTACAAAAACGATGACGACAGCTATCATTATCAATTTGAGATTTTCTCTCATCCATTTAAACAAACCCATCATCCTCCTTAGGGAATTGTTGCCTCATGCACAACTTGGATATGATATTACATTTTTACAGTCATGTCAAAGCTTGCGCCTTAATATTGTCAAGCAGTGCGGCATTGTCTTTCATAAACCGTTTCAGCACCGCCGCCGACTTCTGCGTGTCGGCGCGCAGCTGCCCTGCAAGCTTTTCGCTGCTTTCAAATTTCATTTCTCCCCTGTTTTCTTCCGCAAAGAAAACGGTTATTTTTTTTCCGTAAATATCTTTTGCAAAGTTTGGCAGGTGCGTTTCGCAGATCAGTTTTTTTCCGCCGAACGTGGGATTGAAGCCTATGTTTGTTACCGAAGGGTACAGGGCGTTTTCAACAAGCGTAAGCGTGAAATAACTTCCGTTTTTCGGATAAACCTTGCCGTTCTCCGGCAGCAGATTTGCAGTCGGAAAACCTATAAGTCTGCCGCGCTGCTCACCTGTAACAACTTCTCCCGACAGATAATAAGGAAGCCCGAGCAGTTCGTTTGCGGTTTTGATTTTTCCCTCGCATACAAGCTTTCTTATCCGTGTGGAGCTGACGATGCCTCCGTTGAATTCCAGAGTTTTTACTGACGAAAACGCCATATTGTTTTCCGCGCAGTAATTTCTGATAAACGACGCGTCTCCGCTGCGTCCTGCTCCGAAACGGAAATCTTCGCCGACGACAATTCCGCGGGCTTCGTATTTTTCCTTCATAAGCCGCATAAATTCGTCCGGTGCAAGTCCGGCAATTTCTTTTGTGAACGGAATTTTTACAAGCTCAGGTATATTAAGCAGTTTGGCGTAAAAATCGCGCTCCGCATCAGTAAACAGCTGTTTGAAATTACCGCCGGACAAAAGCTGCTGCGGATTGCGGTCAAAGGTCAGAACACCCCATCTGCAGTTTCCTGTTTCTGCCATACACCGTGCGGTTTTCAGCAGTTCGCAGTGTCCCGTATGGAAACCGTCAAACGCACCAATGGCGTAAATCATAATTCTCCGCCGATATACAGATTGACTGACGGGTGCAGCATTACGCCGCCCTCCTCAGCTGCAAAATTACAGACTGAAAAATAGCTTCCTGCGGCAAGCAGTACGTCTTCGCCGAAATAATTTTCGGTTTTTCCCCTGCTTCTGACAGACAGCAGTTCCATCGGAACGTTTTGTCCCAGCGCAAGTTTTTTTTCTGCTTTTTCGTCTCCGGCGTACATGGGCAGTACGTCAGAAATAACAGAAAGTTCAAGCAGACGGGCATATATGCCGTCAGCCGTCATCGTTTCAATTTCGGAGAAATCAATAGCGTTATTCAAATTGAAAGGTCCTGCAAATTTTCTTTCCAGCCTGCATATATGTCCTGCCGTGCCGAGTAGGCGTGCGATATCCCTGCCGAAGCTTCTCACGTAGGTACCCTTCTGGCAGTATATTTCAAAAGAAAGCTTTCCGTCCGGAGATATATCTGTTGTTCTTAATATTTTTTCAAAATATACAGATTTGGGAGTTATTTTAACTTCCTGTCCGCCGCGGCTCAATTCGTGCGCCCTCTGTCCGTTGACGTGAACTGCGGAAACGTTCGGAGGCGTCTGCAGGCGCCAGCCGGAAAATTCCGCCATGGCATCGTCAACGTCAGAAACAGACAAATGACCCCATTCCGCCTCGCGGATAACGTTTCCCGACGCGTCGTCAGTATCAGTTTCGCTTCCGAGCTGAAGCGTCGCGGCATAGCATTTCGGAAATCCCATTACGATACTGCTGAGCCGCGTGGCTGCGCCCGCCAGCAGAACGAGAACACCGGAAGCCGTGGAATCAAGCGTGCCGCCGTGCCCAATTTTTGCTTTTCTGCCAAGCTTGCGGCGCACAACTTCCACACAGCGCGTACTGCGTTCCCCGACCGGCTTATTTATTACAAGAAAGCCTGATTTCGGCATATTTCGCTACCCGTTCTTTAAGTTCCGCAATTACCTCGTCAATATTTCCGCACAGCTTTGCGCCCGCCGCCTGGTCGTGGCCTCCGCCGCCGTAAAACGCCGCAATTTCGCGGGCAATGTACGGCTGTTTTGTTCTGACGCTGAGCTTGAGCGCACCGTCAAATTCAGAGACAAACAGCGCTATTCTAACGCCCTTAACACGAAGCAGCTGGTTGACAAGATTTTCCGTAACGCTCGGGTCAGAACGAAGTTCCTCAAAATCTGAAGCCGAAAGATGCAGCACGGCGGCAGTCCCGTCCGCAAACAGCTCTGCGCCTTCCATTGCCCTTCCCCAAAGTTTCAGGGCTTCGTGCGTCATTGACTCGTTCAGGCAGCTGTCTATTTCATTCGGCTTTGCTCCTGCCTGCAGCAGAATACACGCGATCTCATGACTGCGCGGAGTTACCGAAGAAAAACAGAAACTGCCGTTGTCCGTTGCGAGCGCAGTGTAAAGGCACACCGCTTCGTCCCTGCTTATTTCAAAATTATCGTGCATAAGCTCCGCAACAATTTCAGCCGCCGCCGAAGCCTCCGGACAGACAAGATTGATTTTGCAGAATTTCTCGTTGTCCGCATGGTGGTCCATCGCAACGCTGTCGTGCAGCGGCAAAATTGTCTCCAAGCCTTCTATTGATCTGTTTTTTGTGCTTGTATCAACGACCACAAGCAAGGAATCGGGCAGCACGTCATTTGCCGAAAACTGCCTGTATTCTCCGCTGTACGGGAGAAAAAGATATTTGTCCGGAACGGCGTCCCTGCCGCCTGCGGCGACCTTTTTCCCCATACGCCTGCCAAGCGAAAAGAGAGCAAGGGCGCAGCCGAGCGTATCCCCGTCAGGCTTTTCGTGGCAGAGTATCGTCCAGCTGTCGTATTCTTTCAGTTTCCGTGCAATATTCTCAGTCTTCATCTTCTTCAGACTTTTCGGACAATTTAATGATTTCAGCGTCAAGCTTTGCTACTCTGTCAAGCAGTTCGTCCATTTTTCTCGCTTCGGCTTCTGAATTGTCATACACAAAAGTCAACTGCGGAATGGTACGCAGGTGCATTTCCCTGCCGAGTATTCCGCGAAGCTGTCCTGCGACAGATTCCAGCGCTTTCTGCACCGTTCCCCTGACGTGTTCGTCAAGCAGAGTGTAATAAACCTTTGCATAGCCCAAATCGGAAGACACGTCAACCGCCGTTATAATCGCTTCGGAGACGTGTTCTTTCTTTATGCGCAGCTGAAGCAGGTCGGATATGCTGCGCTGGAATTCTTTGTTTATTCTTCCCATACGGTATGAACGCATAGCAGCCTCCCGCGGTTAATCGAGCGTTCTCTTCTCTTTAAGAATTTCAAAGGATTCGACGATGTCGCCGACTCTGAAATCCTGGAATTTGGCGAAGCTCAGTCCGCATTCGTTTCCTGCTTTGACCTCTCTTGCGTCATCCTTAAAATGTTTCAGGCTCGCAAGTTCGCCCGTCCAGAAAACAACTCCGTCGCGGATAAGGCGCACGCTTCCGCGTTTCACCGAACCTTCAAGAACACGGCAGCCTGCAATGTTTCCAACCTTCGGGACTCTGATAATATCGCGGATTTCAGCCTGTCCGAGCGTGTTTTCCCTGATTTCGGGCGCAAGCATGCCTTCCATGGCTGCCTTAACATCGTCAAGCATATCGTAAATTACCTGATAAAGTCTTACCTGAATACCTTCGGTTTCGGCAATCTTCTTCGCGTTGCTGTCAGGTCTGACGTTGAAGCCTATAATAACGGCATTCGAGGCGGCGGCAAGCATAACGTCCGATTCGGAAATGCGTCCGACGCCTTCGTGCACAATATTCACGCTGACGGCTTCGGTGCTCATTTTTACAAGCGAAGCATGGAAAGCTTCAAGCGAGCCCTGAACGTCGGTTTTAAGAACTATGTGCAGCTGCGGGGTTTCTCCTCCCTGCATTTTGTCATAAAGCTCTTCAAGGGTGACTCTCTTGGCTTTTACAGACATCTGCTCTCTGCGTTCAACCTCTTTCTGCGACATAAAATCGCGGGCCTCGCGCTCTGACGGGAAGGTCTTGAAAATCTCTCCGGGCTGCGGAACGTTTTCAAGTCCGAGAATTTCAACAGGCATGCTCGGTCCGGCGCTGCTGACCATATTGCCCTTGTCGTCAAGCATTGCCCTGATTTTGCCCCAGGCAGTATCCGTGTATATAATGTCTCCGCGTTTGAGCGTTCCGTTCTGAACTATAACCGTTGCAACCGGTCCCTTGCCCTTGTCGAGGTTTGCTTCGACAACCGTACCCTGCGGTTTGGCTTCCTTTGCCGCCTTGAGTTCCTGAAGCTCGGCGACAAGAATAATCATTTCAAGCAGTTCGTTCACGTGTTCGCCGGTTTTGGCTGAAAGATTTACCATAACCGTATCGCCGCCCCATTCTTCGGGAACGAGACCGTAATCGGAAAGCTGCTGGCGTACTCTGTCAGGATTTGCCTGCGGTTTGTCCATTTTGTTGACCGCAACTATAATTGGTACGTTTGCCGCTTTTGCATGGTTCAGAGCCTCTATTGTCTGCGGCATAAGACCGTCGTCTGCGGCGACAACGAGAATCGCGATATCCGTAACCTGAGCACCGCGAGCCCTCATCGCGGTGAACGCCTCATGTCCCGGAGTATCAAGGAAAACAAGCGTGTTTCCGTTGTAATTTACACAGGAAGCGCCTATATGCTGCGTAATTCCGCCTGCCTCCCTGTTCGTGACGTGAGTATTGCGTATGTAGTCAAGCAGCGTTGTTTTGCCGTGGTCAACGTGTCCCATAACCGTGATAATCGGCGGCCTCGGCGTGAGTTCAAGCTGCTCCGTTTCTTCTTCCTTGGCGGCGGCGGACTGCTTTGCAATCTGTCTTTCCGCTTTTTTCTCAGCTTTCTTTTCAGCTTTTTTGTCGCGTTTTTTGTCTGGCTTCCTCACAGCGGAAACAGGCTGTTCTTCAAAACTTTCGAACTCTTCCGTTTCCGGCTCTTCTTCCGCGAAAACAAAGTTCCTGCCGAAGCCTTCGCCGAGAACTCCAAGCAGATTGTCGTCAACGGCGGTAACCGCTGAAATCATAAGACCGGCATTCATAAGAATTTTGACTGCCTTGCCCGATTTTTCGCCTACGGAAGAAGCAACGTCCGCAACGCTTGCCCCCGGTTTGATTTTAACAAGCGGCAAACCCTGCTTAGGCTGCGCTGCGGCAGGCTTTGCGCTTTTTTCTGCGGTTTTGTTTTCAGCAGAGCCTGACGAAACGGAAGCCCTGAATTTGTCGGCTTCTGTATCTTCTATCGAGCTTGAAGCAGATTTTACTTCAATGCCGAGCCCTGCAAGAATTTCCATTACTTCTTTATTTGTTTTACCGACCTCTTTGGCAAGATCGTATATGCGTATTTTACTCATCTGCATCACTCCTGTTCATTAAACTGAGAATTTTCCCTGCAAAACCGTTTTCGTAATCTATTGATACAATCTGAGCTGATTTTGTTCCTACAGACTGCCCCATCTGCGTCCTGTCAAGATTAAGCCGTATTTTTTCAACGCTTGTGCGTGTCTCCGCGTTTTTCAGGCTTTTGAGTACGTTTTCAGAGCAGTCGTCCGACGTTAACACAAGCAGAGCTTTATACTTTTTGCAGCTTTCGAGAACCTGATCCTGACCTATGAATATAACCCCTGCTCTTCTCGCTATACCGAGCAGATTCAGGATTTTTCGCTCGTTTTCGGTCATTCGCCGCAAACCTGCTTAAGCTTCTCAAAAAAATCGGCATTGGGAACTACGTTCAAATGTTTTGCAACAAGTTCTTTCTTCTGAGCGCGTTCTATACACTCGCATTTGCGGCACAAATACGCCCCGCGTCCGTTTGCGCGTCCCGTCGGGTCATAAACTGCCGTTCCTTCGGGAGTGCGTACAATCCTGAGCAGCTCGTTTTTCCGGGCTGTCCGACCGCAGGCTATGCAGCTTCTTGCCTGTTTTATTTTCTCTGCCGCATTTGCGTTTTTCATCAGCCTGTTTTTAGTCCTCTTTTACAATGCTTGCTATATCAACAAAAAGTTCCTTCATCGTAGGAAGCTTTTCTGCTTCAAGCACCTTGATATCTATCTTCCAGCCTGTAATTTTTGCCGCAAGACGCACGTTCTGCCCTGCCTTGCCTATTGCAAGCGAAAGATCCTCGCTGTGGACGTAAGCCGTAACGGCATGCTCCACACCCTCGACCGGCTCAATTTTTACTATTTTTGCCGGCGACAGTGCGCTTCTGATAAACGTATACGGATCATCGCTCCAGGCTATAACGTCAATTCTTTCGCCGTTAAGTTCAGTGCTGAGAGCCTTTATGCGCATACCTTGTTTGCCGACGCAGGCTCCGAGCGGCTCAACGTTCGGATCAAGGCTGTTGACCGCAACCTTTGCGCGAAGACCTGCTTCGCGGACGATGCTGCGAATTTCAACCGTACCGTCCTGAATTTCGGGAACTTCAACCTCAATAAGCTTGCGGAGCAGTCCCGGATGCGTTCTTGAAACAACTATGCGCGGGCCTTTTGTCGTCTGTCTGACGTCAAGCACGAAGAATTTCATCTTCAGACCTGCATGATAGCTTTCACCGTTAATCTTTTCATCCTTCGGAAGAACCGCTTCCGTTTTCTCGTTAAGATTGATAAGAACCTGGTCGTCTTCTACTTTAAAAATATTTCCGACTATCACGTTGCCTATCTTATCCGCAAACTGCTCGTAAATATACTGACGCTCTGCGTCCTTAAGTCTCTGAATAATAACCTGACGCGCTGTCTGTGCGGCTATTCTGCCAAACTTGTCCGGAGACACCTTGACTTCTTTTCTTATCTGGTCGCCGAGCTCAAGGTCGTTATAGCCTTCTTCCTTTGCTTCTTCAAGCGTCAGTTCCGCGTCGGGATTTTTTATCTCTTCGACAACGGTACGGATCTCCTCAATTTTGAGGTCGCCTTCAGCGTCAATAAACGCTTCAACGTTTTTGTTCTGGTTGTACGGACTGGATTTCTTGTAAGCCGAGCTCATTGCCGCCTGCAGGCTTGCACGAATAATATCCTCCGACAGATTTTTTTCCTCTGCAATGGTATGAAGAAGTTTTCCGAAATCTTTTACCAAAAGCATTTTTTGTTCCCCCTCTTAAAAATATTGAAATTTATATGGATAAAACTGTCTGTATCCCGTGTTATTTTTTCTTGCGCGGCGTTTTCTTGAAACTCTTTTTCTGACCGCTCTCTTCCTCGTAAATCAGATTGGCTTTTCTGATGTCTTCAAAAGCTATCGTTCTTCTATCACCCGATTTGTCAATTACGACAATCTCATCATCGGCTGTCTCGCAAAGCGTTGCCTCAAGTTTTTTGCCGCTCTTGAGATTTATTGCAATCTTCTTGCCGCACTGCACCGCGTAATCCTCCATACAGAAAAGCGGGCGCTCAAGACCGAGAGAACTCACCTCAAGATAATAACGGTCGGGCAAAGCGCTCTCAACCGTATCAAGATAATCCGTAACCACTCTCGCAACAGTCTCGCAGTCCGACAAATCAACGCCTCCGGGCATATCAATATACGCGCGGAGAATATTCATGCCGCATTCTGAAACAAGCTCGAAACCTGCACAGTTGTATCCTTCGGTTTCAATGCACTTCTTCATCTCAGCGTAAATTTCTTCAAGCTTTCCGTTATCCAAAACAAGCCCCCCTTTAACAAAAGAAAGAGCGGGACTACCCGCTCTTTCAGCAATTGCTCCTGAAATAGCTTAGTTATTATATACTTTAGTACAAATTTTGCAAGCCCAAATTCAGAAAAAAATATTATTGTAGTACTTTTCGCTGTACGTTATTCGTTTTTTAAAGATGCGAGGTGCTATTTTCTGTAATTAATTTTCATTAGCTTCCGCAGCGCTGATTTATTAAGCTCTTTTTCGGAAAAAAGCCAGCTGTAGGAGAAAAATACGTGTCCGAATATATTTTTATTCTCAATGCAGTCTTTAACCTGCTTAAATATGACCTCGTCGCCTTTTGCCCATTCATCGCAGTCAGGTTTCCGAGCAGTGCCTATTTTATACGGGGCAAGGCCTATTATAAGCTTTACGCTGCTGCCTTTAACCTTGTTTTGCCATTCCGTCATAAGCTTGCCAAAACGGCGTTCGCTGTCAGGGTATTCATAGCCGTAATAAATCTGCGGAATCAGCCAGTCAGTCCATTCGTTTTTTATCCACGACTGCACATCGGCAAAACAGATATTATAAGCTTCATCATTTGAGGCAACGGGGCTGACACTGAAAATAACATCTTTATTACACTCTTTTACCGTACTTTTGCAGCCGCTTATAAGCATATCGACATTTTTTCTGCGCCACTCTCCAAGCTTCATCGGATTGGCTGCCACTGCTTTGTACTTCTCATAAGAGTTTTTGTCGAACCCTGCATCTTTTCCTGGATAAAAATAATCATCAAAATGAATACCGTCAAATTTATATAGCAAAAGCATTTCTTTTATTCCGTCACAACAGAGTTTCCTCACATCATTTGAAGCCGGATTAAGCCAAATGCCTTTCGCGGCAAAACAAACGTTATTGTCATCGGCTTTATTATCGTTATTAAGCCAGATATATGCCGGACTGTCCTTAGGCAGTTTGGATATATTATTGTCTGCCGTGCGGACTCTGTACGGATTTATCCAGCCGTGTACTCTGATATCCCTTTGGTGTGCCTGGCTCACTATATATTCCAGCACGTCAAAATTATATTTTTTAGTGCTTTCAATTTGCGGAAAATATTTTGACGGATAGAGTGAATCGCAAAAAGACCTGACATGCACAAAAATATCCGTTATGCCAGCAGTTTTGCATTTCTCAACCGCTTCGGTAAATTTTGCAGCAAAATCTCCGTCTGAAAGCATATCTTCAAGTTCTTTGTATGTAAACCATACTCCCTTCACATGGTTTACTTCTTTTTCTGCCTTGTTAAATTTGACAGAGACTCTGCTGGTTGATGGATTTACTGCTGCCTTTGCGCTGCTGTTTGCGAATGCGGCTCGTGTCTGCACAGACACAGCACAAGCCAGAGCGGCAAACGCTGCCAGGATTAAAACAGCCGCTCTGTTCATTTTCATTTGGATAAATCTCCTTTTGAATTTAGAATTATCGTTGTACGCATCCGAATTTCGTTGTCAGTTTTATTTTCTGCTTCTCGTCCATTCAAAGAGCGCAAGCGAGGCCGCGACTGAGGCGTTGAGCGAGCCCGTGCTTCCCTGCATGGGTATTTTTCTCAGTTCATCGCAGGCTTTTTCCGCAGCGTGTCCGAGTCCGTCTCCCTCTGCACCTATTACGAGCAGAAGGCGCGGCGGCATGTCTTCTTTGAAGAGCGTTTCGCTGCCTTCCATGGCAAGTCCGACAGTCCAGAAATTTTCGTCCTGAAACAGCTTTATCGTCTGCGCAACGTTTCCGGTACGGGCAACAGGCAGGCGCAAAGCTGCTCCGGCGCTGGTTTTGACAACCGTTCCCGTGGGCATACAGCCTCCGCGTTTTGGGATTATCACCCCGCTTGCCCCCGCCGCCTCGGCGCTCCGGATTACCGCGCCCAGATTGTGCGGGTCCTGAAGATGGTCGCAGAGCAGCACGAGGCACGGCGCCGGAGCCTTGGGAAGCGAAGTTATAAATTCTTCCGCGTCAAGGAGCGTAACGGGAAGCATGTACGCTGCGGTTCCCTGATGATTTTCACCGTTGCAGAGCCTGTCCAGCGCGGCAGAGTCAACACCGCTGAATACTATTTTTGACGCGCGGCATAGCTCTTCAATTTTTGCCTTTACGTGCGGCTGCACGTTTTTGGCAAGCAGCACCCTTGAGCAGCGTTCGGGGCTGTTTTCAAGCAGGGATATTACCGGATTTCTGCCCCAGCAGAGTTCTTCCGCCGTTTCTTTTATTTCAGCCGGATATTCCCGTTGTTTATTTCTGTTTTCTGTTTTTCTCATTTTTTTCCTCCGTTTTGCCGCGTGCGGTTTCTTTCAGGAACTGTCCGAGATATTTCCCCGTCTCCGTTCCGGATTCGGCAATCTGTGCCGGCGTTCCTTTTGCCGATATTTCGCCGCCGTTTTTGCCTCCGTCAGGTCCGAGGTCAATTATGTAGTCTGACGAAGCAAGCACGTCAAGGTTGTGTTCTATAACTATTACCGAATTTCCCTGGTCAACGAGCCTGTGCAGAAGTTTGAGCAGTTTTTGCACGTCCGTGTAGTGCAGCCCTGTTGTCGGTTCGTCAAGCAGATAGAGCGTGTTTCCGCGGAATTTTTTGCTCAGTTCCGTGGCAAGTTTTACGCGCTGCGCTTCACCTCCGCTGAGCGTTGTAGCCGACTGTCCGAGCCGTATGTAGCCAAGACCCGCTTCCTGAATTACCTTGAGTTTGTTAAGTATTTTCGGTATTCCCGCAAAAAGCTCGCAGGCTTCGTCAACCGTCAGGTTCAAAACGTCGGCTATGGAATGTCCCTTGTATTTGACTTCAAGCGTTTCGCGGTTGTATCGCTGTCCTTTGCAGACGTCGCATTTTACGTAGACGTCGGGGAGAAAGAGCATGGAGACCTTCAGGACGCCGTCTCCGTTGCACGCTTCGCAGCGTCCGCCTTTTACGTTGAAGCTGAACCGCCCGGGCGCATATCCGCGCAGTTTGGCTTCGTGCAGTTCTGAGAAAAATTCGCGTATCGCAGAAAATACGCCCGTGTAGGTAGCCGGATTTGAACGCGGCGTGCGCCCTATCGGGCTCTGGTCAACAAGAACGACGTTGCGCAGTTTTTCCCAGCCTTTAATTTCGTCGAATTTTCCGGGACGTTCGCGGTATTCGCTGTCAAATTTTCCGCGCAGCCCTTTGTAAAGTATTTCGTAAAGCAGTGTGCTTTTGCCTGAGCCTGAAACGCCGCTGATTGCTCCGAACACGCCGAGCGGAATTTCCGCTTTGATATTTTTCAGATTGTTTTCGCGGCAGCCTGTGAGCTTCAGCCAGCCGTTCGGTCTTCTGTATTTTTTAACGGAGCTGTACACGCCGTCGGCTTCCCCACGCAGATATTTCGCTGTGGAGGAATCTCCCTTGCGCAGTTCGTCTGCGCTGCCTTCCGCAACAAGATACCCTCCGGTTTCCCCTGCTTCGGGACCTAATTCAACAAGATAATCTGCGGCAAGCAT
>JAZUJX010000096.1:0-6657 GCA_045642965.1 Synergistaceae bacterium | reverse complement strand
TACGTAATGCGTGAGAGATGTATAAGGCGCAGCCTCTCTGCCGAGAAACAGCCGCAACTTCAGACCTCGGCAGGTCATACGGTTGTTTCAGAAAAGCCATGCCCGACGAAAAATCGTCATGTCCCTCTACCTATTAAGGGGAGGTTTCAGAGCCCAAAAAACAACCCTGTCCTGAAAAAAATCGGGATTTTTTTTGCGGTGTTTTGCCAGAAAATACGTAAAGCTTTGCAAATACTGAAATGACGTCGTATTCCGACTTTCGTCGGAATACCCTTGCGGAGGACAGACAGACTTATGAAAATTCGGCGTAAAAATATTTGCCCGTTTGGGTTTGTTGTGTTATAATGTGCCAAAGTATAGATGACGCGGGCTTTGCGACGGAGCATTTGCCCGGAGAAAATTAGCCGAACGATGCAGTTCCGCCAACAGTTTTTGGTTTTGTCTGCAACAAATGGAGGATACTGCAATGAAAGAAATTATTACGAGCGTCGGCATTGATATCGGTACTTCTACCACTCAGCTGATTTTCAGCAAGCTTACGATTGAAAATCAGTCGAGCGAGTATGTTCTTCCCAGAATTGAAATTGTTGATACCGAGATAATATACAGAAGCAAGATTTATTTTACGCCCCTCCGTTCTCTTACGGAGATTGACGCTGAGGCTGTCAAGAAGATTGTCCGTGACGAGTATGCGGCGGCAAAGATGCAGCCGGATATGGTTACAAGCGGGGCAGTCATTATCACCGGCGAGACAGCCCGCAAGGCAAATGCCAACGAAGTGCTTAACGCGCTTTCGGAGATGGCGGGGGATTTCGTTGTTGCCACGGCGGGTCCCGATCTGGAGTCGGTGCTTTCCGCGCGCGGCGCCGGCATTGACGTTATGTCAAAGGAAGAGCGCACTGTTTATGCCAATGCGGATATCGGCGGCGGTACCACGAACTGTGCCATATACGATTTCGGTCAGCTGAAGGGCGTTAACTGTCTTGACGTGGGCGGCCGTCTTATCAAGATAGAGAACGGCAGAATTTCCTATATTTACAGCAAGATTAAAAAACTGGCAGAGGATAACGGTATTCACATTAACGTTGGTGATACCGCCGATGTTATTTCGCTCCGCAAGGTTTGCGCGCTTATGGCAAATCTTATAGCGGAGGGGCTCGGGCTCGGTGAAGCTCCTGCCCCGCAGTGGATTTACACGAACGACGGCAAAGGTTTCCCTGCTTCCGTTCCGCCGATTAAGTGCCTGACGTTCTCAGGCGGAGTTGCCGAAGCGTATTATTCAAGGGATTCAATCGGAAACGACGTTTTTAAGTTCGGTGATATCGGCGTGCTGCTTGCCGATGCCATTAAGGAATGTCCGTATTTCAAGAAGGTAAGAATAGTGAAGCCGCTGGAGACGATACGCGCGACGGTTGTCGGCGCCGGAGTACACACAACTTCAATCAGCGGCAGCACAATTTCCTATGCCGACGGGCAGCTTCCGATAAAGAATATTCCTGTTCTTAAGATAGCGGAGCAGGATGAGGAGAGTTTCGAAAAGATAGCAGAGTCGATCCGGTCGCAGATTCCTCTGTTTAAGCCGGACGGAAATCTTGAGCAGATAGCCGTTTCCTTCGGGGGATGGAAATTCAGAAAGTTTGCAGAGCTTCAGAATTTGGCAGAAGCTATAACTAAAGGAGCCGAGGAGGTGATTTCGAGCCCGTACCCGTTGATACTGGTGGTGGAGAATGACATTGGCAAGGCGCTGGGCCACGCCCTGAACGTTTTGCTCAAGCATTCGAAAGCCGTAATATGTATTGACGGAATCAGAACACGGAGCGGGGATTACATTGATATTGGCGAACCGGTTTTTGGTGGGCATGTTCTGCCCATCGTGATTAAGACGTTGGTTTTCAACTCTTAATCGAAAAATTTTTAGAGAGGTGAGAAGACAGCATGAAACTCAAGACACAGTTGTTTGGTCATAACTACGAGTTTAAGAATATTTGCGAAGTAATGGCCAAAGCCAACGAAGAAAAGTCTGGTGACAAACTTGCTGGAATCGCTGCGGCGTCAGCCGAGGAAAGAGTAGCCGCTAAGGTTGTTCTTTCAAATATTACGATGAATGAAATTCGTAATACCCCGGCAGTTCCGTATGAAGAGGACTCTGTAACGCGTATCATTCAGGATGATATCAACGAGACAATCTTCAGCGAATTTAAGAACATGACGGTTGCAGAGTTCAGAGAGTGGTTGCTTGACGAACACACGACAGGCGATATGATCAAACGCGCCTCAAAGGGTCTCACGAGCGAATGTGTTGCGGCAGTCTGCAAACTGATGAGCAACCTTGACCTTGTTTACGGAGCATCAAAAATCCGTGTAACGGCCCACTGCAACACGACAATCGGTCTGCCCGGAACGTTCTCGTCACGTCTCCAGCCGAACCACACGACAGACGATCCTAAGGGTATCATGGCATCCCTTATGGAAGGCTTCAGCCTTGGCTGCGGCGACGCAGTCCTCGGTCTCAACCCTGTTGACGACACGGTTGAAAGCGTAGCGCGCCTTCTCAAAATGTTTGACGAATTTGTCAACAAATGGGAAATTCCGACGCAGTATTCCGTTCTTGCCCACGTTACGACGCAGACGGAAGCAGTCGCGCGTTTCAATGCGCCGATGAGCCTTATGTTCCAGTCAATCGCAGGTTCACAGAAGGGCAACGAAGCATTCGGACTTACGCCTGAAATGCTTACGGAAGGCGAAGACATGCTTCTTCACAGAGGCACAGGCACAGGCCCCAACGTTATGTACTTTGAAACCGGCCAGGGCTCGGAACTTTCATCAGAGGCCCACAACGGCTGGGACCAGGTCACGATGGAAGCCCGCTGCTACAGTTTCGGAAGACACTATCATCCGTTTATCGTAAACACGGTTGTCGGATTTATAGGACCTGAATATCTCTACGACTCAAAACAGGTTACGCGCGCCGGCCTCGAAGACCATTTCATGGGCAAACTTTCAGGTATCCCGATGGGCTGCGACGCATGCTACACGAACCACATGAAAGCAGACCAGAACGATATCGAAAACCTCGCAACGCTTCTCGTGGCTGCAGGCTGCAACTACGTTATGGGCGTTCCGCAGGGCGACGACTGCATGCTTATGTACCAGTGCACCGGTTACCATGAAGCACAGTCACTCCGTGAAACGTTCGGTCTCCGTCCGACAGCGGAATTCGATGCGTGGATGGAAAAGATGGGCTTCTCAGAGAACGGACATCTTACTGACCTCGCAGGCGACGCCTCAGTCTTTCTTAAAAAGTAGCGGGGAGGGACGAAGACAATGATAGACCAGAACGAACTTAAAGCAATCATTGAACAGGTACTCGGAGAAATGAACGTGAACGCGCCCGCGGCACAGACCTCTGCCCCCGCGTCAGTTCAGTCAGTATCAGCCGCGCAGACGACTGTTGACCCCGGTATGATTCCTGACGTTACTCAGATTGACCTTCACACACAGTATCTTGTCAAGAACCCTGTCGACAAAGTCGGTTATCAGGAACTTAAAAACCACTCGCCGGCGCGTCTTGGCATAGGCAAAGCAGGCCCCCGCTATCTTACGCTCCCGATGCTTGAATTCAGAGCAGCTCACTCGGCAGCGCAGGATGCGGTTTTCTCACCGGTTGACCACGATTTTATCAACCAGATGAATCTTTTCTCAGTACAGACGAAATGCGCTGACAAAGATACCTATCTGACGAGACCTGATCTTGGACGCCAGCTCAGCGACGAAGGTGTTGCCGCTGTCAGAGAGAAATGCAAAAAGAACCCCACGGTTCAGCTTTACGTTTCAGACGGACTCAGCTCAGCCGCAGTTAAGGCAAACGTCGCCGACGTAATGCCCGCAATCATCCAGGGACTTCAGAGCTTCGGCATCGAAGTCGGAACGCCGTTCTTCGTTGAATACGGACGCGTAGGCGTTATGGACCAGATTACGGAACTCACCGGCGCAACCGTTACCTGCGTGCTTATCGGAGAACGCCCGGGACTCATTACGGCAAACTCAATGTCAGCATACATCACCTACAAAGGTACGGTCGGTATGCCTGAGTCAAGACGTACGGTTGTTTCAAACATTCACGACGCCGGCACCCCGCCTGTTGAAGCAGGTGCCCACATCGCTGAAATCATCAAAAAGATGCTGGATGCAAAAGCCAGCGGCACAGACCTTAAACTCTAATTCAGGAGGGGTTACATTATGAAGAGAGATCCATTGCCGGCGAAAGTGCTTGCAACAAAAATCATCCCTAACGTTAATGCAGAACTCGCAAAAGAACTCGGTCTTACGCCTGATCAGAGATCACTCGCACTGATCACGTCGGACTGCGATGATGTTACCTATACGGCGCTCGACGAAGCCACCAAAGCCGCAGACGTTAAAGTCGTCTATGCAAAAAGCTGCTACGCGGGCGCACCGAACGCAACGCAGAAATATGCAGGTGAAATTATCGGTATCCTCGCCGGACCGAACCCTGCGGAATGCAAAGCCGGACTTAAAGCATGCGTGAACATGGTTGAAAACGTCTGCCACTTCGTTTCAGCAAACGACGACGACTCCAACTCATACTACGCATACACGATTTCACGCACAGGTTCCTACCTCTCAGCAGGCGCGGGCATTGCAGAAGGCGAAGCTCTTGCATACGTTATCGCTGCACCGCTCGAATCAATCTACGGAATCGATGCTGCTCTCAAAGCGGCAGAAGTCAGCCTTTGCGTACTCTACGGTCCTCCTTCAGAGACAAACTTCGGCGGCGCTCTTATGACAGGAACGCAGTCAGCCTGCAAAGCCGCATGCGAAGCATTCGCGGCTGCTGTCGAATACTGCTCGGACAACCCTGTAGTTCTTCAGTAGTCCTGATTTGATGGCTGTTATTGCAAATACCGATCCGTCGGTATTCAAGATGCTTGAAAAGGATTTGCCGCTGTTAAGCATTTCCGTACAAAGCGGACAGCCTGAAAAGAGCAGAGAAGTTTGTGATGCGGACGCACAGTCCGCACGGTGCAAATCCGAGTGATTTGCAAATAAAAGACAGGAGGAATTGTCTTGCAGCTTTACGACAAGGACCTGCTTTCCGTTCAGGAAGTACGTACTCTTCTGAGCGCAGCCAAAGCGGCACAGCAGGAACTGGCTACAAAGAGCCAGGAATATGTTGACAGAATAGTCAAAGCCATAGCAGACGCCGGCGTAAGAAACGCAGTACGCCTCGGCGCTCTTGCACAGGAAGAAACAGGCTTTGGCAGAGCTGAACACAAAACAATCAAAAATATATTCGCAAGCAAATTTGTTTGGGACTATATTAAAGACATGAAGACGATCGGTGAAATCGGACACGACGAAAAACTCGGTCTTACCTGCTACGCAGTACCTCTCGGAGTTATCGCCGGTATCGTTCCGTCAACGAACCCGACGTCAACCTGCTTCTACAAAGCAGAAATTTCAATCAAATCAGGAAACGCGATAGTTTTCTCGCCGCACCCGAGCGCACAGCACTGCATTGACGAAGCCGTCAAGGTTATCCGTCAGGCAATCGCCGAAGCCGGCGGCAACGAAAACCTCGTTTCAACGATTTCAATACCGACGCGTCAGGCAACGAATATCCTCATGAGCCATCCCGACACGGCAATGATCCTTGCAACAGGCGGTTCAGCGATGGTTCGCGCAGCTTATTCGTCAGGTACCCCGGCAATCGGTGTCGGCCCCGGAAACGGTCCGTCCTACATCGAACGCACGGCTGATATCCCTCTCGCGGTCAAACGTATTGTTGATTCAAAAACGTTTGACAACGGTACAATCTGCGCTTCAGAACAGTCAGTCATCTGCGACGACGATATGGTCGACGCGGTACAGGCTGAAATGAAACGCCAGAAATTCTATTTCCTTACGGATGAACAGAGAGACAAACTCAGCAAATTCATCCTTCGCGGAAACGGAACGATGAACCCGCAGATCGTCGGCAAGGACCCGCAGACTGTTGCCAACCTCGCCGGCATAACGATTCCTGCCGATACGCGCGTTATCGTCGCAGTTGACCAGGGAATCGGCCGCGGTCATCCGTATTCAAACGAAAAACTCAGCACGATACTCGGTTTCTTCCATGCGGAGAACTACGTCAAGGTATGCGAACACTGCGTTGACCTTCTCCACTACGAAGGCGCTGGTCACACAATGTCGCTTCACACGAAGGACAACGACATTGTCAAGTACTTTGCGGCAAGAATTCCTGCATCGCGTATCGTTGTCAACTCACCGTCAACGTTCGGCGGAATCGGAGCTTCGACAGGTCTTATGCCGGCACTTACGCTTGGCTGCGGAGCAATCGGCGGCAGCGCAACGTCGGAAAACGTCGGCCCGATGCAGCTTCTTGACAGACGTTACGTTGCGGTAGGCAAAATGGAGCTTGAAGATATTCAGGCTGCTGTTGCCCAGGCACAGGGCTGCTGCGCAGCTCCGGCACCGGTTTCATGCGGAAGCGCCGCAGGACTCGGTGATGCTGACATCGACGCGATAGTCAAGAAAATTCTTGAAAGACTCAGCGCGTAGTCACAACTATACCAACAAGGAGGAAATTTAAATGCAGGATACAATAGCTCTTGGTATGATTGAAACAAAAGG
>JAZUJX010000095.1:0-28223 GCA_045642965.1 Synergistaceae bacterium | reverse complement strand
CGGGACGCTTTGTGCGTTTCTGCGACGCGTTCAACATTCCTGTTGTCACCTTTGTTGACGTTCCGGGTTATCTTCCCGGACGCGACCAGGAAATGCGCGGCATAATCCGCCACGGAGCGAAACTAATTTACGCTTACAGCGAGGCGACGATTCCGAAAATTACCGTTATTCTCCGCAAGGCATACGGCGGTTCGTACATAGCGATGTGCTGCAAGGAACTCGGAGCCGACGCCGTTATGGCTTGGCCGACAGCCCGCGTTGCGGTTATGGGTGCTGAGGGCGCCGCAAAAATTATTTTCAAGCATGAGATCGAAACGGCGGACAACAAGGCTGCCGTACGCGACGAGAAAATCGCGGAGTACAGGCGTATGTTTGAAAATCCGTACAGGGCTCTTGAGCACGGACACATTGACAGCGTAATCCTTCCGGAAGAAACGCGCGCAATGATTTATCAGGCGCTTGTTGCCAACGAAACAAAAGATGAGCTGCGTCCGGTGCGCAAGCACGGCGTAATGCCGAATTAGGCGCAAAATGAGTACGGCGGAATATTTCACAGGGGTTCAGGGCGGCGTACTGATGTCGCTGATAGCGTTCAGCATAGTTTTTATTCTGATCGGTTTTATTATGCTTTTGATGATGTCGCTTCACAAAGCCTGCTACAGAGCGGCGCAGAAAAAAACGGCGGCGGAGAACGCTATGGCGCGTGAAACCGTGCCTGCCGCGGAGCCTGAAAAAGATGACGATACAGAACTGGCGGCGGTTATTTCCGCTGCCGTTATGCAGTTTGTCTCGCAGGACGCGAAAGTTCTTTCTTTCAGACCTTCAGCGGCTGCCGCCCCGAAAAAAACGATGTGGGGTCGTCTGAACAGACTGCGTAATTTCGAAAACGGCACAACAGCAAGATAAATATTTGGGGAGGAACGGATATGATAAAAAATTACAAAATTACGGTCAACGGCAAAAGCTACGACGTAACGGTTGAAGACGGAACTGCACAGTCTCAGGCACAGACTGCGCCGGCGCAGGCGATAAGACAGCCTGAACCGCGGAAAGCAGCTGAAACGCAGGTGTCAGCAGAGCCGAAAGCGGCAGAAAAAATCAGCGGCGCAGTGGAAGCCCCTATGCCGGGCAAAATTCTTAAGGTTCTCGTCGCCGAAGGCGATACTGTTAAAGCCGGACAGCTTGTGGTAATTCTTGAAGCCATGAAAATGGAAAACGAGATATTTGCAACGGCTGACGGAACGGTGCAGAAAATTGTCTGCAAAACAGGCGCCAGTGTCAGCACGGGAGACGCGCTTCTTGTTATAGCGTAAGGACAGACAGATGGAAATATATCTTTCCGCGCTGCGCGGAATAATCGAACAGTCAGGCTTGGCGGGACTTACGCAGGGCAATGCGGTAATGCTTGCCGTGGCTTTTGTCCTGCTCTACCTTGCGATAGTAAAAGATTTTGAACCGCTGCTTCTTATCCCGATTTCTTTTGGCTGCATTCTCGTCAACCTTCCTCTTTCCGGAATAATTGACGAGGGCGGTTTCCTTTACTACGTCAAAATTGGACTTGACCATGAAATATACCCGATACTGATTTTCATGGGTATCGGCGCGCTTACGGATTTTGGTCCCCTGCTTGCCAACCCGATTACCTTTCTGCTCGGCGCGGCTGCCCAGCTCGGCGTGTTCGTAGCTCTTGTCGGTGCCGTGTGCATGGGATTTTCGCTTCCGGCAGCGGCGAGTATAGGCATAATCGGAGGCGCTGACGGCCCTATTGCTTTCTATATATGCCAGCGTCTTTGCAGGGATATACTGCCGGCAGTCGCCGTTGCGGCTTACAGCTACATGTCGCTTGTTCCGCTTATTCAGCCGCCTGTAATAAAACTTCTTACGACTAAGGAAGACCGCGGAATTAAAATGGAACAGCTTCAGCCTGTTTCAAAAACAGAAAGAATACTGTTCCCGATACTTTCAACCGTTGTTTGCGGACTGATACTTCCCGCAGCGGTTCCTCTTATCGGAATTCTCATGTTCGGAAATCTGCTGCGTGAAAGCGGGGCAACCGAGCGTCTCAGCCAGGCGACACAGAACGAGATTTTGAACGCGACCACGATTTTCCTCGGAATTTCTGTCGGCGCGACAATGCAGGCGGAATCCTTCCTCAGAATGGATACGCTCAAAATTATTGCGCTCGGTCTTGTCGCGTTTGTTTTCAGCACTGCGGGCGGTGTCCTGTTCGGACAGCTGCTTAAGGTGCTTTCTGGAAGGAAAATCAACCCCGTTATCGGCGCCGCCGGCGTTTCAGCGGTTCCGATGGCTGCCCGAGTCTGTCAGAAGGTCGTTCAGCAGGAATATCCGGGCTCATACGTACTCATGCACGCCATGGGACCCAATGTCGCCGGCGTTATAGGAACGACCATAGCCGGAGGGGCAATGATCACCCTTCTTATGCATTAAGGAATGTTAATGAACAAAATTTATGAAGTAAAAGCCGAAGAAATAAAAAGCCTTACCGTTTCGCTGCTGCTGAAAGCCAGTATACAGCTTTCGGAAGGAATGAAACAGCTTATGCGCAATGCATGGGAAGCTGAAAAAATGCCGCTTGCCAGAGAAATTCTTGCGGATTTGGCGAAAAACGCAGAGCTTGCGGAAGAAAAGCAGCTTCCGATGTGTCAGGACTGCGGACTTGCCGTAATATTTGCCGAAATAGGGCAGGACGTGCATATCACCGGCGGCGATATTACGGAAACGCTTAACGAAGCCGTGAAAGAAGCATACGAAAAAGGATTCCTACGCAAATCGGTTGACCTTGACCCTCTGTTTAACAGAGAAAACAGCGGAGACAACACGCCTGCCGTGATACATTGCAGCATTGTCCCAGGCAGTTCCGTAAAAATAACAGTCAGCCCCAAAGGCATGGGCAGCGAAAATATGAGCTGTCTGTTTATGCTTAAACCGTCTGACGGCATAGAGGGAGTTTTGAACGCCGTCACCGAAACTGTTGAAAAAGCCGGTGCAAACCCTTGTCCTCCGATAGTTTTGGGCATAGGGATAGGCGGAAATTTTGAAACGGTCGCTCTTGCTGCGAAAAAAGCTTTGCTCAGCCCAGAAGGAAAACGCAATACAGATGAACGCTACGCAGAGCTTGAAAAAGAAATAATCATCCGCTGCAACAAACTCGGAATAGGCGCGGCAGGGTACGGCGGAACGGTTACGGTGCTTGACGCCCACATTATCGCCTTGCCGACGCACATAGCAGGTCTGCCAGTTGCCGTCAACGTATGCTGCCATGCTCTCCGCCATGCGGAGGGAACAATAGAGGGCAGAGCGGCGGAGGTGTTCTCTGATGGTTAAGGAAATATTTCTGCCTCTTGACGATGCCGCTGTTTCCGGGCTGCATACCGGAGACAAAATTCTGCTTACAGGAGAAATTTACGTTGCAAGGGATGCCGCGCACGAACGCATTGTCGCGGCAATAAGAGACGGCAAAAAACCGCCCTTTGAAATAGCGGAAGCAGCAGTATATTATGCCGGCCCAGCGCCTGTGAAGCCCGGGGAAATAATCGGGGTAATAGGGCCTACGACCGCCGGAAGAATGGATGCTTACACGCCGTTTCTTCTTGAACGCGGTCTGCGTGTTATGATAGGCAAAGGCAAACGCTCTGCCGAGGTTATTGAAGCCATGAAAAAGCGCAGAGCAGTATATCTCGGGGCAGCCGGAGGGGCAGCTGTTCTGCTTCAAAGCTCCGTGACAGAAGCCAAGACGGTTGCGTGGCCGGAACTGGGACCTGAGGCTGTATTAAGACTTAAAATTAAGCAGATGCCGCTTGTGGTGGTTATAGACTGTGAAGGAAACAGCCTGTACGAAACAGGGCAATCTGCGGCAAAAAAGCTTATTGCTGAAACAGAGAGGTAGAAATGGCACGAAAACAGCCCTTGATATGGGGTGCTATTCAAATCGTAAAAAAAATTATTTACGCCCTGCCGCATAAACAGGCATGCGCCCTTGGCGGCAGGCTTGGTCTGCTTGTGGCGTTCTTTTCAAAAAAACGGGTTGCGGCAGCCGAAAAACGCTGCGCAAAAGCTCTGAGCGTCAGCGCGGAAGAAGCAGCAAGAATTGTCGGGGCATCCTACAGGCATTTCGGCACGGCAGCCGTTGAATTTATGCGGCAGCCGATGATGCTTGACAAGCTTGATGGGCTTGTGCGCGTCCACGGCGAAAAAAATCTTGACGATGCTCTTGCCTGCGGCAAAGGTGTGATGTTTATAACCGCGCATTTGGGCAACTGGGAATATGCCGCTTCGCTGTTTGCCAAACACGGCTATCCTATCAACGGGCTTGTCGCGGAACAGCGGGACGAAAGAATTACGGCGCTTATTGAAGAAATACGCGTTGCCAGCAAGATAAAAGTCCTTTACAAAAATTCCGACCTGAAAAAAATGATGCAGCTTCTTCGCAAGGGCGAACTGATAGCCGTGCCTATAGACCAGGACGCAAGAGACAAAGGAATACTGTCACCGTTTCTCGGCATTCCGGCAAGCACCCCGACAGGTGTCGCCAAGCTGGCTGACAAATTTGACTGTAAAGTTGTTGCAGGCTTCTGCGTGAAAGCTGAAGACGGAATTTACGATTTTTACCTGCTTCCCGCGTTTGAAGGCGAAGACGGAAAACGCTTTGGCGAGGACGTTCAGAAAAGCATAGACCACTGTAACGAAGTTATCTCCGAATGGATAAGAAAATATCCTGAGCAGTGGATGTGGCTCTATCCGCGCTGGGAATCGGTCGAAGAAGGGCAGATAAAATGAAATGCGCCGCTGACCCGGGGAAATTCAAAACAGGCTTTGCACTAACGGAAGACGATGGAAGTCTGATTTTTTCCGCCGTCATTCCCGCTGAAAAACATACGGAATTTGTCCGTGCACTTGAAGCGGGAAATTCCACGCCGCTTGAAAAATGGCGTTGTGAAGGCCGCCTGCCTGAAAAAATTGAAGTGTATGAAATACTGCTCGGAAGCGGGACTACGCACAAAGAACTTCAAAAAATGCTTGAAGGCAAAATCTCCGTACGGATTGTTGACGAATACGGTACTACTCTTGAAGGCAGAAGACTGTACTGGAAACTGCACCCGCCCAAAGGCTTGATGAAACTGCTGCCAACCTCGCTGCGGACTCCGCCGCGTGACATTGACGACCTTGCCGCATGGGCAATTATACTGAAGAACTCAATAGAATAAAAAACGGCGCACAGCGCCGTTGATTTTTTATTTTTTGTCCGCGAGTTTTTTCAAAACGTCCTGATACCCGTCAGTACCGTATTCCACAAATTTTTTTACGCGGCTGATTGTTGCGGTGCTTGCCCCTGTCTGCTGGACAATCTTCGGGTATGACATCTTTTTGAGAAGCAGACTTGCAACCTGCAGCCTCTGGGCAAAAGCCTCTATTTCGGCATAGGTTGCCACGTCTTCAAGGAACCTGTACGCTTCCTCGCGTGTTTCTATAGCCGCTATGCAGTCGCAAAGCTGATCGGTGAACTCATTTTTCCAGTTGGCTGCCATAACAGGACACCTCCGATTTAATCCTGTATATATCATAAAATATTTTTTGCAAAAGTCAATCACGTGATAACACGTTAAAGTGTGACAATAAGTGCTGAGTGAAGAATAAGTTATAAGCTATAAGCTGCAAGCTGTAAGCAAAAAAAACAAAAAAATCTTTGTCTTGCTGCGCGAAGCGTAGCGAAGGCGCAGCACCCAGCGGCTTTACGGGTGAAGCGAGCTGTTGAAAAGAAAAACCAACGACGCTGTCTCGCTGCTCCTGACGGAGCCCGCAGAAAGACGAAGAGAAGTATTAAGCCAAAAGCCTTAAAGGTTTTAAAGCTTAAAGCTTAACGCTTATAGCTAACCAAGTGCTAAGTGCTGAATTATGTGTTAAAATATGACGCGTACCTGATTGGAGGAGTTTCTAATGGCGAAGAACATAACACCCAAGGAAAAGGATTTTTCTCAGTGGTATCTTGACGTAATAAAAGTAGCAGAGCTCGCTGACTATGCACCGGTGCGCGGCTGCATGGTTGTGCGTCCTACCGGCTACTCAATATGGGAGAATATACAGCAGCATTTTGACAAGGCGTTTAAGGAAACAGGACATGTCAATGCTCAGTTCCCGATGTTCATTCCCCAGTCTTTCCTCACAAAGGAAGCGGAACACGTTGAAGGCTTTGCCCCGGAATGTGCGGTCGTAACTCATGCCGGCGGCGAAGAACTCGAAGAACCTCTTATCGTGCGCCCGACCTCCGAAACAGTTATAGGTTACATGTACAGCAAATGGATACAGTCCTGGCGCGATCTTCCGTTGCTTATAAACCAGTGGTGCAATGTTGTCCGCTGGGAAAAACGCCCGCGCCTTTTCCTCCGCACGTCGGAGTTCCTCTGGCAGGAAGGTCACACGGCTCACGCTACGAAAGAAGATGCTGTTGAGGAAACTGAGCGTATGCTCGGCGTATATGAACGCATAATGCGCGAAGATTTGGCACTTCCGGTCGTTGCCGGTGTCAAGACTGCCGGTGAACGCTTCCCGGGTGCAGACAACACATATACCTGCGAAGCAATGATGAGCGATACCAAAGCTGTGCAGGCAGGAACAAGCCACTATCTCGGACAGAATTTCGCAAAGGCGTTTGACATACAGTTCCAGGATCAGAACGGTGAAATGACCTATGCCTATACAACGAGTTGGGGAGTTTCAACGCGTCTAATCGGTGCACTTATAATGACACATTCGGACAATGACGGTCTTGTGCTTCCGCCGCACGTTGCCGGTGTTAAGGCTGTTATTATGCCGATCTGTACTGACGAAGAGAAAATTAAAAATACGATTATGCCAAAGGCTCAGGAAATTAAAGACGCGCTCAACAAAACTCTCGGCGGTCTGTACGTTAAAATAGACGAAAACTTCCACATGCGTCCGGGCGACAGATTCTTCTATCATCTGCAGAAAGGTGTTCCTCTCAGACTGGAACTTGGCGAAAGGGAATTTGAATCGCAGACGCTGCGCGTTGTCAGACGCGATACTGGCGAAAAAATCAGCATTGCCTGGCAGGAAGCCGCAGAAAAAATACCGCAGCTGCTTGAAACCATACAGAGCGATATGCTGAAGAAAGCAGAGCAGTTCAGGAAAGAGCATACGTATAAAGCCGCAAGCTTTGAAGAATTTAAAGAAATTATAGACAAAAAAGGCGGTTTCGTTGAAGCATACTTTGACGGGACGCCTGAAGACGAAAAGGCAATTAAAGAGGCGACCGGCGCAACTCCGCGCTGCTATCCGCTGGATCGCGCGGGAGAGACCGGAAAATGCTTCTATACCGGCAGGGAAGGCGCACGTCTCTGCATCTTCGCAAAAGCATATTAGTCAGACAGCACTTAGCACGCAGCGCGTATTTTTTATTACCGGCTTGCTGCGAAAATCGCTGATTTTGCGCAGCAATAAGTGGCTTTGCGGGCTTTGCCCCTCTGGATTTTTGAAGATAACGACACTGTATTCTGCGCTAAGTCCTGACAGACTTCCGCAGAAAGACGGTTAAAAAAACTAAGTGTTGAGTTGAAACTTATCAATCATTGTTTTTTTGTATTTACCGGAGGTAATACTGCATGGAGAACAAGAGAGAAAAACTTGGCAGCAGATTAGGCTTTATATTTTTGTCAGCAGGCTGCGCAATAGGGCTCGGCAACGTGTGGCGTTTCCCGTTTATTACGGGGCAGTACGGCGGGGCAGCTTTTGTGCTTGTTTACATACTTTTCTTGATTATTCTCGGACTTCCGATAATGACTATGGAATTTGCCGTCGGGAGAGCATCGGGTCAAAGCAACATCAACTCGTTCAAACGCCTTGAACCGAAAGGCACAAAATGGCATCTCAACGGCATAATGGGCTTTTTAGGAAACATTGTACTCATGATGTTCTACACGACGGTAACAGGATGGATGCTTGCCTATTTCTGGTACAGCCTCAGCGGAAAACTCTCCGGAATGACGCCGGATGAAATAGGGCAGACCTTCGGAACCCTGCTTTCAAATCCGTCAGCGCTTATTTTTTGGATGCTGCTCTCGGTTGCGGCAGGTACGATGATATGCTTCTCAGGACTTCAAAAGGGTGTTGAAAACATAACAAAAGTTATGATGACTGCGCTTCTTGTTTTGGTTCTGTCGCTTGCTCTGCGTTCTGTAACACTTGACGGGGCTTCACAGGGACTTGAATTTTACATGAAACCCAATTTCAGCAAGCTTGTTGAACACGGGCTTTGGACGAGTATATATGCAGCTTTGGGGCAGGCGTTTTTTACGCTCAGCCTCGGCATAGGTTCACTTGCTATTTTCGGCAGTTACATTGGCAAGGAGCGTTCGCTCACAGGAGAAGCCGCCTGCGTTATCGTGCTTGACACCTTTGTTGCTCTTATGGCGGGTTTTATAATCTTTCCCGCCTGTTTTGCCTACGGAGTTGACGCTGGAGCAGGACCCGGCTTAATTTTTGTGTCGTTGCCGGTAATGTTCAATCACATGACAGGCGGAAGATTTTGGGGTACGCTGTTCTTTCTCCTTATGAGTTTTGCGGCAATGTCCACCGTTATAGCCGTTTTTGAAACAATTCTTGCAAACGCCATAGATACGCGCGGATGGAGCAGGCAGAAGTCTGCTTTTGCTACTGGTTTGCTCATCGCGGTTCTTTCCCTTCCGTGCTGCTTCGGATTTAACCTTTGGGCAGACTTTCAGCCGCTCGGCAAGGGAACGTGCGTGCTTGATCTGGAAGATTTTATAGTCAGCAACAATCTGCTTCCGATTGGTTCGCTGTTCTATCTTTTCTTCTGTACGAGAAAAAACGGCTGGGGCTGGGATAACTTTGTAAAAGAGGTCAACGCCGGTAAAGGCATTAAATTCCCAGTCTGTGTCCGCTGGTACGTGACGTACATAATACCCGTCATAATGATGGTAGTTATTGTATGGGGTTATATAGATAAATTTATGAAATAGCCTTACAAACAGTTATTACGCATAAAAACGGCTTGGGATATTTCCCAAGCCGTTTGATTTAGAGCGAAGCGACCAACGGACGGTGATTTCAGCCTATTTCCCTACGCAGAAATCTGAAAATACTGTATCAAGCAGCTTTTCGGTAGGGTCAAGACCGAGCAGAGAAGCAGCGTGTCTGCGGGCGGTTTCAACGCAGTCCGCGGTAACGTCGTCGCCGAGTCCTGAATTGAGAGCCTCATGCGCATTGTTAAGAGAATTGACAGCAAGGCTAAGACATTCAAGCTGGCGCGATGAAACGCCGTAGCTTTCCGCAAGTATCGCACCGTCAGATACAAGGGCGATTATTTTGTCTTTCAGCGTTTCTATGCCATTGCCGGTTGCCGCCGAAATTCGCAGAAATTCGCTTTCCGCAAATTCTTCTTCCGATATTTTCTGCGGCAGATCGCATTTATTGAGTACCGTAATATATTTTTTGCCTTCAAGTTCTTTTCTGATTTTCGTATCTTCTTCGGAAAATTCACGGCTGGAGTCAAGCAGCCATATTACGATATCAGCATCGCTGACAGCTTTTAACGCTGTTTGTATGCCTATTGCTTCGATTTTGTCTTCTGTGTTTCTTATTCCCGCCGTGTCCGTTATCCGCACCGATATTCCCTTGTGCAGGAACTGCTCTTCAATTTTGTCGCGCGTTGTGCCGGGAATTTCGGTAACGATTGCGCGTTCTTCGTGAAGCAGCGCGTTCAGCAGCGAAGATTTGCCGACATTGGGTTTTCCCGCTATGGCGGCGTTTATGCCTTCCCTGAGAAGCATTCCAGTGCGGCAGCGCGAAATTATTTCATTTCCGTAGGATATTGCGTCCGAGATTTTTGCCGCAAATTCTTCTGCCGGCAGAAGCCCTGTATCGTCTTCCGGAAAATCTATGTTGACTTCAAGCTGCGCTGCGAGAGTTGTAAGGAGTTCAAGAAATTTTTTTATCTGTCCCGTAAATTTCCCCTGCAGCGTCCTTTCAGAGGCAGCAAGTGCCTCGCCGCTTTTTGCCTTTATTATGCCTAGTACTGCTTCCGCCTGCGACAAATCAAGCCTTCCGTTCAGGAACGCGCGTTTTGTAAATTCTCCGGGCTGGGCTATTCTTGCCCCGTTTCCGCATAAAATTTCAATGCATTTCTGCGCCGGAAGCATTCCGCCGTGGCACTGTATTTCAACGCTTTCTTCTCCCGTGTAGCTTGAGCCTTTTTCAAAACGGACGGCAAGCGCTTCGTCGAAGGCTTCGCCGTTATCGCAGAGCGTGAAAAGCCGCATTGTGCGCGGAGGATATTCAGAAAGTTTTTTCTTTCCGAGAAGCAGCTGCTCTGCAAGCGCGGCAGAACCTTCTCCCGAAAGTCTGACGATTGCTATCCCGCTTTCCCCGTATACTGTTGCCAAAGCTGTTATGACGTCGTTCATGTTCGCCTCCGAAATTTAAGCTGCATTTATTATAACTTACCGTGCGCATTTTTAGTTGTATGATAAAATATCAGACGTAAATAAATTTACGGGGGAATGGGTCATGGCGCTTTTAACAAGTTCGGAGATTAAAAAACTTAAATCAGGGGAAATTTTCAAGGCGATTTTTGTCGTCAGAAATCTTGTTTCAAGAACGGACAAAAACGGAAGAAAATATTACGAGATGACTGCAATAGACAGCTTCGGAGGTATTGACGCGAAAATTTGGTCGGACGCCGCGTGGTTTGACCGCTCAGCTGACAACTGCGACCTCACAATGCCCGCTGAAAGGCTTGAAGAGAGCAAAATCGACGGTATTGAGGGCTGTACGGTCGGAATAGACGGCAAGGTTGCCGAATATAAGGGGCAGCAGCAGTTTAATTTCAACAAAATAACGCTTCTCAATCAGAAAAGCTTTGCCCCTGCCGAATACATGCCGAAATCGCCTGTTTCTTCCGAAAAGCTTAAGGAACGCTTTGAAGAGCTTGTAAGCGGCTGCGGAAAAGAAATTGCTGATTTTCTGTGTGCTGTTTTTGCCGACGAAATGCTGTTGGAATTTTTCAGCTGGCCGGCGGCTGTATCAAATCACCATGCGTATGCCAACGGGCTTGCCGAACATTCAATTTCCGTAGCTGACTGCGCAAAGGGGCAGGCGGAAGCAATGAAACGGTCAAATTACGGTGTAGATGCAGATATAGTTGTTGCCGGTGCCCTGCTTCACGATATCGGCAAACTCCGTGCCTATAAAATGAACACGATGCCTGAAATTACGATTGAAGGTGCGGTTATTGACCACGTTGCGCTTGGTTACGCTATGTTTGAAAAGCTTTGCGAAAAATATCCGCTTGACGAAAAATTAAGGCTGCAGCTTGCTCATGTTATCATCAGTCATCACGGGCTTCGCGAATACGGATCGCCGGTAGTTCCCGAGACTGCAGAAGCCATGATTGTTTCTTCAGCGGACGAACTTGATTTCAGAATGTTCTGCTGGCACGATTCAGTCAAGGACATGAAAGAAAACGAAGAAATTTCGAACTGGAACAACGCAACGCAGAGACGTTTCTGGAACAGATAAGATGGGTTTTGAGTTTCACGTTACCGAAGATCAGGAGGGTAGAAGAGCTGACAGGCTGCTCAGGTCGATGTTCCCTCAAATTCCGCTTTCAGCGATAATGAAAGCGCTCCGCAAGGGAGAAATACGTCTTGACGCAAAAAAAATTTCTCCCGACACTAGGGCAAAAGCCGGACAGTTTATGCAGCTTCCGTGGAATGACGAACCTGCATGTCAGGAAATATTTCAGCCTGAGCGTAAAAACAGCGTTGCCCAGAAACTTGAAACTATATACAGAGACGAAAACGTCTGGATAATTAACAAACCCGCAGGGCTTCTGACGCAGCCTGACGTAAAAGGTGCAGATTCTGTTTACACTCGTATTATGGCAGAGCTTGAATGGAAAAGGACTGATTTTCGTCCGTCAACTGTTCAGCGGCTTGACAGAAATACCTCAGGGATTATCGTTGCCGCTTTGAGCGGAAAATTCCAGAGACTGCTTTTTGAACTCATACGCGAAAGAAAAATTGAAAAGATATACCGCACCGTCGTTGAAGGAGATTTGCCGGAGCATGGAAGAATTGATTTCCCGCTGCTGAAAGACCCTGACACAAACACCGTAAAAGTTGACAGCAGAGGGCAGTCTGCTCTGACACTTTATAAAAGGCTTGCCTGCGGAAACGGTTTAAGCTGTGCCGAAGTGCGGCTTGTAACTGGGCGCACACACCAGATAAGAGTACATTTCTCTGTTGCTGGGTATCCTGTGCTTGGCGACAGAAAATACGGCAATGGTTCAGGAAAAGCAGCAAGAACGCTGCTTCACGCATACAGAGTTGTGTTTCCTGCCGACGAAAGACTTGGTGGACTTTCAGGGGCAGCCTTTATTGCGCCCTTGCCTGACGACATGCTAAAATACTTCAAGCAGGGAGGGAAACTGCTTTGAAAATATCCGTTGTTGTTCCGTGTTATAACGAAGAGGAAAGTCTGCCATTGTTTTACGGCGAGTTTTGCAGATTGTGCGAAACGTCCGAAGAATTGAAAGGTCAGACGTTTGAACTGATATTTGTTGACGACGGTTCAAAGGATTCGACCTTTGAGGTTATGCAGGGACTTTCAGAAAAAGACGACAGGGTAAAATATATTTCGTTTTCCAGAAATTTCGGCAAAGAAGCGGCGATGTATGCAGGTCTTCAGCATGCGTCAGGTGATTTCGCCGCCGTTGCGGATGCTGATTTGCAGGATCCGCTGACACTTCTGCCTGAAATGTATAGAAGTGTTTCGGAACTTGGTTTTGACTGTGCCACCGCGCGCCGTGTTACAAGAAAAGGAGAGCCTCTTCTGCGTTCTTCGTTTGCGCGTATGTTCTACAGGCTGATGTCAAAAATTTCAAAAGTTGAACTTGCCGACGGTGCAAGAGACTACAGACTTATGAACAGGAAATTTGTCAATGCGGTACTTTCCCTGAAAGAATACAATCGTTTCAGTAAAGGAATTTTCGGATGGGTAGGTTTCAAAAACCGCTGGATTGAATTTGAAAACGTGGAACGTACAGCTGGGGAAACAAAATGGTCATTCTGGGGACTGCTCGTTTATGCGCTCGACGGAGTAGTCGCTTTTTCGACGCTTCCTCTCGTATTGGCGACAGCTTTCGGTGTGCTGCTCTGTCTGCTGGCTTTTCTTGCGATAATGTTTGTTGTTCTGCGCAAGCTGATATACGGTGATCCGATACAGGGCTGGGCGTCAACAATGTGCGTGCTTCTTACAATCGGCGGCGTGCAGCTTCTCTGTACAGGAATCCTCGGTCAGTACATGGCAAAAACCTATATGGAAACCAAGAACAGACCGGTCTACATCATTGACAAAACAAATTGCAATTAACGGAGTGTAGTGTTATGAAAGAAGATATCCCGGCTCAGACCGGAACGATTTCATCGAAGAGAATTGACGCGAAAGCAGTTATGCTTTATGCTGTTTTTGCTTTTCTTGTGATTTTTACCATATCACACAAAATGGCATATTTCCAGGACGAAATACTTTCGTATTGTCTTGCAAACAACAACGAAGTCGAAGTGACGATGAACCATCTGTCGAAAAATACCATCGGCAACGAAACGAAAATGAAGGTTATGCAGAATTACGCATATGTCCCGGCATCGTCGGCATTTGCACGACTGACGTCGGTTCCGGCAGACGGCAGATTTAATTTTGCCAACGTATGGAAAAATCAGGCTGATGACACGCATCCGCCTCTTTTCTATCTTCTGCTGCATATAATATGTTCGTTCTTCCCTGGTGTTTTCTCAAAATGGTTCGCCGGGGCAATTAACATCTTGTTTTCGCTCGGAATACTTTACGCTGCAAGAAAACTTGTCAGCCAGCTGACAGACAATAAATTTATTTTGGCAGCAGTATCGCTTATGCTTGTCTTCTCTTCAGCAATTCTTAACTCGGCTGCCTGCTTCAGGATGTACATTATGGCGACATTCTTTGTAACGCTGCAGACTGCTCTTTTCCTTCAGCAAACTGATAAGCCGGTTACAGGTAAGTTTTGTCTCAAAATCGCGGCTGTCACCTTCTTTGGGACGCTGACACATTATTACTGTATTTTTTACATAGTTCTGCTTTCAGCAATTTTCGGTATACAGCGCCTGTATGACAAAGATTTTAAAGGAACTGTTTGTTTCAGCGCGGCGCAGTTCTGCGGCGGACTTGCTGCCTGCGCGGTTTTTCCTGCAGTTCTGACGCATATTTTCCACGGTGCGAGAGGCACCTCAGAATTTATGCCCAATGTTATGTTAATGGCTGATTATCCGCAGAGACTGTCTGCTTACTGGCAGGTGGTCAGCGGCGATTTGTTCGGAAAAATACTGCCTGCGTTTGCAGCCGTTTCGTTTATTGCCGTTATATACGGCAATATGCAGAGCAAAAACAATAAACATGAAAAATGTGAAAAGGCTGCTTTACCGCTCCAAAAATATATTCTGGCTTCGGTTCCTGCAATATGCTATTTCTTTATAATAGCGAAACTTACGCCGATTCTTACAGAGGGTGTATTCGGCGACATAAAATATATGTATCCGATTTTTGCGGTGCTTCTTTGCATCGTTTCTGCCACGGCGTTTATTCTGTCTGACAGATTCTTCAGCAAAAACTCAGCGAAATGTCTTACGGTCATACTTGCTTTATCCGTTATTGCCGGCAGCTGGTTCTGTACGGACTGGAACAGCCGTTTCCTGTACAGGGAATATCAGCAGCAGCTTTTTACGCAGCAGTTTTTCAGCGATTCAGACTGTTATTGTTTCTACGTTAATCTGATTCCGAAAGACGTATTTTATCTGTCTCCGTACCGCAGCCTTACCGTTATGCCACTTCAGGAGTTTAATCCGAAGGCTGTGAAAGCGGTTTTGGCAGACGAAAGAACGAACAAACTTGTAATCTGTATTTCCAGACAAAACGGAATTAACACGGATGCCGTTATCGCACAGCTTTATCCTGAGCTCAACGCTTACAATATATCCAGAACGCCTTTGGGCCGCAGCGAAGCTGACGAAGACGGCAGTATTTACCATCTGCAGAGAGCAGGGTACTGATATATCGCAGACTAAACGTTATATTTCAGGGGGACTTGCCATATTCGGACAAATCTGATAATATATCCGAGCCTTTTACACGGATTGGCGCTCCGTACGCTCTTCTGTGTTCTTGGACATCAGGCGAAAACGGCCTACAGGAGTGATTGAAATGATCGATCAGGAGAAGAAACAAGCTATCATCGAAGAGTACAAAACGCATGAGGGCGACACCGGCTCAACAGAAGTCCAGGTCGCAATCCTTACCGCGCGTATCAGAGAACTCACGGAACACATGAAAATCCACAAAAAAGATTTTCATTCAGGACGTGGTCTTCTCATTCTCGTCGGCAAACGCCGCAAACTTCTTCAGTATCTTAAGAGCAGAGACTTTAACCGCTATCAGAACCTTATCAAACGTCTTGGACTCCGCCACTAATTTGACCGAAGCGGTAAAAAACGGCAAATTTTGCAAACGAAGGCTGAAAAGCCTTCGTTTTTTTTATTTTTGTGGTATTATCTTGGGGTTGAAGTTGAAAACAGGAGGAAAAAGGACAGATGAAAGAGATTTTTGAGCTTGACTTTTACGGAAAGAAGCTCGCATTTGAAACGGGACGCCTTGCAAAACAAGCAAACGCAGCGGTTTTGGCAAGACATGGCAACACGGAAGTATTGGTAACGGCTGTTATGTCGTCAAAGGCAAGGGAAGGACTTGATTTCTTCCCGCTGCTTGTTGATTACGAAGAACGTTATTATGCCGCAGGCAAAGTGCCCGGCGGTTTCATTAAAAGAGAAGGCCGTCCGTCGGAAGCGGCAACTCTCAGCGGACGCGTGATTGACCGTTCAATCCGTTCGCTTTTTGAAGACTGGATGAGAAACGACGTACACGTTGTCGCAACGGTTATGTCTGTTGACCAGGTCAATCCTGCGAATATTCTCGGAATTAACGGCGCATCACTTGCGCTTGCCATGTCGGATATTCCGTGGAACGGACCTATAGGCGCAGTGCGCATAGGCTGCCTGGACGGGGAACTTGTTGTCAACCCTGACGAAGCCGATATGCCCCGCAGTACGCTTGACCTGACAGTCGCAGGACATCGCGGCGGAATTACCATGGTCGAAGCGGGTGCCAACGAGCTTACCGAAGACAAGATGGTTGACGCGCTCCAGCTTGCAAGCGAAGCTATTGTTAAAATCGTCGATTTCATAGACGAAATCTGCGCAAAAGTCGGCAAAACGAAAGTTGTTCTTCCCGAACCGCAGAAAATAGAAGAAATTGACGCCTGGATGAAAGAAAACGTCGAAAAAGACATTTACGAAGCAGTACAGATTCATGAGAAAATGGCACGCGGAACGGCTCTTGCAGAAGCACAGCAGAAAGCCGAAGAACACTTTGCCGAAAGCCATCCCGATTCCGAAAAATATATCGCCACAGTTATGGAAGGCATGGTTAAAGACAACGTCCGCAAGCTTCTGCTTGAAGAGAAAAAACGCTCGGACGGACGTGCGATGGACGAGCTTCGCAAAATTACCTGCGAAGTTGACATCCTCACAATGACGCACGGCTCTGCGCTCTTTACGCGCGGAGAAACTCAGTCTCTCGGAGTAACGACGCTCGGCATGATCGGCGCAGACGACCAGATACTCGACGGGCTCAAGCTTGACGAACCTGCGAAGAGATTTATCCTTCATTACAATTTCCCGCCGTATTCAGTCGGCGAAATCAAGCCGATGAGAGGCCCCGGACGCCGTGAAATAGGACACGGAGCGCTTGCTGAGCGCGCGCTTCGCCCGATGTTCCCGGCAGAAGAGGATTTCCCGTACGTTGTGCGCCAGGTCTCGGATATTCTTGAATCCAATGGCTCAAGCTCAATGGCAAGCGTATGCAGCGGAAGCCTTTCAATGATGGCGGCGGGTGTTCCCATTAAAAAACAGGTTGCCGGTATAGCTATGGGACTTGTTTCAGACGGCAAAAACTATAATATTCTGACTGACATTCAGGGACTTGAAGACCATTACGGAGACATGGACTTCAAGGTTGCCGGAACGCGCGACGGAATTACGGCGCTGCAGATGGACAATAAAGCCGGCGGCATCACACGCCAGGTGCTTGTCGAAGCGCTCGCGCAGGCTAAAAAAGGCAGAATGCAGATACTTGACATAATGGATGCGGCAATCAGCGAACCGCGTCCTGAAATAGCTCCGACAGCCCCGAAGATTATAACAATGTCTATCGACCCTGAGAAAATCCGCGACGTAATAGGCAGCGGCGGAAAAGTAATCCGCAACATAGTTGCCGTTTCCGGCGCTAAGGTTGATGTTGAAGACAGCGGTATTATTCACATTGCGGCGGTAAATCTTGACTGTGCGGAAGCTGCTCGCAAGATGATAAACGACATAGTCAGGGAAGCCGAAGTCGGCGAAATGTTTATAGGAACCGTAACGAGAATGCTTTCCTTCGGCGCGTTCGTTGAAGTGCTTCCCGGCAAGGAAGGAATGCTCCACGTCGGTGAAATTACGACGCGCAGAGTGCCGAAAATCGAAGACGCGTTTGAAATCGGCGACAAGGTACTTGTTCAGGTCAAGGAAATAGACGACATGGGCAGAGTGAACCTTACCCGCAAACCGCTTATTCCGGGATTTGACTCACTTGCGCAGAATCCGGAGTACACCGAACAGATTGAGATAGAGAAAGCGCGCGAAATCAAATATGCCGCATTCCCTGAAAGCACGCCTGCGCCGAAACGCGACAAGGCTTCGCACCGCGATGGAGATTTCAAAAAAAGCGAACATAAACCTGTCCGCCGTTTTGAGAGAAAGTAAATGAAAGAAATTACGGTAAAAGTTAAAACTGCGGAAGGCACTGTCCTTCCGCAGTACGCAACTGAAGGCTCAGCAGGAATGGATTTAAGGGCTGCCGAAGCGCTTAACGTCCCTGCCGGTGAACGTGCCTGCGTTTCAACGGGATTGTTTCTTGAAATTCCTGCCGGTTTTGAAGCTCAGGTGCGTCCCAGAAGCGGACTTGCGTTGAAACACGGCATAACTGTGCTGAATTCCCCCGGAACTATAGATTCCGACTACCGCGGAGAAGTTAAGGTTATTCTTGCCAACCTTGGAAAAGATGACTTTAAAATTGAAATCGGCGACAGAATAGCGCAGATGGTATTTGCCGAGGTAACAAAAGCGGTATTTGAAACTGTCTGCGAGCTTGAAGAAACAGAACGTTCCGCAGGCGGTTTCGGCAGCACGGGAAAGAAATAGTATTTTAGTAAAGCGCGGTATTCGTATGGCTATATCTTCTGTCCACCAAAAAGTAAAATTAGGAACAGTATTGATATATTTACTGTTTTTTATTCTTCTTGCTTGTACAATATCGCAGAAACTTTATTTCCATCCCAACGAAAATTCATCGTACATACTGGCAAACAAAAACGCTGACGTCATTTTTGGAGATAACGGCGACGCCGCTTTTCAATATTATATACCGATTGATTATACAAACTGCAATTATGCGTCATTTACTGCTCCCGTAAAAGAAGAATGTTTTGATTATGCAGGAGTGTGGAAAAGACAGGCTCAGGATACCCATCCGCCACTCTATTATGCACTTCTTCATACGATATGTTCTTTCTTTCCTGGAACTTTCTCAAAATGGTACGCAGGAATAATTAATATTGTTTTTGCCTTGCTTACGCTGTTTGCCGCAAGAAAAATCATACGTCTGTATACGGACGACAGACTGATAATCTCGGTGATATCCCTTGTTGTTGTTCTGTCTTCTGCGGTGCTGAACGCATCCGCGTTTTTAAGAATGTACGTTATGGCTATGTTTTGGATTACACTTGAAACGTATCTTTTCGCAAAACAGGCTGAGGAACAAAAAATCTCACGGAAATTCTGTGCGAAAATTTTCACCGTATCGTTGGTTGGAGCGTTGACGCATTACTACTGCGCGTTTTATGCCGCGCTTCTGTCCGCTGTATTTGCTACACAGCTTATTTACGAAAAAAAACTTAAAGACGCAGTGCAGCTTATTATTTCGCAGATATCCGCTGCCATTATGTTTGTAATAATATTTCCGGCCTCAATTCAGCATATATTCTTCGGTGCGCGCGGAGCAGAATCCTTTGCAAATGCGGCAGACATGTCCGATTATCTGGAAAGGTTCGGCTTATGTTGGCAAATTCTCTGCAGACAGCTTTTCGGCGGCATGCTTTTGATAATATTGGCAGCAATGCTGTATTTTTACGTGAAAGATGCTATGCAGAAAAAGTCTTCTAGTGCAGAGGAAAACGGGCAGAATATTTTACCGTCTGCAACGCTGTCGCGGAAAAGTTTAACGGCGATATTTGTTCCGATCATTATATATTTTATGATTATTGCAAAAACTGCACATATTCAGAAGCCGTACGATTTCTTTGAAGCAAGCTTTAGCCGCTATCTGCATCCTGTGTATGCAGTTCTGCTGACGTCTGTACTTGTATGTCTGTTTGTCAAATTAAAGGAAAAACTAAGCGCATATTCTGCAAAATGCGCGATACTGCTTACCGCGTTTTTAATTATTTTGGGAAGTTGGTTCTTTACTGACTGGAATATGGATTTCTTATACAGGTCGCATACATCAAATATCGCAGTTGACAGGGCATATTCCGGTGCGGATTGCGTATGTATAACGTCAATAGGCATCAACTTTACCGAAGTTTTTGAATTGTCGGAACACAAAAACATGGCGGTACTTCCTGTCAATTTTGATATGAAGCAGCTGCGAAATTTCACTTTCGGCAATCAGCTTGTTATCTGCATTGAGGCACCTGGAGCGAATACCGATCAGATAATGGCGCAGATAATGCAATATCTGCCTGAGTTTAGAATAAGTATGCAGCGCTCTCTGTTTTTCCCTTTGGGAAGTAAATATTACCTTGACAGAGCGGCAATGTGAAATGAGTTTATCGGCAGCATCGAAAATTAAAAATAAATATCACGCAGAAAAAAGTATAGCGTTGTATATTCTTTTTTCTGTTCTGTTAATGTTATGTATTTCACAAAAGTCCTATTACTATATTGATGAGTACGCATCCTATGCGTTGTCCAATATTTCAAACAACTCTTTCGTATACTGTTCAAACACAGTCCCTGAGTCTGCCAATTTCAAAGACGGGGTGAGATATGAGCCTGCATCGAAAGCTTTTGCGGCTATCACAGGGGTTGACGATTCCAGGCGCTTCAATTATGTTAACGTGTGGAAAAATCAGATTAATGATACCCATCCGCCCTTCTACTATATGCTCCTGCATACAAGCTGTTCCTTTTTCCCCGGAATATTTTCAAAATGGTTTGCCGGATTTATAAATGTCATTTCTGCATTATGGCTGTTTTGGATAGCAAGGCAACTTATTTGTCAGTTTACGAACGACAGATTTATTCTTTTGTTAATATCACTGGCAATGCTGCTTTCACCAGCTTTGTTAAATGCGGCTGCGTTTTTCAGACAGTATTTGCTGGCAGCGGCATTCGTCATGTCTGCGACTGTTCTGTGTATTAAACAGACAGGGAATAACGCACAATGGAACCGTAAGTTTTACGTATGTGTTTTTGTAACAACGCTGTTGAGTGCCCTGACGCATTATTTTTGCATTTTATACATAGTATTGTTATCGGGGGTATTTGTTATTTGGCTGCTTCGGAACAGAGAATTTGAGCATGCTGCAAAATTTATTTTTGCGCAGTTTTGCGCCGGAGTAACATCTATCGCAATTTTTCCGGCTATGCTTGAACATATTTTCAATGGCCAGCATGGGATATTATACGGGAATGCGGTAAATACGCTAGGTGTAGGGTACTTTGACATACTGCTGCGGTACATAAATATGATCAATTGTCAGCTGTTTGGCGATAGCCTGATTGTTCTGATCCCTGTTATACTGTTTTTGGTCCTGAAAGGTGGAAAACGTAATTTTGAGCAGAACAGCTTTACCGGTACAAACGTAAAATATGCTTTGATTTTCATTCCGGCATTGTGTTATTTTCTTTTTATACCGTTGAAGGTTTTCTGTTTGTCAGATGCAACCATAAATTTAGATTTCAGGTATACGCAGCTTGTTTGGATGCCGCTTTTTACAGGAATATTTGTATTTCTGTTTACTAGACTTAAATATATACTGAAATCAAATAATGTGATATATATGTTAATTGTATCCTGCGTTATTTTGGGCAGCTGGTATTGTACTGACTGGAACGGACGCTGGCTTTACAGGGCATACAATGATTATGAGTATCTGAAAGAACCATATTATACAAGCGACTGTGTTTGTCTGACAGACAAGACAATCAGTGCTTATACTGTATTTGAACTTGAACCGTATAAAAGCTTGACATGGTATAAACTTGAAAAATTTAACCCTGCAGAATTTAGAAAGACAATATTTGGAGACAAATTGACAATATGCATCGAGATGCCTGATATACAGGCGGACAGTATAATAAATGCATTGATAACCTATATGCCTGAATACAAAATCACTATCAAGTTTCCACTGTTTGCTAATCTCCCTGATTTTGAGCGCAGCGGAACTATATATTATCTGGATAAATACAGAGAGCGCGGCGCGTTATAGTCTTTCCTGCCTGGTTGAGAGGTTAAGATTGTGGGTCTGGAAACTTTTTTGATAAAGAAAAATCTGATACAGTTTATAAAATTTGGTATTGTCGGTGTGGCCAATACCGCCGTTAATTTTTGTGTATATTATTTGCTGTTGTGGCTTGGTGTGAATTATCTTGTTTCCAATGTCGCTGCATGGTTCGTCAGCGTGTTTAATGCGTTTTACTGGAATGACAGATATGTTTTTCAAAGTAATTGCAAAAGTTTTGCAGCACTGTTGAGAAGTTACATATCGTACGGCTTTTCCATGCTCTCAGGAACAGCTTTCCTGTATCTGCTTGTTGAATTCTGCGGCGTAAGCAAAGTAATGGCACCAATCTTTGTCCTTGTACTTACTATTCCGCTGAATTTTATGCTGAATAAGTTTTGGACGTTTAGACAGAAACAATAGAGCTCACTGTTTGGAAGTGAACAGATTATGAATCAGGAAAATATTAAAGAGGCTGTATCTAAAAAACATTTAGGAGCGGTGCTGCTTTACGGGCTGTTTTTTGTTCTTATGCTGTGCATGATTTCAAACAAACTGCTTCTGCATTTGGACGAGGTGTATTCCTACTGTCTTGCGAATACTCCGATAAGAGTACATTTGCTGCCCAACGGCAACACGTCCATCGAGCATTTTACAGCCCCGGGCGCGTATCTTTACGTACCGTCCGAGAACGGGTTGTGTGCGGTGACGGCTGTTTTGCCGAATCAGAGGTTCGATTATGCCAACACGTGGAAAAATCAGCAAATGGACACTCATCCGCCGTTTTATTATCTTCTGCTTCATACGGTCTGCTCATTCTTTCCCGGTGTTTTTTCAATGTGGTTCGCTGGAATTATAAATATCCTGTTCGCTCTGTGTATCCTTTTCCTTTTGCGCAGGCTTGTAAGGCTTCTTACGAATGATGATTTTATCGTCAGCGCCGTGTCGCTGGCGTTTGTTCTGTCTTCGGCAATGCTGAACGCAACGGCTTTTCTCAGAATGTACGTTACGGCGATGTTCTGGGTGACGCTTCTGACGTATCTTATTCTCAGGCTGTGCGACAGGGAAATTTCATTTAAATTGTGCCTACCGCTGTTTTTTGCCGCGTATCTCGGCATACTGACGCATTATCATTTCGCGGTGTACGATGTTTTGATTTCGTTCGTGTTTTTCTGTCTGCTGCTGCGCGGCAGAAAATATTACGACGCGCTGAAGTTCAGCGCCGTGCAGTTTCTTGCCGGTAGCTGTGCTTTTGCGACGTTCCCAGCGATGTACGATCATCTGTTCCACCGTGTCCGCGGCATGGATACACTGAGCAATTTGTCAGGCTCGGAGGTCAGTTATTCGCAAAGGCTCAGCCTGTATCTGGGTATAGTCAATAAGCAGCTGTTCGGCGGACTGTTCTTTGTCTTTGCCGCTTTTGCGGTTTATCTTGCAGTGCGCAGAATGTCCGGCAAAAAGAAGCCTGACGGAAACGAAGCTGAAAATAACGCGGCATGCAGCCGCTATGCAGTAATTTTTATTCCGTGTACGCTTTTCCTGCTGTTTGTGGCAAAAACCGTGCCGTTTTCTGACTGGGTGAACGACGGGCGTTATATTCACATGATAATCCCCGTGCTTTTTGCCGCAATGCTCAGTCAGGTGTTTGAAGGAATAGGGTGTTTAACGAAAGACGGGGTCAGAAAATACGCGATTGCCGCATGCGCCTTGCTTGTTATAACCGGAAGCTTCTGTTTTACGGACTGGAACCGTCATTATCTGTACAGGGCTGACAGGGAAACTTACGAGCTTTCCCAAATATTCAGCGATGCGGACTGCATTTGGCTGCAGGAGAGAGATTTGCTGCTCTGCTCGCTGTTTGAGGTGTCGCGTTTTAAGAGCCTTATCTGGTTTGACATGACGCGTTTTGCGCCGGAGCGCATGAGAGAGTGCAATCCTGTTAACAGGCTTGTTATATGCATTACGCATTTTTCACCGTTTAATACGGATGCCGTGCTGAACAACTATCTTCAGTACATGCCTGAGCATGAAAGGTACAGCGTTATAAAAAGACCTATGTTCTTTGATCAGGGGGCAATGTATTTTTTGGAAAAGCATTAACCGCTTGACAAAAATTGCAGTCAGTATAGAATTATCAATGCGATGAGAGGGAAGAGTAGAAGCGCAGGCGCATCTGCAGAGAGGAGAACGTAAGCTGAAAGTTTTCCGTTGCGGGCGTTTTGAAAACCACCCTTGAGCGGACGCCGAAGCAGAGATGATAAGGTGTCAGGGATACGCCCTTTACAGCGTTCAAAAGGGCCGCGCAGGCGGCTGAACGGGAGTGGAACCGCGGACAAAAGCCGCCTCCTTTGCAGGAGGCGGCATAATTTTTTGTAATATGTAAATCATTATACCGGAGGTATGGATATGGCAGTTTTTACAACGAATGAAGGCAAGAAATACGAAGCTGAATCAGTTTCGGTACGAGAGCTGATTGCCGCTCTGCACATCAAAAAGGCAATAGGCGCGAAGGTTGGCGGAGAAATAACTGACGCTGACAAACGCTTCGACGCGGATACAGAATTTGAAATTCTGTATGCCGATAACGAAGAAGGGCTCAATCTGCTCCGCCACTCAACGGCGCATCTTATGGCAAACGCCATAATGAGACTTTATCCCGATGCAAAATTCGGCATAGGTCCGTCAATCAAGGACGGTTTCTATTATGACGTGCGTTTCCCGAAACCGATTTCTGACGAAGACCTGCCGGCAATAGAAGCCGAAATGCGCCGCATAGCGCAGGACAAAGTTCCGATGATTCGCGAAGAACTGAGCAAAGAAGCGGCGCTTGCTCTGTTTAACAGCAAGGGCGAAGACCTTAAGGCAGAGCTTATTGAAGCAATTCCCGACGGTGAAACGCTTTCGGTTTATCATCAGGGCGATTTCACCGACTTCTGCAGGGGTCCGCACGTTCCTGACACAGGCTGCTGCAAATTTTTCAAGCTTCTTTCCCTTGCCGGTGCATACTGGCACGGCGACGAAAAGAACGAAATGCTTACGCGTATCTACGGCACGGCGTTCGGCACAGAAGATGAACTGAAAGAATATCTGCGCCGCCTCGAAGAAGCGAAAGCCAGAGACCACCGCAAACTCGGCAAAGAACTTGACCTGTTCAGCCTCCATGAGGAAGGTCCGGGCTTCCCGTTCTTCCACCCGAAGGGCATGGTGATTATGACCAAGCTTATAGAATTTTGGCGCAAGGAACACAGACGCCGCGGATACGTTGAAATCAAAACGCCGATGATTCTTGACCGGTCGCTTTGGATACGTTCCGGACACTGGGATCACTACAAAGAAAACATGTACTTCACGACAATAGACGATGCGCCGTATGCAATCAAACCGATGAACTGCCCTGGCGGCATACTTGTCTACAAGAGCTCGCTGCGCAGCTACAGAGACCTTCCGATACGCATGGGCGAACTCGGTTTCGTACACCGCCACGAGCGTTCGGGAGCGCTGCACGGACTGATGCGCGTCCGCGCGTTCACGCAGGACGACGCGCACGTCTACTGCACGCCGGATCAGATAAAGGACGAAATCAAAGCGATAATGGCGCTTGACGATTACGTCTATACCGACGTTTTCGGCTTCAAATATTTCGTTGAGCTTTCAACGCGTCCCGAAAACTCAATGGGCGACGACGCTCTTTGGGAACTGGCGGAACAGAGGCTCAAAGAAGCGCTTGAAGAGACAGGAACACCTTACAAACTCAACCCGGGCGACGGTGCGTTCTACGGTCCGAAGATTGACTTTCATCTTGAAGACTGCCTTGGCCGTACGTGGCAGTGCGGAACGATACAGCTTGACTTCCAGATGCCTGAAAAATTTGACATGAGCTACGTCGGCAAAGACGGAGACGAACATCGTCCGGTCATGCTTCACAGAACGATACTCGGCAGCCTTGAAAGATTTATGGGCATACTTATTGAAAACTATGCGGGTGCATTCCCGTACTGGCTTGCCCCTGTACAGCTCAAGGTTCTGCCCGTTGCCGAAGACTACATTGATTACGCCCAGGAGGTATGCGCGAAACTTAAAGCCGCTGATCTCCGCGTAGAAATAGACACGCGCGACGAGAAACTCGGCAAAAAGATCCGCGACGCGCAGATGCAGAAAACGCCGTACATGATCGTTATCGGCGCCAAAGAAAAAGAAGAAGGAACAGTCGCGGTGCGCGACAGGGTGAAAGGCGATCTCGGTTCAATGTACATTGAACAGCTGCTTGAAAAACTCGGAGAAGAATTCGACCCTGTCAACAAAACCGGCTGCGATAAAAAATAGTGCTTGCAATATTCAGAAACGGGTGCTATAATGCCCCGTGTTCGGAAATGACAAAGTAATATGGTTTAAGCAGAGGCCGCACCTCTCACCCCGCGATTCATCCTGTTGCCGGGTTTGCCATGAAAACACTGTTTTTAACGGCTTGGTGCGTATCTGCGCCAAGCCGATTTTTATGGAGGTGTAATGCCATAGCAACCAACAAAATTGAAGAACCGCGCGTGAACGAAGAAATCACCGTACCTGAAGTTCTACTTATAGACGCGGAAAATTCCAAACGCGGGGTGGTTAAGACAGCTGAAGCGCTTGCACTCGCAGAAGAAGCAGGTCTTGATCTTGTTGAAGTAGCGCCTCAGGGCAAACCGCCCGTGTGTCGCATACTGAATTACGGGAAATACCGTTTCCAGCAGCAGAAGAGAGACAAAGACGCCCGTAAAAAACAGAAGACGCAGGCTGTTAAAGAAATTAAAATGCGTCCGAAAATCGACCAGCACGACTACGATTTCAAGGTAAAAGCCCTGAAAAACTTCCTGCAGTCGGGACACCGCGTCAAAGCATCTATCTTCTTCAGGGGAAGGGAAATGGCATTCCTTGACAGAGGCAGAGACGTCCTCAACAGAGTTGTTGAAGAAGTCAAAGACTGCGGCAAGGTTGAAACGCCGCCGCGCATGGAAGGTTCATACATGAGACTCATGCTTGCTCCGCTTTCCGCCTCGGAAATGCCCAAGAAACCGAAGCCTGAAAAACGCAGGGAAACGGAACAGGAAACAGAAACCGAAAATACAGAAAATTAATTGCCGCGTGCAATAATCAAGGAGGAACTTGCAATGCCGAAAATGAAAACACATTCAGCAACAAAGAAACGTTTCCACATCACACCTACGGGAAAAGTTGTCTACAAGAAATGCGGACACGCTCACAAACTCTCCTGCAAAAACGCGAAGAGACTCCGTACGCTTAAACAGCTCGGCGTACTGACGACAGCCACAAAAGCCCACGTCAAAAAAGTACTTCCGTACGCGTAAGTTCTGAGCGGACAACATACAGACAAATTAAGGAGTGACCAGCTATGAGAGTAAGAGGATCAAGCGCAAGCCGCAATAAACATAAAAAACTTTATTCAATCACCAAAGGTTTCTGGGGACGCAAAAAAAACGTATACCGCCGCGCCCGTGAAGCCTACCTGCATGCACTTACAACGTCATTCGCAGGACGCAAACAGAAAAAACGCGATTTCCGCAAGCTTTGGATCATGCGTGTCAACGCAGCAGCCCGCGCGAACGGAATGTCCTACAGCTCACTTATCAACGGACTTAAAAAAGCAAACATCACCATCAACCGCAAAATGCTTGCAGAACTCGCAATCAACGACAGCCAGGCTTTTGCGCAGCTTGTCGAAAAAGCAAAAGCGGCTCTCTAAAAATAAGCCCAGCGTAACGGTCTTCCTAAGGAAGACCGTTTTTTTTTGCGGAACGGCATAATGCAACAAAAAAATCGGTAAATTTTTCATTTTGCAAATGTTCCGTAAGTTTTTCTGTGCCGGAGCGTATGAGAATACAAAAACGGGGACTGATTTCAGTCCCCGCTTTTTTTTTGGGGAATACTTTTTGCCGACAGCCGCCAAATGACAGCCGACAGCAGAATTTTGGTACAACAACATTAACGGATAACACACTTTATTGTTATTCGCCCGTCTGCAGACGTTTTGGAAGCTCTCCTGAAAGGGGCACATGTCGCAGCCCTGAAATCCGGCGCGAACCGCGACCGTTACCGAAGTATTTCAGCGCTTTGCTTGACCCAACTAGAATGTGCTTATCAGGTGTTGCCTGAGCTCCCGCACTACGTAATGCGTAAAAGGTACCCTCAAAACGTCCTCCGGGAAACAGGCGGCAAAGAAAGTTCCGGCAAACCCACCGCGTATTTCTGACGTTAATCGGGAAGAAAAGCCGTAAATAAACCCAACGGTAAATCTCATTTCCCTCTGCACTGTAATGTTCATGGAATAAGAAATTTGTAACAGGGGCAGAAATGAAAAAGAAATAAAAAATTTCCGAAAATTTCTGAAAAGTTTTGTAAAATTTTGTAAAAATTATTCAAATGATTTCTCAAAACAGAAGATATGCTGTAAAATATACAATGCAGTCATTGTGTATATTATCTG
>JAZUJX010000094.1:0-2822 GCA_045642965.1 Synergistaceae bacterium | reverse complement strand
GTCGGTGGTTCGAGTCCACTCGCCGGCTCCATGCAAACAAAAAACTCCGCTTAAAAGCGGAGTTTTTTAATTTTTAGGCTCTTCACATTTTGACGTGGTATGACAGTAGGATAAGAAAAATATAGAAAAACAAAGGATACGGATAAACAAAGTAAACCAGATCCGATATGAACCTGCAGATTTACAACCCTTGAAAAGTTTTTCATTCGTCATGCGTAATTGCTTTTGAGTACATCAAACCTAAGCTTTAAGCCGACAGCCACAAGCCTGTTTGAAAAGTTTTGAATGGTTTTGCTTTTGATTTTGCTTATAGCATATAGCTTGCAGCCAATAGCTGCATTTTTTAAGTATTATGCCAATGCTTTTTTAAGCACTTCAAGGAGTTTTACGCAGTCGTCAGGATAAATCTCGCCCATGTTGACAACCTGGAATACGCCCTGCTCTTCCAGTATTTTCTTTCCCTTGTAGATTGTGTAGCCGGCAGCTTCCACGTCAGCTGTAAATTTGTCAAGATTTTTTCCCTCCGGGAGGAATGCCGACGTAACGGTGTTGGACATGTATTTGTCTTCAAGAAGCAGCCGAAGTCCCATTTCTCTGAGTCCGTCGCGGAGTATTTTTGCGCATTTACGGTAACGCTCAATTGTTCCAGCAAGGGTTTCTTTTTCAATTACGTTTGTGAGAGCCGTATTGAGAGCCCAGAAAAGATTTACGTTCGGCGTGTTCGGCGTCTGTGATTTTTCTTTTGCAAATGTATAAAGCTTGCAGAGGTTAATATAACTTTTGCACATGTCGGGCGTAATTTGTCTGAGGACTTCTTCTTTGGCACAAATGTATGACGTGCCGGGGAAGGCGCCGATGCATTTCCCGCCGACAGACGAAGTGAAGGTTATGTTGTTTTTCACGACGTCAATATTCTGTCCGCCTCCTGCCGAGACGGAGTCAACGCAGAACCATTTGCCGTATTTTGCGCAAAGCTGCCCGACTTCATAAACAGGATTGATCATGCCTGTTGACGTTTCGTGAAAAACCATGGCTACAACTTTGACTTCAGGATTTGCCTTGACGGCTTCTTCAATTTTGACAAGGTCAGGATATTCAGCCCATGCAAATTCGCAGTCGATTGTCGGCACAGCATAGATTTCGAGCATCTCTTTGAGACGTGTGCCGAATTCGCCGTTGCGTATGACAAGCGCTTTCTCTCCGGCTTTAAAGCAGCTGGAAAGAACCGTTTCATTTGCAGCCGTACCTGAGCCTGAAACTATTAACGGATAGTAGCTGTCGTCCGCATTGAACAACTTCAGAATTTTTGCCTGTGTGTCTCTGAACAGTTCGTCAAATTCACGGCTTCTGTGGCATATATCGTAGTGCAGAAGCGACCGGCGTACGTTGTCTTTTACCATTACAGGCCCCGGACTGAAGAGCATTGTCTTTGACATTGTCTTTATCTCCTCTGTTTGATTTTTGTATTCCTGTACATCCTAAAATATGCGTACAAAATTTAAAAATTAATCCTTAATTCAATGCAGTCTCAGCAGCTGCTTTTCAGCATTTCGCGGTCAAGTCTGCCGACGTCGTCGGCAAGCCATATAAGTTCATGCTGCGAACAGAAAGTTTTGGCAGCTGTGCCAATAAATCCGCCAAGTATCATAAACATGACAAAAAAGCTTTCCGCACTTTCGGGCAGCCCGAGCTGGGCACTTATAATCGAACAGGTCGCAATGCGTCCGCCTGAAACAGGAGGTGCGGCAAGAGCCATTGCGTATGCAAGAATGTGCATTGTTAAAACCCACTGCATGGTAATCGGTACGTTAAAGCTTTTTGCCAGGATGAACGACAGCACGACGTACTGACAGGCAGGAGAAAATCTGAAAACGATGTTGCTGAGAGCTACGCCGAAATTTGACAGGTTCTTGTCTATGCCGAGTTTGTTTGTACAAGTCTCTATACTGGGCAGTGTGGCGATAAGGGAAGAATCCGTAATAAACGATATAACAGCCGAAACAGACTGTTTTTTCAAAAGAAGAAGCGGTGGTATTTTAAATCTGCATGAGGTTGCAAGCAGACAGACAAGCATTGCCAAAAGCCCTGGCAGGAAAAGAAGCGGCAGCACAATGTAAAAATCGTCTATCAGGTCTGCACCGGTAGTCAGTGTCAGTTGATATACGCTCAGAAAGATAAACAGATTCATCAGGCTGTTTCCGAGACAATACATAATGAACTGCACCATGTCCGACAGCTGGACAAGCAGTTCTGTCACCGCATTGATTTTCTTGTCCAGAACAAGCATACAAAGCCCGGTCACAACGCCGAGAAACAGCACCTGAAGCGTATTGCCTTCCAAAAACGGCGTTATTACGTTGCTCGGAACTATTCCGGGGAAAAGGTTTGCGATGTAGTTAAAATCGAGGCTTCCGTATCCGTCAAACGAGACGCCGTACATTAAGCACATTGCCAAAACAAAGAGCAGCAGGAAAAGATAGCTGTGGCAGAGCAGTCTTGAAAGCAGTTTTTTTCCTACTTTTTCAAGCGTAGCCAAATCGCCTATGCTGTATATGCTGCACGCTACTATCAGGAAAATCAAAGGGGACGCAATGCAGTCTACCGCCCGCATGAAGGTTTTAAACAGCGGAACTACAACGGAATTGTCAATGAAATTCTGAACGGGAACAGGCAGAAGCTTCGACAGGAAAGCGCAGCAAAAGGCAGCTGCAGCTGACAGGAATATTTTTGCAGCACCGGACACTTTGTGTTTTTTCTTTGCCGTTACAGTTATGCAGTTTTCCCCGCCGCTCCATTTCCATACAGGGACAGCGTCCTGTGCC
>JAZUJX010000093.1:0-7006 GCA_045642965.1 Synergistaceae bacterium | reverse complement strand
GGAAACAGGCGGCAAAGAAAGTTCCGGCAAACCCACCGCGTATTTCTGACGTTAATCGGGAAGAAAAGCCGTAAATAAATTCAACGGCAAATCTTATTCCCCTCTGCACTATAATGTTCACTGAATAAGAAATTTGTAACATGCCGCGAAGCGGCAATGTAAAGTGCAAAGTGTAAAATGCAAAATAATAAGAAAAGACAGTAATACCAAGATTTAATGCAATATTTGCAAAAGAGGTGCGCTAAATGGGAAATTTGCAGCAGAGTAACGAAAAAGTCAGTTAAGGACTACGTTCAGAGTCTATTTGGCAGTAGAAAACAAAAAAATGAAAAAGAAATGCAAAAGAAATTATTTTTTTTGCTTTTTTATTGTAAAAGTATGTTAATAAGCCGTAAAGTATTGCAAATGCTGCATATATGTTATTTTCGCTAAAGTTATTCAAGTTTATTCTGCGAAAAATAGCGAACAATGTTTTACAGATTTCTGCCTGTTATTGGACAACGAAAAACGACCCGTGAACAAATATCCGAGCCGCTGCGTATTCTTGGCGGTTTATTTTCTTCTTGAATAATCTTTGAGTTCCTGCAGGGTTTCTTCGCTCATCGTGTGCGAGACGAAGCTTGAATAAACACTGTTGTTCTGAAACAGCGGTTCGCTGCGGAGGGCGGGAATTTTTTTCGCCGCTTCCTCAAAGAGTGGAGTGCCCGGAATTGGCGAAAATTCAGCGAGCTTCGGCGTGCCTCCGCAGTCCCGTGCGAAGTCTATCGTTTCTTTTACTGACTGCAGGCTCTGTCCGGGAAGTCCGAGAAGAATGTAGGTTTCGCAGTCTTTCGGCGTGTAGCCGGCGGCGAGCAGGTTTTTAACGGCTGTTTTGTACTGCTGTCTTTCAACTTTTCCCGAGCTTGCGCGCGCAATGTCAGGGTCAATGCTTTCAAGCGACAGGCGGAGCGTCTGAAAATTCGCCGATTTTAACGTTTCCGCACATTCTGAGTCTATCTCCCGCACGTGCAGACCGTTCGGCGTGTGAAGCGCTAGGTTTCCGTTAAAGCGCGTTTTAACGGCGTTTACGAGCGGGTAGAAATATTTTTCTTTCTGAATCAGCAGAGCATCGTCGTAAAAAGTGATATTTTCAATGCCGAGAGACGCTTCAAATTCAATTTCCGCAAGGATTTCTTCCGCTGTGCGGTGAACGTGAACGGGCCAGAGCAGCGACGAAGCGCAGTACTGACAGCGCATCGGGCAGCCGAAGGAGGTCATGGTTATTCCGTAGGGCGGTTTTTCGTACAGCTCAAACGCAGGGTGAGGGGCATCCGGCAGCCAAAAGTCGGTCAGTACCTCATCGGCGCCGAGTGTCGCCGCGTGTTCGGGGCAGAGGCGTGCGTAGATGCCGCCGAGATAAAGGGGCGTGTTCGGAAAATGCCGTTTCAGTATTTCAATCGCGTGTTTTACTCCGCCGTACCAGTAGGTCATAACTGACGTGACAAGTATCAGGTCAGGCGCTTCGCAGCTTTCAAGCCGTGCCTGAAAAGCTGTGTCAGGCATGCCGAAACGGCGGTATTTTCTTTTTACCTCAGCATAGACCTGCGGTTTTTCAATTTCGGTTTCGGCAATTTTTTCGCGCCCGAAGCTTTTTTCTTTTACCGCACCTTCATGTATGCAGTCGATAAAGACGACTTCGTTTTTTTCCTTCAGTTTTTCAAGCAGATAGAGAAGCCCGAGCGGTTTGGACCACAGATCAAAAAAAGCAAAGTCCTCAACGGGAGGATTTACCGCCAGAATTTTTTTGCCTGATAAAGTCAGAAGTTCGGAAGTAGTCATAAGAAACCTCCACTTAAAAGATAATTACCAAAATAAAATTACCAGTGACCAATTACCAATTACCAATTGTGGTGTCAGCTAAAGCTGACATTGAAAGTTAAAATCTTTTTAATTCGTCATTCTGCCTGTGCCACGCAGGGGAAAAAGACAATTACCAGCTACCAATTACCAAGTACCAATTGTGGTGTCGCAACAAGTTGCGACATTTGAAGTTAGAATCTAAGCAGCGTTAAAAGACTTTTAAGATTTTTGTTTTACGCTTTTAATTTCGATGAAGGCTTGCAGAGCAAGCCCTCCTCAATTGGTACTTGGTACTTGCTTTTACGACCGGTCTGCTGTGTACGGCTTGCGGCGTATCCTATTCCAACGCTTTTTGGTCTTCTTCGCTGAGTCCGCCGGGGAGCGTTTCAATTTTCAGCGCGGCTTCCATAGGTATTGCGCAGGGCTGTGTGTATGGGTCGATTACGATTGAGTCGGCGGTCAGTTCTTCCGCAAGCCGTACGGCGCGGATGACACTCATCGGAAGGACGGTTATGCCGCTGTCGATATACGGCTGCGGAATCTGTTCTCTCTGTGTGAACATCGGGAAAAATTTCAGACCGCTCGGATGCGGCAGAATGTCGGGACGGAAAAGCATGCTGCCTTCCGGAGCTGTGTCGCCTTTTTTCATGCGTTCGATATCTTTTTCGCTGAGCAGCGCGTGCATCGGAACGAAAACGACCGAATCCCTGAGGCAGTTCATAAACAGATACATCGCCTCGTTGCTTTTCACTTTCAGAAAAGCGTCCTTCAGCGCTGCCAGAATTTTGCCGTCCTCAAGCATGGCTGGGTCTGCATATTCCCTGTTCATTGCCGTATCACTCCCGTCTTGCATGTGTCTGAAATTATAGCCCAACGGTGTGAAAGTGCCAACTGTCTTGACAAAAGCTTTTTGCTGCGTATAATAATACCTGTTTCGCACTAAAACGCTTTACAGTACTAAAGTGCATCCGCGGCGGAACACTAAAGGGGGAGATATGAATGCCAATCACAAAACTTCTTGAAAGAAATGCGGACAAGTATCCGGAAGACATTGCTCTTGTCGAGCTCAATCCGGCAGTGCAGGACAATCTGCGCAAAACGTGGAGGGAATACGATCTCATACAGTCCACAAGCCCCGAGCCGTACCGCCGTGAAATAAACTGGCAGATTTTTGACGAAAAGGCGAACCGTTTTGCCAATATGCTGCTTGCGCGCGGAATCAAGAAAGGCGATAAGGTTGCTATTCTGCTTATGAACTGTCTTGAATGGCTGCCGATATACTTCGGCGTGCTTAAAACCGGCGCTCTCGCGGTGCCTCTTAATTTCCGCTACTCGTCGGACGAAATAGAGTACTGCCTCAACCTTTCGGAGGCTGACGTTCTGATTTTCGGACCTGAATTTATCGGCAGGGTTGAGGAAATAGCGGAAAAAATATCCAAAAACCGTCTGCTTTTCTTTGTCGGCGATGCCTGTCCGACCTTTGCGGAAAGCTACACGCTGCAGGTTCAGAATTACTCAAGCAGACGCCCCGGCATAAAACTCACTGACGACGATTTCGGCGCTATATACTTCTCAAGCGGCACGACAGGCTTCCCGAAAGCCATACTGCACAAGCACCGTTCGCTTGTTCACGCGGCAAAGGTTGAAGCAAAGCATCACGGACAGAAGAAAAACGACGTGTTCCTCTGCATACCGCCGCTCTATCACACAGGCGCGAAGATGCACTGGTTCGGAAGCCTTGTAAGCGGAAGCCGCGCAGTGCTGCTGAAGGGCACGAAGCCTGAATCAATACTGCAGGCAGTATCCTCGGAACACTGCACGATAGTATGGCTGCTTGTCCCGTGGGCTCAGGACATTCTTGACGCGCTTGACCGCGGTGACCTGAAAAAAGAAGCCTTTGAACTCAGCCAGTGGCGGCTTATGCACATCGGCGCGCAGCCCGTGCCGCGCAGTCTTATACAGCACGGGAGAGACTACCTCCCGAAGCAGCAGTGCGACACGAACTACGGACTGTCCGAATCCATAGGACCGGGCTGTGTCCACCTCGGACTGAGAAACGTCAGCAAGGTCGGTGCAATAGGCGTGCCGGGCTACGGCTGGGAATGCAAGATAGTCAACGGCAAACGTCAGGAAGTGAAGCAGGGCGAAGTCGGAGAGCTTGCCGTAAAGGGTCCGGGCGTAATGTTCTGCTACTATAACGACCCGAAAGCGACCAAAGAAGTGCTTGACGCTGAAGGCTGGCTCTACACGGGAGATATGGCGAAACAGGACGAGGAAGGCTTCTACTACCTTGTTGACCGCAAAAAGGACGTCATAATATCAGGCGGCGAAAACATCTACCCTGTTCAGATTGAAGATTTCCTGCACAAACAGGACGACATCAAGGACGTTGCGGTCATCGGACTTCCCGACAAGCGCCTCGGTGAAATAACGGCGGCGATTATTGAAGTTAAGCAGGGGCATACGCTTACGGAAGACGCGGTGCGCGAATTCTGTATGCAGCTTCCGCGCTACAAACGCCCGGTAAAAATCATCTTCGCCGACGTTCCGCGCAACCCTACGGGAAAAATTGAAAAACCGAAGCTACGCAAAATGTACAACGCGGACAAAATCGTGGAAGAAGAAAACATGGCGTAGGAAAGAACGAAGAACGAAGAACAAAAAAACGAAACACAGACGGAGCATACCTTTTAGGATGCAGTCATAACTGAAAATTATTTAATTTAGTATAGTTTTGAAAAAGCGTTAACGGCATATGCGTTAACGCTTTTTGATTTCAGTTCGTTGTTCTGCGTTCTGCGTCCGCTGTTCAAGCTTAGTGAAACGAGCGGCTGTTATATTCTTCCGATTACGTCGCAGGCGAGCTTGATAAGCAGCAGCGAAAGCACGCAGATAAGCATCGGGCGGATGTATTTTGCGCCGTTTTTGAGCGCCAGCCTTGCGCCGAGCTGATTGCCGAGCAGACTGCATATCGTTGTCGGAACCGCGAGCTTCCAGTAGACGGTTCCCGCCATGGCGAAAGCAGCAAGCGAGGCGGCGCCTGAGGAGCAGTTCAGCACTTTGGCGTTTCCGGCAGCGGTTTTGAGGTCAAATTTTGTGACAAGGGCAAAAGCGATGATTGCGAAGGTTCCCGTTCCGGGACCGACAATGGCATCGTAACCGCCTATGCAGAAGCCGATAACGAAGGACATAAGGCCCAGTTTTCTGCCTGAAAAAATACCCGAACGGTCCTCGTCGCTGAAATTTTTGCGGGCAAGAATAACAATTGCTACGAAAGGAATAACCACAAGCTGAAGCGTGCGGAGCGTCATGTCGGAAAGCATAAGCGCAGCGCGCGCGAGGATGTACGAGCCTGTCAGCGAACCGAGCATTGCCCAAAACGCCGCAAAAATATTCATTGCGCCGCTTCTCCAGAATTTAACGGCTGCAAGGAACGTGCCGCAGGCTGCGGAAACCTTGTTTGTTCCGTAAGCGAAATGTGCGGGCATACCTGTAAGAAGATACGCCGGAACGGTAATCAGTCCGCCGCCGCCTGCCGAGGCATCGACAAAACTGCCGAGCCCCACAAGGAAAGATACCAGGACAAGCATAGGATAAGAAACCGCAAAATCGGACGAAAGAGTGAACATTAAAAACACCTCCGTAAAGGCAATTGCCAAGTACCAAGAGAAGCAAATACTACGGCTCCTTTCAAACAAAAAATGCTTGCATTTTTTGTTGTATGTGTTATTATCATCAGTAGGTAGCCTTTAGCCGTTGGCTTCGGCGACCTGCCTAAAAGGAGCACTATTTGTGCTCTTTTTGCTATATTTGAGTACAAACTACCAATTGGGGTGTTGCAGCAAGCTGCAACGTTGAAAGTTAAAATCTTAATACCGTTAAAAGATTTTAAGATTTTTTATTTTGTCTTCTGCTTTCAATGGAGACTTGCGGAGCAAGCCCTCCTCAATTGGTCATTGATAATTAGTAATTATTTTTTCAAGCATCCGCAGATGTCGTGATTTGATCCGTTTCCGCCGCTGACACTGAGCGAAGTGATACGAAGCTTTCCCTGTCTGTGAAGCGCTACGGCAAGGGAGATAACCGTGTCGGGGGTAACGCCGATTTCAAGCGCCAGTTCGCCGGGTTTGAGAACGCCGTTTTCAGCGGCGTCAAGAATCTGATCCCCTACAAGCTCAAGCCACTGATTAAAAAGCTGCTGCGTTTCCGGTGTGGCGGAACAGGCTGTCTGCGATGTTTTTGTAATGCACTCAATAAGTCTTGCTGAAACCAGTTCGAGAGATTTTACAAGTCCCGCCGCGTCCTGTTGCTGCAAATTTTTTATGTCAAGCTCCATTCTTCCTGCCTCCGTTGTCTGTTGTCGGGAATATTATATTACAATCCGCGCACTGCCGCACAAAGAAAAAGAAAAAAATTCCAAGCCGTTCTGTTCTGTAATTATGCAGGCGCAAAACGTTTGACGGGAGCAAAAATGCGCAATCTGCGTTATAATATATTTTGGCTGATTATGGCAAAAGGGTGGTTGACGTGCTTAAGCTCGAATGCGGGAAGATAGGCATTATTTCTGATACACACGGTGATACTGCGGCATGGAGAAGGGCGGTTGAGCTTTTTTCTGACTGCGGAGCGATTTTTCATGCCGGTGACGTGCTGGTGCACAATTACGACGGAGCTTTTGTGACGGACAGTCTGGCAAATGAGATAAACGCCTGTTCCTGCGAAATTTTTGCGGCGATGGGCAATTGCGACCGTTTCAGCGATCAGGAGTTGCTTCTGCCTGTTCTTCAGCCGTTTGTTTCGGTGGACTGGAACGGCAGAATTGTCGCCATGGCGCACGGGAATAATCCGGCGCTGCTCAGGCGCGATGCCGCAAACGCCGGTGCATCTCTTGTGATTTCCGGCCATACGCACGTTGCAAAACTTGTGAGGCTCGGAGACGTGATTTTTGTCAACCCCGGTTCTGCGTCGCGTCCTTTGGGAACACAGCCGGCGTCCGTGGCGGTGGCTGACGCTGAGGGGATTTCGATTTTAACACTGGATGGGAAACATTTGTTTGATGAGGCTTGGATTTAGAAAAAAGAAGCAGACTGAAAGGCCGTCAGCGCGAAAGTCTGTTATTTTCATACACAAAGGTTTTTGGGCGCAGGTTGCGTGGATTGCTTTTCTG
>JAZUJX010000092.1:0-4505 GCA_045642965.1 Synergistaceae bacterium | reverse complement strand
TAGTATAATTGATTATAAAGAATTTGTTGAAATATGGATTCATGAAGTAAAAATACCGATATCATCTCTAGTACTTAAATGTCACAATAATAAGTCTAAGTATAGCACTGATATCTTAAGTATAGTAAGACGACTTGATAATTATATTGATGAAATACTTTACTATATCAGAAGTGAAGAAACCGAAAAAGATTTTCATATTAGTGAAGTTAATTTAAAAGATATCATCAAAAATGTTGCTTTAAAAAATAAAGATGATTTACTTATGAATAATATTTTACTAGTTGTTGATGTAAATAATCTAAAAGTTAATACCGATTCTAAATGGCTTTTATATATAATAAATCAAATAATATGTAACAGTATCAAATACAAAAAGAATAATGATTCCATAATAAAAATAACTTCCAAAAAAGAAAATAATCAAACTATTCTAGAAATATATGATAATGGCATTGGTATTCCCCTTAAAGATATCAAAAATGTCTGTCAAAAATCATTTACCGGAACAAACGGCCTACAAAAAGTAAAATCAACCGGTATGGGCTTATATATCGTAAATAATTTAATTCATAACGGCACAAAATGTACGGGATATATCCCATACTGATAAAAATAGTTGCCACTTTTTTGTTCGGCACGGCAAAAATAAACAGAGGGCAGATGCCCTCTGTTTGCGTTTCGTTTGCGTTTGCTGTTTCTTCCCCGTTTTTTTTCAGCCGTCAAGTCCGAGATCGCGGCGGAATTGTTTTACGTCGTTTTCGTCCCAGTCTTCGGGGTTTTCATGGTTGTTCGGGTCAAAGGTCCATTTGTGGATTTCCCCGTCGGGGAGTCCGCCTTTGCGGTTCTGTTTCATGACTATTGCAAGCAGGGCTTCCGCTTTGCGGGCATCTTTGAGCCCCTGTCTGCAGACTTCCGTGTCTTTGTCGGTACCTTCTTCAACGAAGGTCATTGTGATCAGCGGTTCTTTGGTGTCTTCTATCTGCAGAAGCAGTTCCACGCCGTCGCTGACGGGTACGTATTCCTTTCCGGCGCCAGAGGCGCCTATTATTGCCCCTGCCGAGGTGTATTTTTTGTCTATCATGTTTCCGATAAGGGCGCCTGTGACCGCTCCTGAGAATGCATCGCTTTCCACGCGGACGTGTCCGTTTTCGCAGAGTTTGTAACCGAGCAGTTTTGAGTACGGTATCAGATACGCTTCGTCGCCGACGGGACTGCACATTATCTGTTTGCTTTTGTCGTCAAGCAGTATGAAGGGAAATCCGTAGCGGACTTCCTGACTGCCTCCGTCAAAGCCGTGTTTCAGGTGGAATGTGTGCACCTGTTTTGTGACTTCGTAGACGTGTTCAAGGTATTCCTGTTTTTCGCTTTCTTTTCTTCTCTTGTCCAGACATACAAATCCAATTACGATCATCAAGCCGATGAGTAAAGCTATAAACATTCCTTTTCACTCCCCTGTCTTGTCAGGCTGCACGAATTATTGCGCTTTTTGCGCGTTTTGTAATGCGTATTTTTACGCAGTTTTTAAGTTTTGCGAAAGTAAGTTGCGGGATTTTATCCGGTTTTTCAGAGAGTTATTTCAGGCAGAATCTGCCTTTTGCAGACGTGCCGCTGACTATGCGGGTTCCTGTTTCGCCTTTGAAGGCAGCAACGGCGTTTTCAAGGTTTGTGATTATGGTTTTTCTTCCGTTTGCTGAGCGGGCAAAATCCGCCGCCGCTTCCATTTTGGGGAGCATTGAGCCTGCAGCGAACTGTCCGTCGTCTATGTATTTCTGCGCTTCGCGGACGGTTATTGCGCCAAGGTCTGTTTCGTTGGGTTTTCTGTAGTTTATTGAAACTTTTTCCATGCCTGTGATTATCAGCAGGCAGTCCGCGCCAAGCTGTTCCGCAAGCAGCGCGGATACGTAGTCTTTGTCTATGACCGCGTGTACGCTTCTGTATCCTTCGCCGTCTTTTACAACAGGTATTCCTGCCCCTCCGCAGGTGATTACGACTTTTCCTTTGTCCGCCGCTTCGCGTATTTCTTTTATTTTCAGGATTTCAAGCGGTTTCGGCGATGCAACCGCCTGTCTGTAGCCGCGTCCCGCGTCTTCCATGACCGCTGTTCCCGTTTTTGCGGAAAGTGCTTCCGCTTCTTCTTTGCTCATGAATTCCCCTATCGGTTTTGTGGGATTGAGGAACGCAGGGTCGTTTTCGTCAACAAGCACTTCGGTGATTATCGATTCCGCTTCGGCATCTGTCATTCCGCGTTTTTCAAATTCAGCATCAAGCGCGTTTTTTATGTCGCCGCCTATGTACGCCTGTGTCATTGCTATTTTTGCGGAGAACGGAACTTCCGCCGCTTTTGCGTTCGTTTCGGCAAGTTTTTTCAGCACGCTTTCAACAAGTCCCAGCTGCGGGCCGTTTCCGTGCGTTATTACAACGCTGCAGCCTTCCTGCACCAGGTCAGCGGCACATGAAGCGGCAAGCTTTGCCCCTTCAAGCTGTTCTTCGCGGGTGTGCCCGAGCGCGTTTCCGCCTATGGCAAGTATGACGCGTTTTGTCATTTCTTTTTGATTTTAGAAGTTCCTCATAAGGTCTTCAAAGGTATCTGCCCTTCTGATGCACTGCAGGATGCCGTCTTCTTTAATGAGCACTTCCGCGGGTTTCAGCCGGCAGTTGTAGTTTGATGACATGCAGAAGCCGTATGCCCCCGCATTTCCAACGGCTATCAGGTCGCCTTCACGCACAGGCCCTATGTTTCTGTCGCGTGCAAGCACGTCGCCGCTTTCACAGATGTTGCCGACAACGTTTACGAGACCGTCTGCAGGCTTAATGCTTACGTCGCCGCCGCCGAGCACCGTTATGTGGTGGTATGAGTCGTACATTACGGGGCGCTGAAGAACATTGAAGCCTATGTCGGTTCCCACGTATTTTGAGCCGTAGTTGTCTTTTATCGAATGAACCCTGCCGAGTATTACGGAGCTTTCCGCAACCACGTAGCGGCCGGGTTCGCAGTTGAATTCGACTTTTTTGTTGTCATAGGCTTCGCGGAATTCTTCAAGTATGGGACGGAACTGTTTCATAAATTCCTTGAAGTCAAGGCGCGGTTCTCCTGGTTTGTAAGGGCAGCCGAAGCCTCCGCCGAAATCCACGAATTCGAGTCCCGGGAAGCAGCGTTTCACGAGTTCGAGCAGCGCTTTTGCGGCGTCAACGTACGGAATCGGGTCAAGGAACAGCGAGCCTATGTGCTGCTGAACGCCGACAAGGCGCAGCTTGTATCTGTCAAGCACCGGTTTGACCTGGTCAAACAGCTCCGCCTGTACACCGAATTTCGTTTCGTGTCCCGCTGTGATGACTTTTTTGTCGTGGCCTGCGCCCATTCCGTAGCCGGGATTGACGCGGATTGAAATTCTTCCGCCCGGGTTTATTTTTCCGTAGGTTTCAAGCTGGCTGAGCGAGTCAACGCTGAGAAGCACGTTTCTGTCTATGGCGAATTTCATTTCTTCCGCCGAAACGTTGTTTGTTATGCAGTATATTTCCGCGTCCGTAAAGCCCGCCTTTTCGGCAAGGAAGATTTCGCCCGGCGACATTGCATCGCAGTAAAAGCCTTCTTCGCGGATTATTTTCATGAGGTGAATGTTCGTATTGGCTTTGATCGAGTAGCTCGGTATCAGCATGCCGTCAAAGGCTTCAAGCATTTCGCGGCAGTGCGCGCGAAGCTCTTTTTCGCTGTAGACGTATACGGGCGTACCGTATTTTTCCGTTATTTCCTGTGCAAGCTTAAGGTCAACAAACATGGAGTCAGCCCCTTTTTGGATTTGTTTATCACCGTAAAATACTACACTTTTATAGCAAAAAAATCAAACGAACTAAGAAAGCGCTTTTTCAATCCATTCGCTGAAAGCGCCGCCGATGAATATCGGGATGTCTTTTCTGTACATTCTTCCGGAGCATGCTTCGTGAGGGAACGGAATAAATTTCGTTTCAGGCGGAATAACGGGCAGATACATCGGGTCTGCAATCACAAGCTCCGCTTTGCAAAGCGCCGCTTCGATTTCGTCTTCATAGCGTGCCTCGGAGTCGTTTTCAAGAAGCTGTCCGAAAGAGTATTCCGTCGGGCAGATTACGTTCGCGTCAATTCCAAAATCGCATTTCAGCGCCGCACGCATTGAACAGGCGGTTACAGCCTCGCCTATGACGTAATTTTCCGACGGCTTTATTTCAGGCTGTTCCACACCGGATTTATTTTTAATTGCACACAATATTTCTTCCGAAAAACCCCTGCCGACAGGGCATCCGACGATATACGGCGTGCCGTATTTTTCTTTCAGCACTTCCGCCGCACCGAAGCCGCAGGAAGAAACGACAACGTTAATTTCCGCTTTTCCGGCGCGTTTCAGTTCTTCGGGAGCAGAATTCATTGCCCACACCGAATTGACTTTAAGTCCCTTATTCTCAAAGAAAGTTTTCAGCGCTTCCGCATTTCCCGTCACCGAGAAATCAAGCGGCGTTACGCCGAGAAG
>JAZUJX010000091.1:0-19697 GCA_045642965.1 Synergistaceae bacterium | reverse complement strand
TCTCCCGTGCTTTGGGTGCAGGACGTGCTCAAAATGAAAGAAGCAGGAGCAGAGAACTACATAGAAATGGGTCCCGGAAGTGTTTTGTCCGGTCTTATCAGAAAAATATTGAAGGGCAATACGCCTGTGTCGGTAGCTTCTCCTGAGGATATTGATGCGGCGCTGGCTATAATCAAAAGCTGACTCTGACGAAAGAAGTGATATATATGGCAACGGCACTTATAACCGGCTCCGGCAGAGGAATAGGCAAAGCAATAGCACTGGAACTTGCAGTCTGCGGTTTTGACATTGCTTTGAATGACCTTGCAGATTCTGAAGAAATTACGCGGACTGTTAATGAAATTCGCGAAAAAGGTGTTAAATGCGAATTCTTTGCAGCGGACGTTTCAAAACATGAAGAGGTTGCCGCCATGTGTGCTGAGGCAGAGAAAAAGCTCGGTGCTGTTGAAGTGCTTGTATGCAGTGCGGGCATAAACCGAGACACACTTTTTCTTCGCATGAAAGACGAGGACTGGCAGACTGTGCTTAACGTTGACCTGAATTCCGTGTTTTATTGCGCGAAAGAAGTTTTGCGTTCAATGCTTAAGGCGCGGAAAGGAAAAATTATAGCTGTCAGTTCCGTTTCAGGTCTTGTCGGCAACGCCGGGCAGGCAAATTATTCGGCGGCAAAAGCAGGAATTATAGGTCTTGTTAAAACTCTCGCAAGAGAAGCAGGTTCAAGAAACATTACAGTTAATGCGGTTGCCCCAGGCTTTATTGATACGGATATGACGCGCGGCATGCCTGAAACAGCGCGGCAGAAAGCTCTTGAAGCGATACCGCTTGCCCGTGCTGGACAGCCGGAAGATGTTGCGAAAGCGGTCGCGTTTCTTGCATCTAATGCCGCTGATTACATAACGGGGCAGGTTCTTACGGTAGACGGCGGCTTGACAATGTATTAAATTAGGCAGTTTTATTGATAAAATTCCGGAAGGAGGTGAACTGTGATATGACAGCAGCAGAAATTGATGCGAAACTTAAAGAAATAGTTATGGACCGTCTTAACGTTGAGGAAGACCAGATTAAGCCTGAGGCTTCCTTCGTCGAAGATCTTGGCGCAGACTCGCTTGACATCGTCGAACTTATTATGGGTATAGAAGAAGAATTTGACATTGAAATACCCGATGAAGACGCGGAAAAACTTACCACAGTCGGTGAGGCGACTAACTATATCAAAGGCAAACTTGACGTAGAATAGTATTGTGTCGCGGCAGGGAGAGTAGATTTCCCGCCTTCCTGCCGCTTGATGTTTTAACAAAAAACGAGAAGGGGAATTTTATGAAACGAGTAGTGATAACCGGAATAGGGGCGGTATCGCCTGTCGGAACCGGAAAAAACAATTACTGGTCTGCTTTGGCGGAAGGCAGAAACGGTATAGATTTTATTTCGTCTTTTGATACCGAAAAATTTAAAGTGAAAATAGCGGGTGAAGTCAAAGACTTTAACCCTTTGGACTGGTTTGACAAAAAAGAGGCGCGCCATACGGACAGGGTGATTCAATTTGCTGACGCTGCCTCGCGTCTTGCCATAGAAGATGCGGAATTTGATACAGCATCGGCAGAGCACGAACGCTTCGGCATTTGTATCGGAAGCGGTCAGGGAGGCATAGGTACCGCTGTAGAAAATATATACACGCTTGCTGACAGGGGTCCTGACCGTGTGTCGCCTTTTTCCGTTCCCATGATGATTGTAAACATGCCGTCGGCATACGTTGCAATAAGGCACAACGCGAAAGGTCCCAATTTCTCCGTATCGTCCGCCTGTGCCACTTCGCTGCACAGCATTGGTGAAGCTTATCACATGATTGTCAGGGGAGATGCGGATTACATGCTTGCAGGAGGTACCGAAGCCGCCGCCATTCCATACGGGGTCGCTGCATTCGGTGCCCTGAAAGCCTTGAGTACCAGCACGGAGCCTGCGACTGCCTGTCGGCCGTTTGATGCGGACAGAAACGGTTTTGTCCTCGGTGAGGGGGCAGGAGTTGTGATGCTTGAAGATTACGAAAATGCCAAAGCGCGTGGCGCTCATATTTACGCGGAGATAAAGGGATACGGAGCGACCTGCGACGCTTATCACATAACAGCGCCGGATCCTTCCGGAGACGGGGCATACCGCGCGATGAAGCTTGCTGTGGAAAAAGCTGGCTGGAAGCCTGAAGAAATTGGCCTTATAAATGCTCACGGAACGTCAACACATTTTAACGATTCAATGGAAACAGCCGCAATAAAACGCTTAATGGGAGAAGAAGCGTCGAAAAAAGTGCTGGTTCAGGCGACCAAATCAATGATTGGGCACGCGCTAGGAGCCAGCGGCGTGCTGGGACTTATTGCGTCGCTTATGGCTGTTGAGAAAGGCGTTGTTCATCCCACAATAAATTACACGACGCCTGATCCTGAATGTGACCTTAACTACGTTCCAAACAAAGCGTTTAATGCCGCGGTGGAGAAAGTACTGGTCAACGCGTTTGCCTTTGGCGGACATAATGCGTCGATTGCATTGGAGAAATGCGGACAGTAATGAACAGAAAAGACCTGCTTGAAATTTTCCAGACGAAGATTGGATATCATTTCAAAGACATGAGGTTTTTGGAAGAAGCGCTGACTCATGCCTCCTATGCAAATGAAAACGGTCTTGCATACAACAACGAGCGCCTTGAATTTCTCGGCGACGCTGTATTGGAACTTATATCAAGCGAAATTATATACGGTATGCTGACCGAAGTTGACGAGGGACAGCTTACCAAAGTGCGGTCGCAGCTAGTGTGCGGTCAGACTATGTCCGACTGGGCTGAAAAACACAACCTTGCCGCGATACTCAGGACGGGAAAATCAGTTAAAGGCAATATATCAAAAGCCATGCTGGAAAATGCCGGAGAAGCTGTTTTTGGTGCAGTCTTCCTTGACTCAGACTACGAAACAGCCAAAAGAGCAGCTAAAAATTATCTGCTGGAGCAGGCAGACCACGTCTCCCTCAACTATGTTGACAGCAAAACCATGCTTCAGGAATATGTGCAGTCCGGGCACAAGGGTGAAATACCTCGCTACGCAACAATTTTCCGTCCTGAACCGGACAGCGGTGAGTTTTTTAAGGTTGCAGTGTTTATAGACGGAAAAGAAATTGCCCAGGGCAGCGGCAAAAACATTAAATCTGCAGAATTTATGGCGGCAAGGAACGCGCTGGATATTCTGAAGGTTCAGAACTGACATGAATAGGTACGGCAAACTGTTGAGAAAAATATATTTTCTGCTTGCGGTCAGCCTGCTGCTTGTGCAGGCAGCGCCTGCTTTTGCTGCGCGGTTTGTTTCATCTTCATCTTACGTTAACACTGTAATTTCTTACATATCGGGTACAAAAGCCGGCGGGGGGACAACTTTTGTCGCGCTTAATGAAAAAGAACTGCGCAGACGCGGCGGAGTACAGCTTTTTAAAGCCACGGATGTTTCTCAGGACGAAATGCTGCGTTCCTATTATGACCCTGCGCGTATTCCGTATGTGGCTCATGCTGCCATGCGCATTATCAGTTCAGCAGACAAGGCAAATTATAAATATTACCAGCGCCGGCTTGCGGAATTTCAGGCTGCCCTGGACAGTGCCGTGGATATTGGGCGCTACTGTCTGCCGGAAAACATAACCTTTCTGGATTTAACAGGCGTTGAGGGTACGCTTATCCGTTCGGCGCATGATGCTACGGTGCGTCCGGACAAAAGCGAATGGAAACGCTGGGTGGCAGATGACGTGGAGTCACTTAAAAAGCTTGTTGAAATGTCCGAGCAGAAAGGCACGGTAATACTTGTGGACGGATGGACTCCGCCTCAGGTAAATGCCTGCCTGACAAACTATCCGAAGAAAATATATCTGCCGATGGCGGAAACAGGACAGAACTATTTTACCTCGCTTATGTCAATATACAGATATGCTGCAAAGCGGCTGAAATATTTTAAAAAACAATAATACAAAACAGATATATGAAACCGAAAGGAGAAAACAGAATGAAAAGAGTTGCGTTTTTGATTTTTGCTGTGGGGATATTCTGTTTTTCAACCGCCGCATTTGCCCAGACAAACGGCTCAATTGAGGCTGAGGAACTGAACTACAACATAAATACCAAGGCGGCATCAGCCGTTGGCAACGTTATCTTTACAAAAGGACAGGACGTGCTCAGAGGTGACAGAGCTAAAGGTGTTGTCGACAAACAGATAACTGTATACGGGAATCCTGTACGGGGAGATATAGTTTCCCGCGATGCGACAGTGAGCGCATCCAAAGCTGTATGGACAGCAGATCCCGGCGCCAAAAACTCGGATTGCATTGAAGCATACGGAACGGTCAGAATACGGCAGGGCAAAGCAAATTTTCTGAACGCACCTTCGGTTAAAGTAATTACAGGCAGAAACGTGTATGAGGCTCACGGAGGAGTTGAACTGTTGTATAACAACATATATGCTAAGGCTGTCGAACTTGTGCGTAACGGAGAGGATTTTAGAGGTACTAAGGTTGCCAAACTTGAGAACAGAAAAGAAAAATATGCTATTTCTGCAGATGAAATATACGGCAAAATCGACGGTAAAGATGAAGTAAAATCCGCTGTTGCCCATGGAAACGTCATTTTTGACAACACGGACAAAAACGGAATAAAAAGCAGACTTTTCGGAAATCAGGCAGTATATGACCGAAACAGCGGAAATCTTGTTGTAACCGGCAATGCCCACGGTGTTAGAGAGGACGGCAAAACGATAAAAGCTGACAAACTCGTTTACAATGAGAAAACGAAACTGATAGAAGCAATCGGCAATACTAAAATTACCTTTGTTACAGACAAATAGTTTCGGAGGATATTGTTTTGGATAAAATACTGCGTGCTGAAAATTTAGTAAAAATATACAACAAGCGCAAGGTTGTTGACGATCTTTCCGTCCATATAAAAACGGGAGAAATAGTCGGGCTGCTTGGTCCTAACGGAGCCGGTAAAAGCACGTCGTTCTATATGATTACCGGGCGTATCCTTCCTGACAGCGGGCGTGTTTATATAGGTAATACGGAAATGACGCAGATGCCGATGTATATGCGCGCAAGATGCGGTTTAGGCTATCTGCCGCAGGAAGACTCGATTTTCCGCCGGCTTACCGTGTTCCAGAACCTTGATTTGGTGCTTGAAGAAGCCGGAATGGAAAAAACTGCACGTCATGAAAAAATACGCCGGCTTTTGAAGGAATACGGCATAGAACATATCAAAGACACACAGGGAATATCGCTTTCGGGCGGTGAAAGGCGCCGTGTGGAAATAGCGCGCTGCCTTGCCCTTGAGCCTTCGTATATCCTGCTTGACGAACCGTTCAGCGGAATAGACCCTATCGCAGTCGCTGACATACAGTCAATGATAAAGGCTCTTCGCGAACGCGGCTACGGGGTGCTGTTGACAGACCACAACGTGCGCGAAACTCTTTCGATAACAGACAGGGCATATCTCATACACGACGGAAAGGTATTTCTTGAAGGGGTGCCTGATGAAATAGCGCATAACGAAGAAGCCAAAAAATGGTATTTGGGAGAAAACTTTACCTGGTAACTGCATGACTGAAAATAAAAATCTGTCCGGCATGGTGCGCTATGCCGCAAAAATGATGTTTGGAACGCTTGCAAGCCGTATTTTGGGGCTTGTAAGGGAAATTCTTACTGCAGCATATTTCGGTGCAACCTGTCAGCTGGATGCTTTTTATGTTGCCTACACGCTTGCTAACCTCGCAAGGCAGCTGCTTGCAGAGGGGGCTCTCTCTGCCGCGTTTGTTCCCGTATTTTCCAGAACTCTTTCAACCGACGGACACGAAACGGCGCACAGACTTGCGCGTCAGGCTCTCAGCGTGCTTGCAGTCTGTACTTCCTTAGTCGTTTTGCTTGGAATTATCGGTGCCCCTCTGTTTGTAAAGCTTATGGCGCCGGGATTCAGCGGAGAAACCTACAGAACCGCCATCAGGCTTACGCAGATGCTTTTCCCGTTCCTTCTGCTTGTGTCTCTTTCGGCTCTTGCTATGGGGGTACTGAATTCAATGGGCAGCTTTTTTGTGCCGGCGGTTGCCCCTGCCCTGAGCAACGCCGCGTTTATATTCTATATTCTCTGCGTGGCAAAAGAAAAAAGCGTTTGGAATCTTGCAATCGCCGTTTTAATCGGCGGCTTAAGCAATATGTGCCTCCAGTGGTACTGGTGCGGAAAAGTCAAAATGCCGCTGCGCCCCGCAAAGCCTGAAAAAGACAACAAAGAACTTCACGATATGATGGCGCTTTTCCTGCCGTACGCGGCAGGGCTGTCTCTTAATCAGATAAATCCCGTGATAAGCCGGATGATGGGCTCGTTCCTTCAGGGCGGTTCAATATCTGTCCTGAATTATGCCGACAGGGTACTTCAGCTTCCGCTCGGACTGTTTGTAATAGCGATTTCTCAGGCGGTACTTCCTATGCTCTCAAGAATAGACCCCGAAAACAGGGAGGAATTTCGCGACTTTATCCGCGATGCGCTGCGTTTTAACCTGTTCATAGTTTTGCCGGTAACGGCAGGTGTATTCCTTTTCTCGCAGGAAACGATACACCTTCTCTTCTTCAGGGGAGCTTTTGACGAGTGGGCATGGCACTCAACGGCTGTTGCTCTTTCTCTTTACGGACTCGGACTGCCGGGAATGGCAAGCAGTACGGTAATTCTGCGTGCCATGTACGCACGCCGCATGCCGAAAGCGGCGATAGGCGTTACGGGGGTGACGGTTCTGGTCAACTTGTGCGCAAGCCTTACGCTTATGCCGCTCTTTAAATACGCGGGGCTCGCGGCGTCGGTTGCCCTTGCGTTCACCTGCTCAAGCTTCTACGGTGCGTGGGCGCTGTCAAAAAATATAGGAATTCCGCTGAAACTGTTTGAATTTGACTGGTGCAGAAAAATACTTGTTTCAATCGGAGTAATGCTTGCGGGGCTACTGTCTGTCAGATTTTTGTGGAATTATCCCGTCAACGGAGCGCTTATGCTCCGTACGGCTTGGATAGGAATATTTATGCTTCTGGCTGTCATACTGTATTTTGTGTCTGCATACCTGCTGAAATGCAGCGAATTTGACTGGCTGAAACAGGCTTTGAAAAAATAAAACGCAATTAATTTGAAACGGAGGCAGTTAAAATGAAAAAAATACTTCTTGCTCTGTCAGTTGTTTTGGCACTTGCCGGAGCGGCATTTGCTGACAATCCCAACAAGGACTTTGACGAAGGCTACGTCAAACTGCTTGATACGCACTGCATAAGAACCTTTGTCGAGGGTACTCCGGTTGGCGACGAGTTCATTATGGGTGCCAGAGGCTCAATCCATTTTATTTATCTCAGCGGAACAATGTCCGAGATGATAGCAAAATCACAGGAGGCTCCTGCATGGCTCACCTCGGCGAACAATGACATGGGTTTTGGCAAAAGAGGCTACGAGAATTTTATAATCTACCTTGTTGCAAACCAGCCATGGGTGGTTGAAGCGGAAAAATTCAATATCGGAGGCTATCATCTTAAAAGAGAAGACATCCTTACGGCGGATAAGTGGGTTCCGATAGGAATAAACGCGCAGCTCGCGGACGAATGGTCATTCTGCGTGCAGGTGCCGAGAAAATACTGCAAACCAGGAACTGAAATTGAAATAGGCTACGACAAATATCTTGAGAAATTCAAAATACCGACGATTAAATAAAAATCTTTAATGAACGACAACTTTATCACTCTCGGAATAGAATCAAGCTGCGACGACACAGGCATCGCCGTTTTGCGCGGTGCTGACGAAGTGCTGTCGTCAAAGCTTGCGAGCCAGATAGCTTCGCACTCAAAATACGGCGGAGTAGTGCCTGAACTTGCTTCCAGAATGCATCAGGAAGCAATTCTGCCTCTGCTTGACGAAGTGCTTGAAGAAGCAGGAATAGACAATCCAGCAAAACAGATAGATTTAATAGCCGTAACCTCAGGACCAGGACTTATCGGTTCTCTGATGGTCGGGGTAATGACCGCCAAAGGGCTTGCATACGGCTGGAACAAGCCCATAACCGGCGTAAATCATCTTGAAGGACACCTTTTTGCCAACGTTGCGGACAGCTCTGCATCAGGCGGAAAACTTAAACCGCCGTTTATATCCGTAATCGTTTCCGGCGGTCACACAGAACTCGTACTGGTAAAGGAATTCGGCAATTATGAGCTGCTCGGCTCCACGCGCGACGACGCTGCAGGCGAGGCCTACGACAAGGTCGCGAAAATTCTCGGACTTGGTTACCCCGGAGGCCCTGTAATAGACAAACTGGCGCACGAAGGAAACGAAAGCGCGTACGAGCTGCCTTTGCCGCTTGCCTTTACGAAAGAAATTGAATTCAGTTTCTCAGGTCTTAAAACGGCTGCCGTCAATATTGTAAGAAAAACTGAAGAAAACGGGGAACAGTTGAGACTGGCAGACTTTTGCGCGTCATTTCAGAAAGCTGTAACAGATTGCCTGTGCAGAAAAATCGAACTTGCCGTAAAACAGACCGGTGTAAAAACAGTCGCGCTTTCCGGAGGAGTCGCCGCCAATTCCGGGCTTCGCGAGAAGCTTGAAACGCTTGCGGCGAAAAAAGGCTGGAATGTATTCTTTCCGCCGAAATTCATGTGCACGGACAACGCGACAATGATAGCCGCTGCCGGTTATGACAACTTCCGGCGCGGAATAACGTCCGATTTGTCCCTTTCGCCCAATCCAAACTGGAGCCTTTGGGACTGACGTTGAAAAGCCTGCTTTGGGTTTTGAATACAACCGGTATAAATAAGATTTGAGCACGAAAGTTTAACAGGCGGCAAAAGCCGCCTGCTTTTTGCGATTCTTCTGCAAAAACCGGTTTTTAATGCTATACTAACGCTGTTTGAGAATTTTGTACGACAGAAGGGAGCTGTAATTGTGGAAAAGGCGAAGGTTTATTTTACAAGCTTCAGAACCGGATATTTCGGCGAAAGTCTGCCTGATAAGTTTAAAAGATTTCTGAAAACGGCAGGGCTTGCAAAAATTGACATGGACGAGAAATTTGTCGCGATTAAGATGCATTTCGGCGAGTTGGGCAACGTCAGCTACCTGCGCCCGAATTACGCAAAGGCTGTCGCGGATCTTGTTAAGGAGCTTGGCGGAAAGCCTTTCCTGACAGACTGCAATACGATGTACCCCGGGTCAAGAAAGAACGCGCTGGAACATCTTGCCTGTGCATGGGAGAACGGTTTTACACCGCTTTCGGCAGGCTGTCCCGTGATTATCGCGGACGGACTGAAAGGAACAGACGATATTGCCGTTCCCGTTGAGGGCGGGGAGTACGTCAAAAAGGCGTTAATCGGCCACGCCGTTATGGACGCGGATATTTTTGTAAGCCTGACGCATTTCAAGGGGCACGAAATGACGGGCTTCGGCGGCGCAATAAAAAATATCGGAATGGGCTGCGGCTCAAGAGCGGGAAAAACGGAACAGCATTCCAACGGCAAGCCTGAAATAGATGCTGAAAGGTGCCGCGGATGCAAACGCTGCCAGAGAGAATGTGCCAACAACGGGCTTGTGTTTGACGGAACAACGAAAAAGATGCGTGTTGACAAAAACAGCTGTGTGGGCTGCGGACGCTGCCTTGGAGCCTGCAATTTTGACGCGATAGAATTTTCCGAATACAATGCGGTGCCGCTTTTGAACGCTAAAATGGCGGAGTACGCCAAGGCGGTTGTTTCCGGAAGGGACAGTTTCCATATATCTTTTGTCGTTGACGTGTCGCCGTACTGTGACTGTCACCCTGAAAACGACGCGCCTATTCTTCCGAATATCGGAATTTTCGCGTCATCTGACCCTGTGGCGCTTGACCAGGCGTGTGCTGACGCCTGCCTTAAAGCAGAGCCTCTCAAAAATTCGGTGCTCGGAGACAATATGGCTGCAAGGAATTTTCATGACCACCACGACCATTTCAGGAACACGATGCCTGAATCCGACTGGGAAACGCAGCTTGTACACGGCGAAAAAATAGGACTCGGAACGAGAAAGTACGAACTGATTTCAGTCAAATAGTTTCAGACGGCCAGCCGCAAAACAGAAAATATGCGAAAATATCGGTAATTTTACCGGTATTTTTGTATTGACATTTTATGAAATAAGCACTACACTACGTTTGTTAAGTTTTAGCACTCGTTGTTTAAGAGTGCTAACAGAAGGCAGTCAGTTGCAAAACTATATTATACAGGAGGGGTTTTTATGAAACTCAAACCACTTGGCGACAGAGTAGTAATCAAAACACTGGAACATGAAGAAATGTCCAGAGGCGGTATCGTTCTTCCCGATTCAGCGAAAGAAAAACCGTTTGAGGGCGAAGTTGTGGCAGTCGGCGACGGCAGAATTACAGATGACGGCAAACGTCAGAAAATGGAAGTCAAGGTAAAAGACAGAGTTGTCTACAGCAAATATTCAGGCACCGAAATCAAGCTTGACGGCGAAGAATACCTCATTCTCAGCGAAAGAGATATTCTGGCAATAGTCACGAAATAACGGGAGGTTTTTATCATGGCAAAAATTCTTCTTTTCAAAGAAGATGCCCGCAGAGCAATGGAGCGCGGCATCAATAAAGTAGCAGACACAGTCGGAATTACCCTCGGACCGAAAGGCCGCAACGTAGTTCTCGAGAAAAAATTCGGCTCACCGCTTATCACAAATGACGGCGTTACGATTGCCAAGGAATTTGAACTGGAAGATCCGTTTGAAAATATGGGCGCACAGCTTCTCAAAGAAGTTGCGTCAAAGACAAACGACGTCGCCGGTGACGGAACAACGACCGCAACCGTTCTTGCACAGGCTATGATTCATGACGGCATTAAAAACGTTGCAGCCGGCGCCAACGGTATGCTTATCCGCAAGGGTATGGAGCTTGCAACGGCAAACGTTGTCGAAGCGCTTAAAAAGAAAGCAGCGAAAGTTAAAGGTCATGACGGAATTGCACAGGTCGCAGCCATCTCAGCCAACGACCAGATGATCGGCGGACTCATCGCGGACGCGATGGGCAAAGTCGGACAGGAAGGCGTTATCACCGTTGAAGACAGCAAGAGCCTCGGCACAACGCTTGAAACGGTTGAAGGTCTCCAGTTTGACCGCGGTTATCTCAGCCCGTACATGATTACGAATGCAGACCGCATGGAAGCAGTTCTTGAAGACGCCAATATCCTTATTGCAGACAGCAAAATCAGCAACGTCAAGGATATGCTCGGACTTCTTGAAAAGATAGTCCAGCTCGGCAAGCCGCTTCTCATAATCGCGGAAGACGTTGAAGGCGAAGCCCTCGCAACGCTTGTTGTCAACAAACTCCGCGGCATACTTCAGGTTGTTGCCGTCAAAGCCCCGGGCTTCGGCGACAGAAGAAAAGAAATGCTCAAGGATATAGCCGCGGTTACGGGCGGCACCGTCGTCAGCGAAGAAGTCGGTCTCAAACTTGACACAGCCGGGGTCGAAGTGCTCGGTAAAGCCAAAAAAGTTACGATTACCAAAGAAAACACGACAATCGTCAACGGAAAAGGCGACAAAAAAGAAATCGAAAACCGCGCAGCACAGATCCGCAAACAGATTGCTGACACGACGTCTGATTACGACAAGGAAAAGCTTCAGGAACGCCTTGCAAAACTCAGCGGCGGCGTAGCAGTCATCCAGGTTGGAGCAGCTACTGAAACGGAGCAGAAGGAACTCAAACTCCGCATCGAAGACGCTCTCAACTCAACCCGCGCGGCAGTTGAAGAAGGCATCGTACCTGGCGGCGGCGTAGCGCTTGTAAGCTGCATCAGCGGACTTGAAAAATACATCGACACGCTCAAAGGCGACATCAAAACGGGCGCAACGATTATTCTCCGCGCGCTTTCAGTACCTCTTCAGATCATTGCCGAAAACGCAGGCATGAAGGGAGACGTCATCTGCGAAAAAGTCGCAACGCTCAAAGCAGGTCAGGGACTTGACGCAACTTCAGGCGAATACGTCGACATGATCAAAGCCGGTATCATTGACCCTGTAAAGGTTACGCGCTCAGCTCTCCAGAACGCAAGCTCAATAGCGGCAATGATTCTGACGACAGACGCTCTTGTTGCCGACAAACCGAAAGCGGAACCGGAAATGCCTCAGGGCGCACCGGGAATGGGCGGAATGCCCGGCGGCATGTACTAAGCTGCAATAAAAATAACAAAAACGGTAAAAAACGGGCTCGCAAGAGCCCGTTTTTTATTTTCATTTCAGCTCAACAGTTGTATAATGCAACAGTGTTTTGAGAGAACTTTAAGGAGGTTGTGTCATGGAGAACAGAAGACCGGAAACAATGCAGCGCATAACAACGCCGGAGCTTGCGCAGGCGTTTATAGAAGAACAGGTTCAAGCGGCGCGCAGACAGATAGGAGACAAAAAGGTTCTGCTTGCGCTCTCGGGCGGAGTCGATTCATCGGTAGTCGCCGCGCTTCTGATTAAAGCAGTAGGCAAACAGCTTGTCTGTGTTCACGTCAATCACGGACTTCTCCGCAAGGGTGAGCCGGAACAGGTCGTTGACGTCTTCAGAAATCAGATGGATGCGAACCTTATTTACGTTGACGCAACAGACAGGTTCCTTGACAAACTCGAAGGCGTTGCGGAGCCCGAAAAGAAACGTAAAATCATCGGCGCGGAATTTATCCGTGTATTTGAAGAAGAAGCGCGCAAGCTTGAAGGCATTTCGTTCCTTGCGCAGGGAACAATTTATCCCGACATACTTGAAAGCGGTCCCGTAAAATCGCACCACAACGTCGGCGGCCTGCCTGACGATTTTGAATTTGAGCTTGTAGAGCCCGTTAAATTCCTTTATAAAGACGAAGTCCGCGTTGTCGGCAAACAGCTCGGTCTGCCTGACAATATGGTCTACCGCCAGCCGTTCCCGGGTCCCGGACTCGGTGTCCGCTGCGTAGGCGCAATCACGCGCGACAGGCTTGAAGCCGTCCGCGAATCAGACGCAATCCTGCGCGAAGAATTTGCCAAAAACGGCCTCGCAGGCAAGGTGTGGCAGTACTTCACAATAGTTCCCGACTTTAAATCAACAGGCATTACAGACGGTCTCCGCACCTACGACTGGCCGGTTGTAATCCGTGCCGTCAACACTACAGACGCCGTTACCGCCACGGTTGAAAACGTTCCTTTCGAACTGCTTCAGCACATTACGAAAAGAATTACCTCCGAAGTGAAAGGCGTCAACCGTGTGCTGTTCGACCTCACGCCGAAACCCAGCGGAACAATAGAGTGGGAATAGAACAGTAATCTGACAGCTTTTGTTTTGAGCATTCACGGACGTGAATGCTCTTTTTACAGAAGCGCGGCGGGGAAGTGATTTTATGGCGTCAGGACAGCTGAACAAGGGCGATTTCGGAAACGGCAGTATCAGCCGCCTTATTTTGTCGCAGGCAGTTCCGCTTACTCTGGCACAGCTTGTTCAGCTGCTCTACAACATCGTTGACAGAGTTTACATCGGTCACATGGGCGCGCTTGACGCAGGAAACGCCCTTTCAGGGCTTGGATTATGTTTTCCGGTAATTACTCTCGTTTCAGCCTTTGTCAACTGGATTTCGATGGGTGCTTCGCCGCTCTGCTCAATGGCAAGAGGCAGCGGAAACAGGCAAAAGGCGCAGGATATTCTTTCAACTGCGTTTTCGCTTGAAATTATTGTCAGTCTTGTACTCACAGCACTTGTGTTTGCGGTCAAAACGCCGCTGCTTTATCTGCTTGGGGCAAGTGAAGTGACCTACCGCCACGCGGCGGAATATCTTGATATTTACATGCTCGGAACAATATTTTTTGCAGTAAGCACCGGAATGAATTTCTTTATAAATCTTCAGGGCTTTCCGAAAGTCGGAATGTTCACGACAATTTTGGGCGCAGTTATCAATCTTGCGCTTGACCCGCTGTTTATTTTTGTGTTCCGTCTCGGCGTAAAAGGCGCGGCTATTGCCACGGTCATTAGTCAGTTCTGTGCTGCAGTGTGGGTGCTCGCTTTTCTGCACAAAAAAGAGATAGAACTGCGTATTTCGGCGCGCAATACGTACATAGAGCGCACAGAGGTGAAAAATATACTTGCGCTCGGACTGCCCGGCTTTATAGTCGGTGCTACAAACTGCTCTGTTCAGGCTGTGTGCAACGCTACGCTTTCCGTGTTCGGCGGAGATCTCTACATAGGGATAATGACAGTTATCAACTCTGTGCGTGAACTGATAATACTGCCTATTCACGGCATAACCTACGGCGCGCAGCCTATCCTGAGCTTCAATTACGGTGCCTCGAAGTTTGACAGGGTAAAAAACGGTATTCGTTTTGAAACGCTTCTGGCACTCTGTTACACAGGGATTTTCTGGATAAGCACGCTGCTTTTGTCCGGATTTTATATCAGCATTTTCAGCAGCGACAGGCAAATGCTTTCAGCGGGCATTTTACCGATGAGAATTTATTTTCTCGGCTTTATCTTCATGACTCTGCAGTTTGCGGGGCAGTCTGCGTTTACCTCGCTCGGAAAAGCAAAACAGGCTGTGTTCTTCTCCATACTTCGGAAAATCATCGTAGTTGTGCCTCTCACGCTTCTTCTGCCGAGAATACCGTCGCTTGGAATAATGGGTGTTTTCTGGGCAGAGCCGGTGTCAAACTTAATCGGAGGTCTGTCCTGCTTTCTCTGTATGTACTTTACCGTGTACAGAAAGCTTGGAAAACAGTAAGCAAACAGACAGACTGAATAAACACGGGGAGAGCGTTTCGCTCTCCCCGTTTCTGTGTCAGCTTTTCGCAGCCGGCTATTTGCCGTTTTTAACTTTCTGCGCGTGTTCTGTGAGTTTCTCAGTTACTTTCTTAAAGCTGTCCGCTTTGCCCGGTATCTGCGCGATCCTGGCAAGCGTTGGTGCAAGTCCGCGGAGGTGCTTGTAGTTCGGGTTTGAAGCAATCATCTTCTGCTCAAGCTCCGTGCGTTCCGCCTCCGGATTTTCTTCCTCGTGCAGATTGCCCTGTGCCAGAATCATAACCTTTCTGGTGTCATTGGTGAAAGGCTGCCACTCAACGGCTTTTCCGTCAGGATTGTCCTTTGCCGAAAGCGACGGATTGCCTGTCTTTGCAAAGTTGACCCACATCCTCTGCAGTTGTTTTGAATAGACGCGGTTTTCCTTCGTGTTCTTTGCCTGTTCATCGTCAAAGTTGCCGAAAATGAACGGAAGCTCAGCTCCGTGGCATGCCTTAAGCGTCTCCTGTCTTGGACCCTCAATTTCCTTGTCCACGCGGTAGAAAAATTCCTTTCCGCCCTGCTTTGCATGGGATATTGCCTGATACATCTGTCCGGCGCGGAAAATCTGTCCGTTGCCGAATTCCGTGAGAGCAGATTCCTTGCCGTAGGTTTTCGTCAGATAGTCCATAAGCTTGGCGGACGCTTCAAGATATTCAGGCGATGCGTTTTCTGCAAGCATTTTGTACGATACCTCGCTGACAAGGTTGAAGAAATCAAGATCGTCCGCAAACACCTCTATAAAATAGCGCCACTCGTCCTTGGTAACGCCCTGCATGATCTCAATATCCTTTATCGCCTCGCCTTTCCATGCGTCAAGCGTGTCGGCAGGCAGCATTTTTTCGTCAATAATCGGGAAATTGTATTTAGCCATGCCGCCTTCGTCAATCCAGAATTTGCGCAGGTCTTCGTAACTGACCTTCATCAGGTCGTCCATATTTTTCGCGTTGAAACGTTCCATAAGAGCTTTGGTCAGCGCCTGACTGTCCGCTCTTGTCTGTCCGTAGGTGCAGGCTCCGCTCATCGGTATTGCGCGTTTGAAAAGACCCTTTGAAAGCGGGCTGACAACAAGATTTGAAACGCTTCCGCCGCCTGCGGATTCGCCGAAAATTGTCACACAGTCAGGGTCTCCGCCGAACGCCGCAATGTTTTTCTTAACCCATTTGAGCGTCGCTGTCTGGTCAAGCAGCGGCAGGTTGCAGGCGTCCATATAATTTTCGCCGCCAGGAACCTGCGAGAAATCAACTATTCCCATCAGCCCAAGACGGTAGGTCGTAACTACGAGAATGACGTCCGGATTTTCGCGCACGAAATTATAGCCGTCATACAGAGGATCGCTGTGCCCGCCCTGTACGTAACCGCCTCCGTGAATGAAAACCATGACAGGCTTCTTCGCGGTTTTGTCCTTTGAATTTACAAACACGTTCAGCGTCAGGCAGTCCTCTCCCTGCTCGTAAAGCGATGCCTTTTCGTACGGGTCCGGCGTTTGCATACAGGTCTTTCCGTCATGATAAGCTTCGAAAACCTTGTCTGACGGAAGCGGCTCCTGCGGAGCTTTCCAGCGCAGTTCGCCGACAGGCTGCTGTGCGTACGGAATGCCGCGGAATTCTATAACGCTGCCATTCTTTCTGCCGACAAAAATGCCGTTGTCGCACTTTGCGGCGAGAGCCTTGTCATAGCTTCCCGTAATTTCATTGTTCGGTGCGTATTCCAAAAACTTCGCCTCTTTGTATCCGTCGCCGCGGAAAGCGAACAGAGCAGCGGCAATACAGACGATTGCCAACGCTGCCCAAACGAGTTTCTTCTTCATGAAAACGTCTCCTTTACATTTCAAATTCGAAACTGCGCTAATTATACCATACAGCCCTGAAAAACTTACAAAAAGACTAAAGCCGCGCAGCGATTTGTGCTATAATAGGGCACGGCTTAATTAAATATTAATAACGGAGGACTTTGAAACGGAGGACTTTGATATGAAAAACAAATGTTTGCGGCTGAAAAAGATCTTTGCGGCTGTTTTGACGCTGTCTGCACTCGCGGCGCTTTGGGTTTCTCCGGCGTTGTGCGCGGCGAAAAAATACACGCAGACTGAGCTTGCGTATATGCCAGCAACAGAGCAGGTAAAACTGTTCAAAGCCGGAGTGATTACCCCTGCGGACGTGCTTGAAGCGCAGATCGCAAGAGTGAAAGAATTTAACGGTCCTGTCAACACTTCGCGCGAAGAGCTGAAAGATTATCTGAACTTTAACGGCAAAGTCAACGCAATCTGCTTTGACCGTTTTGACGAGGCGAGAAAAGCGGCAAAAGAGGCGGAGCAGCGCTACAAAAACGGCACGGCGCGTCCTCTTGAAGGAATTACCGTCGGCATAAAAAACGAAAACGAAGTCAAAGGCTGGTACGTTGACATGGGCTCGCTGATACTGAAAGACCTGCCTCCGTGCAAAGAAGACGGCGCAATAATTGACAAACTGAAAGAAGCCGGTGCAATTCCCGTATTTTCGACAAACGTCCCTGAATTTTACGTCAGCTCAATGACGTGGAACAGACTCTACGGAGTTACGCGCAATCCGTGGAATTTGTACTACGGTTCAGGCGGCTCATCAGGCGGTTCAGGTGCGGCTTTGGCTGCCGGCTTCTGTACGCTTGCAACAGGCTCGGACATGGGAGGCTCCATACGCATACCTTCGGCTATGTGCGGCGTGTACGGTTTCAAACCTCCGTTCGGCAGGGTGCCGACATCGGAAATTTCCTACGAAACACTTGGTCCCCTTGCGAGAACCTTCGGCGATATGAGATTAATGCAGAACATCATCTGCGGACCAAGCCCCAAGGTTCATTCCTCACTGCGTCCGAAGCTTGAATATCCTGCCGAATACGCACCAATCAAAGGACAGAAAGTTGCGCTCTGCCGTTTCAAACACTGGGTGCCCGGAGGCTGCGACAAAGAAATCGATGCTTCAATGGACAAAACAGCGGAGCTGCTTAAAAAAGCCGGTGCGGAAATTGTTGTCATTGACCTTGACTGGAGTGCGGAGAAATTTATGAAAACCTACAGTTTGGGTCTAATGTCAACAGAAATGTACGAGCTGCTTGCCATAGCCGGCATGCGCAAAGATCTTCTGTGCAGCTATTGCGAAGTGTTCTTTAAAGAAGCAGTCGAATTCGGTCCCCAAAGACTTATTGAAGCAGGGAATATGCTTAACGCCATGCACAAGGAAATTCAGGAGAAGGTATTTGCCAAAGGCTGTATAGCACTGATTATGCCCAGCCTTGCGACGCCGAGAGTCCCTGCGGAATTTGAAGCGTCTCCGGACAAACTTGCGGATATCAACGGTACACAGCACACAAGTATAGATCTTCTTCTCACTCCGCTTTGGAACCTGCTCAGCCGCTATCCTGTCGTCAACGTTCCAATATGCCTGTCTGCAAGAAACGTCCCTGTCGGCGTTCAGATTGTCGGCAACACTTACGACGATCTTGCGGCATTCCGCGTTGCCTCGGCGCTTTCAAAAACAAACAGACAGCTCTACACGAACGGACTGTTCCCTGATTTCAGAAAAGAAAAATAAGAAGATAATTGCGGTATTCTGCGGGACGGTATAAACTGTCCCGCTTATGCTGTAATAACCGCGAAGTCACAGCTTGATTTTTTACAAGGAGACGACATTATGAAGAAAAAGTTTTTAGGGCTTTTGACAGTTATTGCGCTTTTTTCGGCATGGATATTCGTCGGGGGTTGCAGCGGAGAAAACGGAACAAATTATTCCAAAAAACCTGCGGAAGCGATGAAACTTGAAAAAGTGTCCGAATATCTTTACAAGACACGCTATAACGACCTTGATGAGAGCGTCTATTCCGATATTGACCTGCTGAAAAAGTTTTTCAAAATGACAACTGTTGCGGACAACGGAAAAGCCTTTGCCTGCAGCGCTGTTGTGAACGGAAAATTTTACGGGCGCAATCTGGACCTTTTCATGGGACAGTATCCTAATTTTGTCGTGTGGGTTGACGGGAATGACAAACGTTACGCAAGTCTGTGTGTCGCAATGATGCAAAACGTCCCCCTCGCGGAAGCAGACAGCGGGGAACTTTCCGAAGATATGAAAAAACTGCTTCCGTTTGTGGTTTTTGACGGCGTGAACGAAAAGGGTGTAACGTGCAACTCAAACTACGTTCCGAAAGAGGTTGAACATGACAGCACAAATCCAGGGGCAAAAGACCTGCCGTATCTTACGGTTGTCCGCTATATTCTTGACAACGCGGGAAGCGCGGCGGAGGGGGTTGAGCTGCTGAAAGGCAGAAATCTTGTCAATAAACCCGACGTTTCAACACTTCACTGGATGATCGCAGACCCGAAAGAGAGCTACGTTGTTGAGATAGTTGACAACCAAATGCGTGTTGTCAAAAATCCGAAAGCAATGACGAATTATTATCTTTCGGTTGACGGTTACACGCCTCACGCCTGCGGCATTGAACGCATGGACGTTATTAAGAAGGGCTATGACAAAGCAACTTCCGTAGAAGGCATGCGCGGGCTTATGCAGAGCGTGCATTACACGCAGGCATACAAAAAGAGTACCAAGCCTTTCTGGTATTCAGAGCATTACTTTTACGATACAGCGACGGCGAATGATTACAATATAGATACGCCGAAGGACAAATTACAGGCATACGTTGACGAAATTGTCGAGGCGTTTTCGCGCTGCACGCGCGACAATCCTGACGGTTTCTGGGAGACCGTGTACACCTCTGTCTATGACATGAGCAGGCAGATGCTCCGCATTTCCATACATGAGGATTACAGCAAATATTGGGATTTCAAACTGAAATAGACCAAAAATATTTCAGCGAATAATAAGAACAAAA
>JAZUJX010000090.1:0-6528 GCA_045642965.1 Synergistaceae bacterium | reverse complement strand
TCTCCGGCGGAGTTCGGGCTTAAGCTCTTATACGCGAGACCAATGTTGGCGTTAGAAAGGCAGGGAAAGCAAGAGCCCTGCAGCTTCGGAGGAAAATGAACGGTGCTCCCAGTAAGAAGTAATCCGAAGTGAAGCGAACGCCGAACGAAGAACGAAGATACCCTACAGGGCACGAGACGCAGAACAAAAAATCTTTGTCTTGCTGCATGGAGCGCAGCGGAAGTGCAGCATCCAGCGACGTTACGCAAGTGAAACGAGCGTTAAGGTTTTAATTTGTTTTTCGTTTGTCGTTCTTAGTTCGTCGTTTGTTTTTAACACACACGCCCGAAGGGGCATTGTTTACCGTACCCAAAAGCAATTTTGGGCAAATTGAAAATTTAAAAACGGCGCGGACTAAAACCACGCCGTTTTTTGTTAGTATCCGTACGAAACACGTGTAACAGATTTAAGAGGTATTGTAGTTGCCTTTTTTGGTAATTGTATTTTATCGTAATTGGTTTTCTTTGTAATTGGTTCTTTGGGTAATTGCTTCGTGCTATCCCTGTTTTTTAACCTCTTTGCCCCATGAATCTTTGAGCGTTACCGCAAGGTTGAATACGGGCTTTTCCGGCGTTGAATCCTTGTCCGTGCAGAAATATCCGTGACGGAGGAACTGGAATTTGTCCAGCGGCGCGGAAGCCGCAAGAGACGGCTCTACAAGGGCATTTTCGATAACTTTAAGGGATTCGGGATTCAGGTAGTCCTTGTAATCCTTTCCTTCTTCCATGTCGCCAAGGTTTCTTATTGTGAAGAGATGGTCGTAAAGGTTGATACGGGCTTTTACCGCGTCGCCTTCCCATACCCAGTTAAGCGTTCCCTTTACTCGGCGTCCGTCCGGCGCTTCTCCGCCGCGGCTTTCCATGTCAACCGTGCAGTGAAGCTCGACAACGTTTCCGTCTGCGTCTTTTATCACGTCCGTGCATTTGACGAGGTACGCGTATTTAAGACGCACTTCGGCACCGGGAGCAAGACGGAAATATTTTTTCGGCGGTTCTTCCATAAAGTCGTCCTGCTCAATGTAAATAACTTTGCCGATTTTTACCGTGCGTTTTCCTGCCGCTTCGTCTTCCGGATTGTTTTCCGCAGGCAGTTCGTCGACAAAATCTTCCTGCCAGTTGTCAAGAACGACCTTCAGCGGTTTAAGTACAGCCATTCTTCTCTGTGCCGTTTTGTTCAGTTCTTCGCGGAGACAGTGCTGGAGAAGCTCTATTTCAACCATGCTGTCCGATTTGGCAACTCCGACTTCTTTGCAGAAACGGCGTATGGAAGACGGAGTGTATCCGCGGCGTCTGAAACCGGAAATTGTCGGCATACGCGGGTCATCCCAGCCTGAAACTATGCCGAGCGTTACAAGCTCAAGCAGCTTGCGTTTGCTCATTACGGTATAGGTGAGGTTAAGCCTTGCAAATTCGTACTGGTGCGGTGTATGCGGCGTATTTACGTTTGCGATGAACCAGTCGTAAAGCGGCCTGTGATCCTGAAATTCAAGCGTGCATATTGAATGAGTAATGCCTTCAATGGCGTCTTCAAAGCCATGAGCAAAGTCATACATGGGATATACGTTCCATTTGCCGCCGGTTCTGTGATGCGAACGTTTGAGTATGCGGTATATTACAGGGTCGCGCATATTCATATTGTTGCTCGCCATGTCAATCTTGGCACGCAGCACACAGGAACCTTCTTCAAACTCCCCTTTTGTCATTCTGTCAAACAGTTCAAGATTTTCTTCAACTGTCCTGTTTCTGTAGGGCGATTCTTTGCCTGGTGCTGTCAGCGTTCCGCGGTTAATACGTATTTCTTCGGCATTCTGACTGTCAACATAAGCTTTTCCGGCTTTTATAAGGTCAAGCGCCCATTCATAGAACTGATCGAAATAGTTTGAAGCATAACAAAGATTCGCCCATTTAAAGCCAAGCCACTTCAAATCTTCCTGGATTGCGTTAACGTATTCTGTTTCTTCTTTTGCAGGGTTTGTATCATCAAAACGCAGGTTGCACTGACCGCCGAATTCTTCTGCTATTCCGAAATTCAGGCAGATTGATTTGGCGTGGCCTATATGCAGATAACCGTTAGGCTCAGGCGGAAAGCGCGTAATAACTTTTGAAATTTTGCCTTCCCCTAAATCTTTGGCAACTATTTCCTCGACGAAATTCATCTTTTTGTTTTCTTCCATTTTGACTGCCTCCGGCTCTGTATTTGTAATGATTTAATATGCAATCATTTCTGCCGCGATTATTATACTGTCATAGAATACAAGTCCCATGGCGATAAGTACAAGAATCGGCAGGATAAAGAAATATATTTTTTTTGAAACGCGCGTTTTAATAAAATGCATCACCGACCAGCAGAGGCTGACCACAACAATTCTGAGCAGCACGAGCACCGCCCAGAAAACGCCGAATGCCGCAAGCGTCATCAGCAATGCGGTTAAAGGACCTTTGTCTATACGCACAAACAGTTTCCATGGGAAGAATATCTGTTCTGTCAGCAAAATTACCAAATACGGAATAAACAGGCTCCACAACTGGAGAACAAATCTTGTTTTGCCGGTAAATTCAGGCATGTCGTTTACCGAAATAAGCATGCAGTCTTCTCCGGGTTCTTTATCTTCAGAATAAATCTGACTGAAAATAATAAATCCGAACAGAAGCAGCCCTGCTATACCGCACTTGGACATTGAATTATAAGGCGTAGCGGATATCAGCAGAGACAGGCTGAATGTATCGCCCGCAATACCTATAGTCTCCAGATATGAAGCAATGGAGATTATGCATGCCGCCAGGGGGATATACAGTCTTGCGACAGAAATCAGCAGCTTTTTGAACACGTATTTCTTGTCGCTGAAGTTAAGTGCTTCAAGAGCAATAAACACGAACCCCACTGACATTATAATCGAAAACAGCATCTGCAAAAGGTCACCGCCGTTTTCAATCACTGGGACAGCCGCTCCCGATGGTATACAGGCGAAAACGGAGCACAGCAGCGCAAACGAAATTGACAAGGCAAAAAGCACTGTCTTTCTGTAGCCCTGCCCGGACAAACCGTAATCCTGCCTGAAGAAATCTATAAACTTATGGTATTTGTTTCTGCCGCTTTTTTTCAGCAGCGCACGCATAACTGAGGTATAAACGCCTTCCGTCAGGATAATAAGGCAAATCCATACCGCCAGTGCTGCAAGCAGAAGTGTATAACGGACAATCAAATATATTACGCTCATCTGTTTACTCCGTAAAAAGTACAGCCAGGCACACAACAAAAAGTATGACCGGCAAAATCACGTATTTATAGCGGTTGCTCATCCAGACTGTCAGATAATTTCTTGCCAGAGAGAGATGTTCTTCATTAATAATCTCGTTTTCGTCAATACTGCTCTTGTCGCGCATCTCAATTTCATTTTCAGCGCGGCTGTCAAAAATATTGCATATAAGAGCAACAATGAGCAGCGAGAGAAAGACGACAAACATCCATACAAGAGGCATCCAGTAAAAGCGTGCTACGGAAACAGAGATAATCATTTTTCTGCCTCCTCAATTACGTTAATGGAATAGCCCGTGTTCATCAAAGATTCAGCCGACGGAGCCGCGAAGCCCTGCAGCATAAGCCCCGGGGAAACTGACAACAGTACAACCCAGATCATAAAAATTGAAGTTACAAGGATAATTTCCCTGTCCCGAACAACACTTTTTTCTTTGTCTTCTTTTGTCCAGGCTTTGCCGAAAGCAACTGTAGAAATCATGTAAAGTCCTATGATAAACATGGAGAATACAGCCAAAACGAGAAATACTGCAAGGAATGGCCATATAAAGTTTGCAGCCCTGAATATAAGCTGAATGAACGGATAGGTTACAAGCGGAGGCATACCGCAAAAACCGAAAAGAACAAAATAGAGTGCAAAAACGGCAACAGGCGTTATGCTCAGCAGTCCGCTTTTACGATAAAGTTCAATTCCGTCGTCAGCAGGAGTTTCAATTAGTGCAGAAGAAATAGTCAATATTGTGAACATTGGCAGATAGAGCAGCCAAAGTGAAATCATACTTTCAAGGGCTGTAAAACCGTACTGTGCAAGACCTTCCGCGCTGAAACAGCCGTAATACGCAATTCCCGCAGAAACAAGCAGGAAGCCCTTGGCGAACAGATCCATAAAAGCGGAATATTTGCACGGCTCTTTTGTTGAGGTTGTCATAAGCACTGAGAAAAGTACTGCAGCGCAGCCCGTAAATATCATTATGTTCGGTACTTTTTCAAGCCCTGCGGAGGCGCCGAATATTGAGAAAACAATTCTGATGATTACATAAAATACAGCCTGGCTACGCATAACGAAAAATGCGCGGTAAACAGGGTCCTTGGTATGAGTTGCAGGCCGAAGGAAAAGAGCCGCCAGCGGTGCAAACATCAGGGCAAAAGCAATTTTTTCTCTCATTCCTACCGTGAAACTGCACGATATAAGCCTTGTAAGCGACGGCCCGTATTTTGAACTCAGTATTATAATTCCGGCAAGAAAAAGCAGCAGCGAAACTATTCTGGAAAGATGGTGCACAAACTCGGGAACTGCTTTTCTGCCGTAAACTGCAGAATGCCTGTAAAGTCCGTAAGAGGCTGTCTGGGACATAAGATTAAAAAACAATATTCCGTAGAGACTGTTGGAATAATATATACCTTCTACCGATGCGATAACAAGGAAAATACACGCCACTTTTGATACGCTCAAAGCATTTTTCCTGTCTGCCATTGCCCTGAGACCTACAAGCAAAGCAGCAAACGCGGACAGGGCGGCAGCGCATGCCGAAAGAAAGTCAACAAAATAATTTTTCCCGGTATCAAACTGCTCCCCGCTGCTCAGCACGTCAGCCGTAACGCGGTTCACAAAAGGTGCCGGCATTTGCAGTTCAGTTCTGTAGAATTTAAAAACGAGAAGAACAAGAATAAAATTAATTATAAGCACCGCAAGAAAAAGTATGTTAAGCGGCTTGCGGCGAACAACTACGTTAATGCCCAGTCTGCCTTTCGCGTAATGCACGTACACGATAAAGAACGACATAAACAGACATACTATGCAGGGTAAATATATAGTAAAAACAGGCAAAGGAAATTTCAGCACTGCTTTATCTTCCTCCGATTCGCATATCGTTCGCATCTTATACCGGTCCGACGTACAGCACGGATGACCGCATAAGATATGAATATAATAATAGTAAATAATTCGCAGCTTTGCAAATGTAAATTAAAACAAATCTGCTGCATTGTTTGCTTACTTATGCAACATACAAAAGGGACTCCTTACGGAGTCCCTTAAATCTCTGGCGCGCCGAACAGGACTTGAACCCGTAACCTTTAGATCCGTAGTCTAACGCTCTATCCAATTGAGCTACCGGCGCAATATTTAAATAGTGGCGGTGAGGAAGGGATTTGAACCCTTGAGGGAGATTTTTGTCCCCCTACCCGCTTAGCAGGCGAGCGCCTTCAGCCTAGCTCGGCCACCTCACCAACGGTGAAACATTTTATTTCAGAAACTTACTTTTGTCAATAGCAATAAACTGTACAGTGGAAATCTACTGCTTCGCCGGTGCGCTTTCTTCGGGTTTGGTTTCTGTTTTCTGCGGAATGAAGAAACTGTCTTCGATTATTTCAACTTCAACGTTCTTTCTGAGCTTTCTTACAAGTCTGATGACTTCCATTCTGCCGCGCTGGTTCTGTATCATTTTAACAGCGTCGTCTTTTGCTTCGTCAAATGAAAGTATCTTTTCCGCTTCGTCGCTCTTCTTGAGGAAGAGGAAGTATTTTTCCGCTCCCGGCATCTGAATTACATTGGAAACCTTGCCGGCTTCAAGAGTCTTGACTGTTGTGAACGGTTCCGTTGAAAGCTGCGCTTCAGGAATGAAATCCGGTTTTTCCTCTTTTGATGAATTTTCCGCCTTCTGCTCTTTCATTATGCCGTCCCATTTGGCACCTGATTCAAGAGCCTTTTTCGCAAGCTCGGCAGCTGCTTTGTTGCCAAAAACCGCTATAAGGAGGTTGCTTCCGGCAGGACGTTTGAAAATTGAATCTTTGCCGTCCTCGTAGAATTTTTTCAAGTCTTCGTCCGTTACTTTTATTTCCGACGTAATCTTGTCAACCAGTTTCTGCTGTTCCATCTGGAATCTCACTTCGTCCTTGAAATCAGCCATTGATTTGTCGGCGCGGCTGAGATAGCTTTCAAATTCTTCTTTTGTGGGGAACTGGGCAATAATGGCGTTAACCTGTTCCTTAAGCTCTTTTCTGTCAACCTTTACGCCGCGTGCTTTGATTTCTTTTTTGAGCTCGCGTTCAAGACCCATTGATTCTACAGCCTGTTTTCTGAACAGATAGATATCGTCTTCAGAAGCTTTCACGCCGGGCATACTCGCCGACTGCTGTTCGGCTATGCGCAGAGCAATACGCTCCACGTCAGCGCGGGCAACTTTTTTGCCGTTGACCTTTGCGACTGCATCGTTGGGACCTTTACCGTCAGCG
>JAZUJX010000089.1:0-3288 GCA_045642965.1 Synergistaceae bacterium | reverse complement strand
GAATCGAATGCTTGACGTCCTTGGTATGATATTCACTGAACCACATTTCCATAGCAATTCTCTCCTATTTCAGCACGTTCAGCCGCGTAATTGAGGGGTCTTCCGGACCCGTCATGCTGCAGCCTTTGCTTTTTGCGTATTCGATATAATCCAGTATCTCGCCGGTAATTCTTTCGCCCGGTGCAAGAACGGGAATTCCCGGGGGATAGCACATAACAAATTCGCTGCATATCCTGCCCTCTGTTTCACGCAGCGGGAGACTGACCTTTTCGGCATAAAAAGCCTCCTGCGGGGACATAAGCACGATCGGGTCAATATATTCCTGGGAAAGCATGCCCGTCGCGTCCTTCTGAAAGCGCCGGCGGATTTCCGCCAGTGCGCTGACGAGGCGTTCCACCTCCTGAGAGCGGTCGCCTATTGAAAGATAGGCAAGAATATTGCCTATATCGCCGAATTCAATCTGAATATCGTACTCGTCGCGGAGAAGGTCATAGACCTCAATACCGGCGAGACCGATATCAAGCGTATGCACGGAAAGCTTTGTCGCGTCGAAATCAAAAACGGAATCCCCGTTCCTGAGCTCGCTGCCGAACGCGTAATAGCCGCCGATTGCGTTTATTTCCTCGCGGGCGTACTCCGCCATGTCCGCGACCTGGTGAAACACCGCATTGCCGCGCAAAGCGAGATTGCGGCGTGAAATGTCAAGACTGCTCATCAGCAGATAACTTCCCGACGTTGTCTGCGTCAGGTTGATAATCTGCCGCACGTAGCCTTCATTGACGTTGGGACCTGTCAGCAGCAGACTTGACTGCGTCAGGCTGCCTCCGCTCTTGTGCATGGACACCGACGACATATCGGCGCCTGCCTCCATCGCGGATACGGGGAGCCCGTTTCCGAAATAGAAATGCGTGCCGTGCGCTTCGTCCGCAAGGCACAGCATACCCGCTTCGTGCGCCGTCTTTACAACGGCGCGGATATTTGAACAGATGCCGTAATAAGTAGGATTGTTCACGAGAACCGCGACGGCGTTCGGATGTTCTTTAATCGCTTTCTTCAAAGACTCCTGCGTCATGCCGAGCGAAATGCCGAGCCGCTGGTCTACGTCGGGATTTACGTACACAGGCACGGCTCCGCTGAGAACAAGGGCATTGATTACGCTGCGGTGGACGTTTCGGGGCAGAATGATTTCATCGCCGCGCTTGCAGACGGTAAGTATCATTGCCTGAACGGAACTTGTGGTGCCGCCCACCATCAGAAACGCGTTGGAAGCGCCGAACGCTTCAGCCGCCAGTTCCTCCGCCTCCCTGATAACCGAAACGGGGTGGCAGAGATTGTCCAGCGGTTTCATGCTGTTGACGTCAACCTCAAGACATTGCTGACCCAAAAAAGCGGTCAGCTCGGGATTGCCTCTCCCGTGCTTATGCCCCGGTACGTCAAACGGTACCACACGCATATTGCGGAACTGCTGCAAGGCTGTAAAAATCGGTGCGCGTCTCTGATCCAAACGAGTATTGCCCATGGTCTCTCCTTCTGTAAATCATAAAAAACGCAGTCTGTGCAAGGCACAAACTGCGTGTCATAACTGCAGAATACAACCCTTCGGGTTAGTGATGAGGCTTCTGCCGTATTTTACGGGATTATCAGAGTCTATACAGTAAACACTTTTAATACTCTTATTGACCGTTTCACAAGTTTGTGCTTTTAACACTGTTTTAAATAAACAACTCATAAAATTTGCGCTCTCGGCGCAGACAGCGGGGCAGCTGCCGCATTGTCCGCGGTGCCTCGCTCAAAACAGGAGCCGGTCAACAAAAACGCGTGAATAGATGCTCGTCGATAATCCGTATCAATCTCCTGCTTCCGAATTTATCCTACTACGCGTTACAGCTTTTGTCAATTGTAGTATAATTTTCATGTTATCATACTTTATGTGAGCGGAGAAGCTGCTCTGCGGCTGCAAACTGCCGCTTAAAAAGACAAAATAAGCAGTGAGGTGACGTACAGTGAGCCAAGACCCTTTTAAAGAATATATCAGGGAAACGGAACCTGCAAAGCGCGACAAAGGCTGTGCATGGCAAACCGCCGTAGGTCTTCAGGCTGTCGACGGACTTAAACCGTCGGAATATCTGCTGCACACCGCTGTACGGAACATTGAAGGTGAAATATCCTTCAGCGAAGCTGAGCTGCTGCTGCACAGCTACTATAAAGAAAATCCTGCCGCTGACGCGGAAAACCGCACGGAAGAAGCAGACAAGGTTTCGGCACGGACAGCGGCGCTTCTTTCAGAACGCGCATTCAGCTTTACGCCGAATGAATACGTTGCCATTCACAGAAAACTGTTTGCAGACATCTATCCGCATGCCGGGAGCCTCCGCGACTATAACGTTACAAAGAGAGAATGGGTGCTGAACGGGAAAAGCGTTCTCTACGGAAGTGCTTCGGAATTGCGTTCAACGCTTGAATATGACATCTCGGAAGAAAAGAAATTTTCATACAAAAACCTGCCGGCCGATAAGATAATCAGCCACCTTGCTGAATTTGTATCCGGGCTGTGGCAGATTCACGCATTCGCAGAAGGCAACACAAGAACGACAGCGGTATTCTTCATTAAATATCTGCGCACGCTTGGTTTTGAAGCCGCAAACGAAATATTTGCCAAGAATGCATGGTATTTTCGCAATGCGCTTGTCAGGGCAAATTATAATGACCTTAAAAACAACATTCACGAAACAACCGAATATCTGGAAAGATTTCTTCGCAATCTTCTGCTGAACGAAAACAAACCGCTCCATAACCGAACCTTGCATATCAGCGCTGCTTTCGCAGAAACAGAAAAACCGTACATTGAGATACAAAAACCGGACATTGAAGCTCTGAAACCGTACATTGAAAATCTTTTCACTCCGAAAACGGCACGCAGCGTTCTGAAACTGTACGAAACATTTACGGACAATACTGTATTCGGACGCCCCGACGTTATGAAAATAACCGGAATTAAACAATCAAGAGCATCGGAGCTTTTAAGCGAACTGGCAGAACGCGGAATCATTGAACCGGTAGCTGGGCACGGAAAAGGAAGATATAAATTTAATCTTCATAAATAAAACTTTAAGGCACACTTAGCACATAGCACTTCGCATTCGTTGGCGCTGCGCGCCGCTGTATTGCTCGTTTCACTCGCTCGAACTAAGAACGAAGAACGTCGAACGAAGAACAATTTAAAACCCTTTAAGGGCGCACTTCGCACTTGGTTAGCTATAAGCTATAAGCCATAAGCTTTAAGCGTTA
>JAZUJX010000088.1:0-24190 GCA_045642965.1 Synergistaceae bacterium | reverse complement strand
GCACTTTGCGCTCAAAATTCTTGCAATTCGCGACAAAAGCCTTTCAAGGCGCCTGTTAAATCTCTCATTGTCAAAAACCGAACGTTTTGCCGCGGAAGACACTGAATACTTCCCGCTTGCGCCAGACGATGCCTACGCCCTTTAACCGGCGGACAAAACTGCACCTAAAAAATACGGCGCGGAATCCGCGCCGTATTTTTTATTTTGATTAAACCGTTTGCACCAAATATTACATTACAAATCCAAGAATTACGTAAAGTACAAGCGCCGCGCCAGCAAAGAACGCGCAGTAGGGCGTCTGCGTTTTGACGTGGTCAATGATGTCGCAGCCTGACGTTGAGCAGGACATAATCGTCGTGTCGGATATCGGCGACGTGTGATCTCCGAAGATGCTTCCGCCGAATGCCGCGCCGGCGACCAAAGGAATGTTCACACCGAGGTTAATAGCCATCGGAAGGGCGATTACGAACATAATAGCCATTGTTCCCATTGAGGTTCCGGTTGCGAAGGAGATAAGGCAGGCGATGATGAATACAAGCGCCGGAAGGAACGCAGGATTGAGCGCCTGGAGGAATATTGACGAGAGGTAGTTGCCAGTGTCAAGCGCTTTGACCGTGCTTCCCATCGTAAATCCGAGCAGAAGAACGAAGGCTATCGGAAGCATGCTGCCCATACCCTTGAACATTTCGTCAATAACTTCGTTGAGCGTGAATATTTTCTGGAATACACAGAGAGCGCCCATAACCACGAGCGACACAAAGCAGCCCCAAAGCAGCGCGTTCATGCCGCTGCCTTTCATAAGGTTGCCCTTTCCGGTAACGAACAGGGCGATAATAACCGTGAAAAGCAGCGTAAGAATCGGAAGTACAAGGTTCATTACTCTCGGTTCCGCATCGCTGATTTTTACTCTTGAGATTTCCCCGCCTTCTTTTGCATGCGCGGGATCGTCAAGCATACCTGTTTCGGCTGCACGTTCCTCGGCTGCCTTCATTGGTCCGAAATCCTTCTGGAGGACTGCAAGAACGAGAACGCCGAGTACTGCGAAGATGCAGTAGAAGTTAAGGCAGATTGATTTAATAAGCGTCGGGATTGCATCGGCTTCCGCAACTCCGCCGGAGGTAAGATAGCCGATCATTGCCGCGAGCCAGCCGCTGAGCGGGATAAGAACGCAGACAGGTGTTGACGTGGCGTGGATAATGAACGCCGCTTTTTCGTGCGGAACCTTGAGCGCGTCATTGACAGGACGTGCGACGGAACCCGTAACCATGCAGCTGAGCGAGCCAGACGTGAAGATAAGAACGCCGAGCAGCCACGTAAAAATGTTTGCGCCGCGTTTTGATTTGATAATTCCGTTTTTCTTCACCATAACGTCAACAAAACCGTCAACGCCGCCGGAACGCTCAATAAGATAGATAAGTGCGCCGATAAAAAGCATCGAAGCGATAACTATCGTGTTGCCGCTTGACGCCATTGTTTTGACGCAGTTGTTGAGCGCCGCGTTGAGAGCCGCGATGAAATTCCAGTCCGCTATGATGAACGAACCGAGAAAAATACCGATAAAGAGCGAAATAAAAACATTCTTTGTGACAAGCGCGAGAACGATTGTCAGAATTGGCGGTACTATTGACCAGAAACCATACTGCATTGAACTTCTCCTCCTTAAATTTTACTTTCTTATGGCTCTTCCAAGCCTGTGGTTTATGATTTTGCCTTTTTCAACGGCGATTTTTCCGCCGACGATTACGTAATCTATCCCTTCCGGTTCCGCGACAGGATCTGCAAAGGTCGCATTGTCTTTTATCGCCTTGGGATCAAAAATGACGATGTCCGCGTCAGAACCTTTTTCAAGTCCGCCCTTGCCCGGGAGCGACAGCTTCTCGGCAGCTGCTGAGGTCATTTTTGCAATGCCGTCCGCCAGCGAAACCTTGCCGGTGTTGATAAATTCCCTGATAAAATGCGGGAAGGCTCCTGCCGCGCGCGGATGTCCCTGTCCGTTGTTCAGAAGCCCGTCGCTTCCGAGAATAACTCCCGTATGAGCCATAGCCATATCAACGTCCTCATGCTTCATAACGTGGCATACCGTAATCATATCGGGATATTCCGCGCGAACCTTGCGGAACAGTTCCTCCGTGCAGCGCATGCCCCTGTATTCGCCCTCGCACAGCTCCACGACGTCGTAACCCGTATGATACCGGTCAAGGAAGCCTTCATCGTAGGTAGCTGAACCTATCTGCGTTGAATACGCGTAATACGGATAACAGTCGCAGTGCAGGTTCAGTCCGTTCGCGCGGTAACGGTCGGTAATCTGCAAAAATTCTTCCATCTGCCCGAAGCCTGCCATGCTTCCTACGTGCGAAATTTCCGTATTGAGATCAAATTTCAATCCTGCGCTGATAAACTCCTCAGCGGCAGCGAAAACTCCGGCGGCATCGTCGCGAATATGCGCGGCGATAAGTTTGTCGTCCTTTTTGCAAAGCTTCGCCGTTCTTTCAAGCTCTTCCTGAGTTAAGCCCGGAGCGTAGCGTATTCCGTAGGAAACTCCCACACAGCCTCCGTCAAGAGCCTTTGCAGTGCTGCGTTCCAGCGTGTCAAGCTGAGAAGGCGTGGCAGCGGCGTATCTGTCGGTCGTTCCTGCTTCGTACCGGAGATAACTGTGTCCGGCGTACATGGCTACGTTGACTGGAGCGCCCTTAGCGTCCACCGTATCAAGATACCTGACGGGATCGCACAAATTTGTTCCGCAGTTGCCCGCGATAACCGTTGTTACCCCCATTTTCAGCATACAGTCGAAAATGCAGAAATCAATATCGCTGCCGTCTGCGCTCAGCGGGTCTTCGTGCATGTGAATATCAATAAATCCGGGGGAAACTATTTTGCCTTCGGCGTCAATAACCGTATCAGCCTCCGGCTCTTCCCTGAGAAAGGCTTCAATTTTTCCGTCCTTAACCAGAACGTTCTGCTTTGAAAAAACAGTATTCTTGGCGTCCGCGACAAAGCCGTTCTTAATCAAAATGCTGCCCATTGCATTATCCTCCCTGCAGTAAATTCAGATTTCGGCAGGCAGCTGTTCTCCGAAAAAAACGGCTGATGCTTCTGCATCGGCCGTTGGTCTTAAATTAAGCGCAAGGCGCAAAATTCAACTAATACATAGCTCTCCGCAGAAGCGACAGTCAAACGGATGTTATCCGGTTGCCCGGGCAGAGTTCGCAACCTTCCGCCTTCGGCAGCGGCCCCTTTCAGAACGACAACGGTTTTGCGGTACCTTTAACATCGTCCTTACTCTTGACAACTGCTCCTCTATCCTTTAGCAATATTCAGTTAGCGAGATTATAGCACTTGTTCCGCCGTTGTAAATATTTTTTTGAGAAAAAACAAAAAAATGACATCTTCCTGCCAACGGCTGTGCTGACTGTACCTCTTTCGCTGTCCGGCAGTCGTTCTTTTTCAGCTTTACACTTCCATTTCCAATCAAGGCCTTGCTTGTGCCCTAAAGACATGAAACAAGCCCGCTGCTGATACATTCTGCATTTTTCATTATTTTTTAGGGTGGGCAATATCATAAGCCATTGGAAGCATAAAGCTCCACGGAAGAGCATATTTCATTGCTTCGCTTTCATCAAACATTTTTATTGCGGTCTGAATTCTGTCGGCGTTGTAGCCTTTAATACATTCTATCCGTTCTTTGTTAAGGAAAGTAATGTATCCCGTCTCTTTACTGAAAGGCTTCCAGTCAACGTCGTCGGTTGAAGGATTGCCGGTTTTCATGAAATTCACAAGCATTTTCTGATATTTCCTTGAAAAATCAACCTGCTCTTTTGTGCCAAGAGCCTTGCCGCCGGTAAAATTGCCGAACAGATAGCAGCAGTCTATGCCGTGCCCTGCTTTGCAGGCCTCGTAGGGCGGATCGTACGGCTCGTCAAAGGCGTAGCAGTAGGTCGTTCCGCCGTTTTCCGTCTGTTTCTGCGCCATGTAGTAGTTCACGATTTGCAGATAATGGTCGTTCATTAAAGTGTTCAACTGTTCATCTTCGGAAGTTATACCTTCTTTTTTGAGCGCTTCAAAATATTCGTCCAAAAGTTTATTAAACTTGTCCGTTACCTTCAAATCCGGCATTATCTCCGTCCGTTCCGTCAGATACCTGCAGACGGCCTTGGCACAGTCTTCATGTGTAATATCAGCAACTGTGTACAAGCCTTTAAATACCGCGCGGAAATAATCGTATTCATTGGTCGTGCAGCCCTGGAGCACAATATAATCGCTGCCGACGTACTTATTGTAAATTTTATACGGGTCCTTAGGCAGGACTATGCCGTCCGGAACGTTAAAGACTCCTTTCAGGTCATTGGTTTTCCAAAATTCCCGCAGTTCCTCGAACGTCAATTCCTGAAGCTGTTTGATGGTGCTTATCTTTTTCTCTTTGAAGAAATCAATCAGAGCCTCTGTCAGTCTTGCAGCATCGTCCACGGAGTTGTACAGATTGATGCCGCCGCTCATGGAGAACACTTTGCTGAACAGATTTTCGTCCTTGTCAATAAATTTATTGTCAGGATCAGACGCCATCATCAGAATGTTTGACACAAATCCGCCTCCGGCAGATTCTCCGCCGATAGTGACGTTGTCAGCATTTCCGCCGAATGCCGCAGCGTTTTTCTTTATCCAGCGGAAAGACTGGATAAGGTCAAGGATTGACAGGTTGTTCGCGGTGTTGTATTTATCCGCGTTTTTTTCGTAGTCGGACAGCAGGTATTTCCCGTTTTTATCCTTTGCGGCTAGATTTATGTGACCGAGAACGCCCAAACGGTACGTAACGTCAATAAAAACGCAGTCCGGATGATAATACGCCAAATTGGTAAGGTCATAGCACGGGTCACAGGTTCCTCCGCACGCGTAAGCTCCGCCGTGAACATAGACGAATACAGGTTTGTTTTTAATGTCGTTGCTGCCCGTATAAACAGTCAGTGTCAGGCAGTCAAATTCTCCCTGCTCGTAATATCCGGCAAGCTCGGATTCATCTCCCTTTTGAAGCGAGGATTTTCCAAAATACAACGCCTGATATATCTTATCCGACTTGTCGGGCATGACAGAACGCTCGAAACGGGCAGGAATTTTGGCAAACGGAATTCCCCTCCACGCTTTGACCTTATTATTTTCCAAATACTGCCCCACAAAAGTACCGTTGAAACATTCAGCGGCTAAGTTTTTATCATACCTGCCGTCGGTAATTTCTCCATTTGGGTGATATTCAGGCACAGTCCATCTTTGCTGCCATTCTTCCTGATTGCGGTAAATAGTTGGAATTTCTGTTTTTTCGTCTATTCTGAACATGACAAAGCCTCCCGATCTTTTGCTGCACATGGTTCTCACCCTTATTATAGCATTTTTTACGTTTGTCACACATTTTTTTAGTTTTCAAAAATACGGACCCTGCCATTCAGCCCGTTTGAGTATCATTATTCAGCCGGTCGGCGAATTATCCGCCGGTGTTGTTTTGGGTTTGTGAGATTACCGCACTGCTGTACTTCGTTAAAACAAAAAAATACAGGCCTTCAGCCTGTTATTTTGGAGCGGAAGACGGGATTTGAACCCGCGACCCCAACCTTGGCAAGGTTGTGCTCTACCCCTGAGCTACTTCCGCAAATCGTTTTTTTAGTGGTGGCGGGGCCCGGAATCGATCCGGGGACACACGGATTTTCAGTCCGTTGCTCTACCAACTGAGCTACCCCGCCTTATGACTTCTTAAAAATGGCGGAGCTGACGAGACTCGAACTCGCGACCTTCGGCGTGACAGGCCGACGCTCTAACCAACTGAGCTACAGCTCCGCTTATAAAAGTTGTCATGGTGGGCGGAATAGGTTTCGAACCTACGACCCCCTGCGTGTAAGGCAGGTGCTCTCCCGCTGAGCTATCCGCCCGCTCGCCCTGCCGTACCGCATAAGCGACAACAGGGAAGATTATACATTAATTTCAGAGACTGTCAATAACTTTTTTTTATTTTTTCTTTGCTTTCGGCGCAGTTTTACCCGAAGCCTTTTTGGCAGGCGTCTGAGCGTCAACCTTTACGGGTCTCCCCGCTATTTTGTCGCGCACTACAGAAAGCGCTTTCTGCAGCTGTTTGTCTTTTTTCTTGTCTTTTTCAACGTTTCCGGCAATTTTTATGTCAGGCTGGAGACCTTTTTTGTCTAGCATAAAGCCTGACGGTGTGGCATAGCGGGCAATCGTAATATAGACGCCGGATTTGTCGGGAAGGTCAAAAAGTGTCTGGACAGAACCTTTTCCGAAACTCTTGGTTCCGATAAGCGTTCCGCGTTTGCGGTCTTTAATTGCGCCTGCAAGTATTTCCGAAGCACTTGCGCTGCCTTCGTTCATAAGAAGTACGACAGGAAGCTTTGTAGCTCTGCCCTTGTCGGCGTAAAGAACGTCGTTTGCCTGTTCGAAGCGTCCCTTCGTGGAGACTATCAGTCCTCCGTCAATAAACTGCGAGGCAACGTCCACGCATACGTGAAGCAGTCCGCCAGGGTTGTTGCGCACATCAATGATGATTCCTTTGGCTTTTTTGTTTTTTGCCATCTTAAGTGCGTTCGCGACGTCTTTGCGCGTCTTTTCGATAAACTGGTTGATTTTAATGTATGCGACGTCGTTTCCGATCATTTCTGAGCGAACCGTCTTGATTTTAATCATTTCGCGTACCATTTTAAAGGTAAGCGTTTTGTCAATGCCCTTTCTGCGGATGTAAACCGTTACAGGTTTGCCGGGGTCGCCGCGCATGAGCTTTACGGCGTCTTCCGTCGTTTTTCCTATAATGCTTGTGTTGTCAACCTTGACGATTTCGTCCATAGGTTTGAGTCCAGCTCTGTCAGCAGGAGTACCTTCCATAGGCGAAACGACAACCACACGGTCGTTTTTCATTGAGATGTACATACCGAGTCCGCCGTATTCGCCTTTAAGCTGCATAAGTTCTTCTTCAAGGTCTTTCGGCGTGACAAAGCGAGTGTACGGATCTTCAAGCGATGACACGATGCCTTTCATGGCACCGTGGAACATTTTTTCGTCGTCAATTTTACCTTTTTTCTCTCCGTCAACCTGATATGCCTTAAGAGTTTCTTTTACCTGTTTCATTATGGCAATCTGCTGCTGAGTGAACGGCCATACGTTGTCAGCCCCTGCCTGCGGCACAAAATAAGCGGCGGTTCCGGTGATAAAGACGCCGAGTATAATTCCGATAAACAGATCTCTGAATTTTTTCATTTATAAGACTCCCTTAAAATTTGTTTGCAAATCAGCGTAAATACCCCATCGGGTCAACCGTGTTGCCGTTGACCCGCACTTCAAAGTGCAGATGAGGCCCGGTAGCTATTCCGGTCATTCCGACTTTTCCTATTATACTACCTTTTGCGACTTTCTGATTTTCAGAGCATAAAATAGATGACATATGTCCGTAGACAGTCGTCAGGTCGCCCCCGTGGTCAAGTATTACAACCTTTCCGTAGCCGCGCATGGAACCGGCGAAAAGTACTTCACCGGAAGAGGCAGCAGCTATTGGTGTGCCTGTTGCGGCTGCTATATCTATGCCTGAATGTTTGATTTTAGTTTTAAACACGGGATGCACCCTGACCCCGTAGCCGCTTGTAATCTGCCCATGAACAGGCCACGCGATTTTTCCGCCCTTGTAGTAAACAACAGCGGGTTTGCTGCCGTCTTTATTCTTGGCACGTTTTGCCGCAAGCAGTCTGTTAATCGTTCCCTGCAGCTCGCGTGCAGCCTTTTCAAATTCTTTCTGTTCAGCTATGTATTTTTCTTTTTCTTTCTGTATCTGTTTTAATACCGTTTCTTTTTCCCCTACTGCCGTTTGCAGCTGGGCATGCTGAATTTTGAGTTCTTTGTTTTTTGTATTAAGAATTCCTTTCTGTCTTCCGAGAGCGTTCTGTTTTTCGTCAAGCTGCTGTTTCTGTTCCGTCAGTTCCATTATTACTTCCTGGTCCTGTTTTGCTATTTTGTTCAGCAGATACATATTGTCCATCGCTTCCTGCACGCCTTCGGAGGAGAGCAGTACGCTGAATTCTGACGTTCTGCCGTATTTGTACATTGAGACAAGTCTTTTGCTGAGATATTTTTCACACACTGCGATGCGTTTTTTTGTGTTCTCAATCTGCGAGTTAAGAACGCTTATGTTTCCTTCAACCTTTTTAATGTCTTTTGTTACGCTTTCTACTTTTTGTCTGGTATCAACAATTTTCTTGTTTATTACATCTATCTGCGCTGTTACTTTTTTTTCTTTTTTTCTGCTTTCAAAAATTTTCTTTTTTGCTCCGGCTATTTTTCTGCGAAGTTCGTCATATTTCAGTTCCTGACTTTTAAGCTGTTTGTCTATATTCTCTTCGGCAGACACTGCACAAGTAAACATTGTACAGAACAATGCTGCAAGCATAATCACGCGTATAATTTTTCCGGTATTTTTCCTGTTCTTCATCTGCTACAAAGGCTTGGAAGCTTTGCGTATAAATTTGCTGACCGCAAGAAAGCTTGCAATCAGACTGACAGCCATACCGCATGCAAACAGGAGAAAACCGAGACGGCTGGCAAGAACGGGAAGTCCGATAAACTGAAAGAAGGGAATCATTTCCCTGAGTTTTCCAAGAGCAAGAGCGTAAGCAGCTGCAAGCAGCCCGAAAGAGGTAACCGAGCCGAGAGTTCCGAGAATCATTCCCTGTATAACATACGGAAGCGCTATATAGGTCGGCGTTGCCCCCACAAGAAGCATAATTTTAATTTCTTCTTCTTTTGCGTAAACTGAGAGTTTAACCGTATTAAAAAGCACTATGCCGCTTGCAAAGACTGCAACTGCGAGAAGGAAAAGTGAAAGCATGCTTATAAAATCTGACAGCCTTGTAAGTTTTTCCGCAACTTTTCCGGCGTATATTACCTCTTCCACTCCGGATACGGCTTCAAGTTTTTTTACAATTGACGGCACTGCCGAGGCTTCGTTGATCATAAATTCAACGCTGTCCGGAAGGGGATTTTCGCCAAGCAGCGATACTGTATCCAGCTGCGCGCCCATTCTTGAGCGCAGTCTGTCAAGAGCCATCTGTTTCGTTACAATTTTTGAATCGCTTATACCGCGGCTTTTTGCAACCGATTTCAGCACAGCCTGTGCGTCTGCTCCCGGACGGAGATAAACCTGTATTGTGAGCTGATCGTCCATTGCGGCAACGACGTGCCGCATATTCAGTACAAGCAGAAGACCTGTCCCGATTACAAAAAACACTGCAACAGAGGTAAATACAGTAAGTATACTTGCCCAAAGATTTCTGCTTACCAACCGCCAGCCGTCTCTGAAAACGTATCCTGTCTTACTCATTTCCAACTGCCCCCATTCTCTGTGATGAGGAACCGGAATATACAACCGCCTCGTAACAGCCGTTATCTTCATCTCTGACAACGTGTCCCTGCTGCATTTCTATTACACGGTGTCTGTAGCTGTTGACAAGGCGGGCGTTGTGCGTAGCCATAAGAACAGTCGTACCGCGCGAGTTTATATCAAAAATGAGTTCCATAATCTGTTTTGCAGTGTGGTCATCAAGATTTCCTGTAGGTTCGTCTGCAATAATCAGGGACGGTTCGTTGACTATCGCCCTGGCGATTGCAAGACGCTGCTGGGCACCGCCTGAAATCTGGTCGGGGTACATGTTGCGGTGCGACCAAAGTCCTACCTGTTTAAGAACGTCCGCGACTCTCGGCTTGATGTGCTGCGATGAATAGCCCATCGTTTCAAGCACAAAAGCGGCGTTTTCAAATACGGTCAGTTTCGGAAGCAGCTGAAAATCCTGAAAAACTACGCCTATTTCCCTGCGGTACAGTGCAAGAGCAACACTGTTCATTCTTCTGAGCTGCATACCGCCGACAGTCAGCTGTCCGTTTGTAGGAATGACCTCGCGCGTTATGCAGCGCAAAAGCGTTGTTTTTCCTGAACCTGTTTCACCTATCAAATAGACGAACTCGCCCTTGCGTATCTTCAGAAACACGTTTTCCAGCGCTGCAGTTGAACTGTCCGGAGCATATCTTTTTGTGACACCGTTAAACTGTATATCCATTCTCAGACACCCCGCTTATTGAAGCACAGATGCAAGTCCCTTCCAGAATTCAGAAACGATTTTTTCGCGTGCTGCCTGAAGCTTCCGGCTGTCAACAGCCGCAAATTCGTCGGAAAGTTTTTCAGTAAGCACCGGAAGTTTCCATTCTTCGCAGAAAGCAGCAACTTTAGGATCGTAGGCAGCCATTGCGGCAGGCAGCGATGCAAGTGCGCAGAGCTCTGCAAAATGAAGTCTCATGCCGACAGCCTGCGAGGCATTCACTGCCAGTTTTTCAAAAGCTTCAGCAGTTTCACACAGGACAATATCCTTCAACTTAATTTTTTCATCAGCCTGCAGATTTTCAAGATATACCTGATCTTCTCTCGCAAATGCGATACCGATGATTTTAAGTTTGTTCCTTTTTGCGGCAAAATTTGCAATTCGCACAGCGTTTTCTGCTGCCTCGTCATAGCCGGGACGCAGATTCAGAAGCAGCGTATCTCCGCCGCAATGTTTTTCGGTAAACGGAACACACATTACAAGATCCGGCGCTGTTTCATAACCTTCAACGCCCATTGAATCAAGCAGCGCGGAAGATTTCTGATCCCTGACACCGAGATACGCACAGTTTTTCAGCGCATTTTTTGTAAACCACTTGCCGAGCATACTTTTAAGCGGTCCTACAGACTGGCTCACTGCCCATATTTTTGTGCCTGACATCTTCGCCGCACGAACAATCCACCAGTAATATCCGCAGGATTTAACGCTTGTAACATCCTGGAAAAGTCCACCGCCGCCGAGCAGGAAGCTCTTGGACTGCTTCAGCAGAGCAGATACGGTTCCCAAGTTCCACCGGTTATAGCATTTAACCCCAGTACGAGCTTCGCTTTTCTGAGGATCGGCAGACAGGAGAACTATTTTCTCTTTCTGCACACCGGCAGACACAAGATTGCTGACTACTGCTTCTGCAAGCAGTTCGTCTCCCAAATTCCCAAAACCATAATAACCCAGTACAAGTACGTCAATATTTTTTTCAAGTCTCATTTTCAAACCGCCTGTTGTTTTTTGCTGCCGCAGAATATTTTAAGGGCAAAGTGCAGAATAAGTACAAGCACGCAGCCAATCAGAAGCCCCAGCCACCAGCCGTTAAGAACACGGATTACGCTGAGCTGAAGTCTCGTATGAAAGTGGCAGAAGGTGTTCATCGCAGAGCAGAAAGCAAGCGTTGCCGCAAGCCGCAGCGCTTCTCTGTAATGAGGGAACAAATCTTTTTGTTTAACGTAAAAATACAGCATAAGGGCAGGATATCCGATAAGGATTTCTTTTGTTCTCGGACGAACAACCAGCGTTCTCTCAAGAAAATCACGGAAAGCAAGCTCAAAGGCGGGGACGTCAGAAACATTGTCGCTCCGCAGCGCCATAACCAAAAGCGCGGCGAGAACCACTGCCGAAAGGGCGAGTTCGCCCCAAAGCGCAGGTCTTGCAAAAAGTTCTTTTGCCGTCTCGTCATGTATTCTGACCTTCAGGTCATGATAAAGAACAAGCAGAGGCGGAAGCAGAAGCGTAAGTTTTACTCCAGAGAAAGGCAGAAGTCTGAGCGCAGCTTTTGTCGTTCCGTAAAAGGCAGCTGCGGACAGGCCTCCGGCAAATATTATCAGAAGTGACGGAAACAGTTTTTTCTTCCCATCCAACGCACACAGGGCTGCCTCGGCAGCGACAAATCCTGTACAGAAACCACCTGTCAGTTTTGCCAGAACTGATATTTTCAGCAGACAGAACGTATAGATAAGCGACAGGACAAAAAGTAGCACAATCTCTTTGATTTCTGCGGTTTCGTCAGCAGACGAAACAAGACGTACCCCGTAAAACCATACTGTAGATACGAAAACAAGAGCGAGGGCAAAGGCCGCGAGCCTTCCGTGCGACCACGGCTGATAAGGCTCCGGCCAGGCTGTTTTGTAGCCTCTTTGGGCAAGCTTGTTCGTAGTTTTTACAAGATCCTCGCAAAAAGCGTCAAGTTTGTTTCCCATAAGCAGATCAAACGGTCTTACAAGAATAATTCTGACCGAACGCTCATGTATTGCCCTTACATAACGCTCAATTATTGCAGTTCTGGAAACATTCTTTGAAATAACTTCATCCGACGTAAGACTATGAAGCGGTATAAGAAGCGGATAAGCAGCAGCAAACGCGCCGGATGCTCCGACCTGCTTGAAAAATTCCACCTGAGACAGACTGACACCGTGTTTTTTCAGCACTTCTGCAACTGGTTTTACATTCGGATTTCCGGCAACAATAAAGCCTGCCGGAAGGATATTTTTTATCTGCGGATAATCGGCAAGCAGACAGTCAAGGGCAAAAGCAGTCTGCTCTCCGCCGGACACGGTGCAGGTACCCAGTCTGAGCAGCGTATTAATATTATTGGCTTTGCAGAATTCCAGCGATTCATAATCCGGAAGCAATGAATATGAGAAAACAGACTCAACCGTTGCAGGAAGAACAAATGTTACCTTGTCGCCTGTTCTTTTTACTGTTCCCGGAATTTTTGCTTCAAAATACCTCTGTACTTGATCGGTATATTTGGAATCTTTCGGCAGTACTATCGCAGCTTTACCGTCCAGTACCGTAAAATCTGCTCCCATCGGATGATACTTGGTAATTTCTTCGGCGGTAAATTCCTGCGCCGTAAGCGCAAGCACGGAACAGCTGTTAAGTTTTTCCCATACCTGTTTCTGCGATATTCCGCTCTGCTGCGCAAGAGCGGTCAGATCTCTGTAATTTGCCGCAAACGCAAAATTATTGTTCCGGCGTTCGGATCTGACTCTTGGCAAAAGAGCTGCCGACGCGCACAAAAGAGCGGTAACAACAAAAACGAAATAGATATGTTTGCGGGTAAAAGCTTTCAATTTAATTCCCCCATTGTTTATTCAAACTGAAGCCCAGTTTGTCAAGTTCAATGCTCAGACGCTCTACAGGCAGTCCGACGACGTTAAAATAGCAGCCGTTTATTCTTTCAACCAGCAGCATACCGTGTCCCTGAATGGCATACGCTCCGGCTTTGTCCAAGCTTTCGCCGGTTGCGACGTAACTTGCGATTTCTTCTTCTAAAAGTTTTCGGAAAACGACGTCCGTTTTCTCGACGAAACCGGACAGCTGTTTTCCCGCCGAAACAAGCGAGACGGCTGTCATAACCGTATGGGTCCTGCCCTGCAGCTTCGCAAGCATACGGCACGCTTCTTTTTCGTCTGCCGGCTTGCCCAATACCGCTCCGTCAATAACGACAACGGTATCCGCACCTATAACCAATGCATTCGGGAAGCGCTCAGAAACTTCGGCAGCCTTGCCGAAAGCAAAGCGTCCGGACATTATTTCAGGGCTTTCGCCTTCCAGCGGAATTTCGTTAAACTCTGAACTGATTGCCCTGAAGTTCCAGCCAAGCTCTGAAAGCAGCGTACGTCTTCTCGGGCTTGCCGAGGCGAGCAGAATTTCAGCCATCAGCGTGAGAGCAGTATTCCTGCAATTCCTCCGAAAATTGTTCCGAGATTGATTTTTATGCCGAACATAAATCCGAACTGAACAAACAGCAGCTTTATTTCGGAAATATTAAATTTCACGTCCACAAAATTTTGGAAAAGCTGCGCCGTAGCGCCGAACTGCTGAAAGAAGATACCAATGCCGGTACCAAGTACAAGACATACGAGAACTATAAAAAACGATTTGAGAGAACCTTTAAACATTCTCTACACCCCCATAAAGGAAATAACAACTGTCGTAAATCCGACGGCTATGCAGTAAATTCCGAAAAGCCACCATTTTGCGTTTATTACAAGACGTTTTAATATGAACAGAGCAAGCATACCGCTGACAAAGGCGGCTAATGCACCGAGGAGCCAGCCGTGAGGAAGCGCAGCACAAAATGCTGAAAATCCGCCCAAGTCCAGTGTTTCAAGAAGCGTAGCCCCGCAAATGGCAGGAATTGAAACAAGAAACGAAAGTCTGAACGCATCTTCCTTGGAGAGTCCGAGCACACAGCCTGCAAGAATAGTCATTCCCGAGCGTGAAACTCCGGGCAGTACCGCAATACCCTGTGCAGCACCAACAAAAAGACCGTCTGCAGGACGAGCCCTGCCGGATCCTTCGTCTATAAAATGCGACGTAATCAGCAGCACGCCGGTTAAAAGCAGTCCCAAGCCTACGAAAAGCGAATTCTGCATAACTTTCTCAACTACAGGTTTAAGCGCAATTCCGAGAATGCCTGTTACAAACGTGGCAAAAATCACTGCCCAGCCTATGGGCCAGCCTTCTTTTGTTTTGGCAGTGTCAGAAACAAATCCGCGCAGCCATTCAGATGCAAGATAATAAATATCAAAGCAGAAGAACAGCAGCGTCGCAAGCATTGTCGCTATATGCAGTACTATGTCGTAAGCAGCGGAAGCATTGTCAATTCCGCAGAAAATCTGTGCCAGAACAAGATGTCCCGAACTGCTGACAGGCAGAAATTCCGTTAATCCCTGTAAAAAACCAAGCAAGATAATTTTCAAGTCCATTTCCGTACCTTCTTTATCATTCGTGTCTGTGCAGATGATGTATATCAAGCACAACCTGCGCAAGGTTATGGGCGTGGTCGCCTACACGTTCAAGATTGCTCAGCATATCTATAAACGCGACGCCCGAGCCCGGCTTGCAGGTTCCGGCATTAAGTCTTGCAATATGTTTGGCACGCAGTTCAAGCTCCATGTCGTCTATTTCGTCTTCAAGCTCAACCACGTGCTGTGCCAGCTCTATATTTTCTTCTCTCAGCGCCTGAATCGCATACTTCACGGCTGAAATTACCATTTCAAACATCGTTTTGCATTCTTTGCGGGCATGCTCGGAGAATGACAAATCGTGTTCTTTCAGGAATTCATACAGTTCAACGAGGTTCGTGGCATGGTCGCCTATGCGTTCCACATCGCTCACTCCGCCCGTGCAGGAATTGAGCATAGCGGAAAGATCAGCGGCAAGTCCAGTCTGTCCGACCTCGGTAGCGTAAACTATAATTTCATCGGAGGTATGGTCAACGTTATTTTCAGCCTTGTTAATCTTCTCAATCAGTTTGTCTGCAAGTCTCTCGTCTTTTGACAGAAACAGCGTTTCGGCATTTACAAGCATTTTGGAAGCGTATTCGGCAAGCCTTATCAGCTCGCTTCTGACAGCCTGAACGGCGGCTGCCGGAGAAACGCTTATCAGCGCCCTGTTAAGATATATCGGACCTGCCTCTCTTACGCTTTCGTCGTCAGGCAGAATTTTCTTTATAAATTTTGCATACTGCGGTACAAACGGAAGGAAAAGCAGCGCTACGATAACGTTAAAAATTGTATGGGCGTTTGCCACCTGACGAGCAATGTCGCCTGACGTATGCACTATGAGCCTGGTATAAAGCGGAAGAATCGCGAATATCACCAGAGTTCCGATAACTTTGACAAACACGTGGGACGCCGCCGCCTGCTTTGCAGCTCGGCTTGAACTGAGGGAAGCAATAACCGCGGTCGTTGTTGACCCGATGTTTTCACCGAGACATACAACTATTGAGGTCGGAAGGTCTATAACTCCCTGCGCGGCAAAAGCCATTGTCAAACCGACCGTTGCCGAACTGGACTGCACAAGAAGCGTGATTCCAAGCCCGAACATAAACGCAAAAAGCTTATGCGAACTGAACATTTCAGCAATGGCAGGATATTTGCTGAGCTCTCCGAGAGGACCTTTCATCATATTAATTCCTATGAAAAGCAGGGCAAATCCTATAATGCAGGCGCCGATCTGTTTAATGCGCTTGTTTTTCGCAATGATGCAAATTGCAGCGCCCAGCAGCGCGCAGAAATACGCTACGTTGAGAATATTAAACGCGATAAGCTGGGCCGTAACCGTCGTACCTATATTCGCGCCCAGGTTGACGCTGATTGCCTGAGCAAGATTCATAAAACCAATATCGACAAAGCTGACGACCATGACGCTTGTCGCTCCGCTGCTTTGCAGAATTCCGGTCACAACCGTTCCGACAAGAAAGCCTTTAAGAGGAGTACTTGTCAGCTTGGCAATCAAAACACGCATCCTGTCTCCGGCTATAACCTGCAGTGAATCCCCCATCAGGATAATTCCGTAAATCAGAACTCCGATACCTGCACAAACCTGCAAAATCATGTTTAACGACATAACTTTTCTGCTCCTCCCGGCTGTTGTTTTATTTCAGTGTTGTTATAAGAGGAATAATCGTCGGGTAATTGCGCGGCGACTGTCCGCACATTTCCCGTATTCTCTTTCTGATTTCAGTCGGAAGCGTCTCCGGTTTTGCCCCCGGTGTCCGCGCAAACTGTTCAACAGTTCTGCGGACAGCGCGTTCAAGAACTTCCATACTTTCGTCATCCGATGTAATTACGCTTCCCTTTGTTTTGATCTGCACCGGCGCTTTAACGTTTCCTTTTTTGTCAATTACGACGGAAACAACGACTATGCCGTTTTCGGAAAGCTCGCGTCTCTCGCGCAGAAGGCTTCCCTCAAACTCTCCAAGCGCCTTGCCGTCTACAAGCACGGAACCGGCAGGAACTTTTCCGTCTATCAGAGCTTTTTTGCCCGTCTTGAACGTCAGTACGTCGCCGTTTTCCAGTATAAAAATATTCTTCTGCTGAACACCGAGTTCTCTTGCCAGCTGCGCGTGCCGCGTAAGATGGCGGAATTCGCCGTGGACAGGCATAAAGAACTGCGGGTTAACCAGACTTAACATTATTGTCAGTTCGTCTCTTGAAGCGTGGCCGGAGACGTGAGTTTTCTCCTCTTTGCCGTAGATTACGTCGCAGCCAAACGACATAAGCCTGTCTATCGTCTGGCTGACAAGCTTTTCGTTGCCCGGAATCGGATTGGCAGAGATAATTACAAGGTCTTTTTCACCCATTTTTATAGTCTTGTGCATTCCGCGGCTCATAAGTACAAGTCCAGAAAAAGGCTCTCCCTGACTGCCGGTAGTAAGAATTACAAGACGGTTGTCGGAAAGCAGCGCCGCATCTTCGGGAGACACGATAATTTCATCGTTGGGAAGCTTGATGCAGCCAAGCTCTGCGGCAAGCTCAACGTTGGCAAGCATACTCCGCCCGACAAGCATAACCTTTCTGTTAAAACGCGCCGCAACATTCAGCACCTGCTGAATTCTGTGAAGATTGCTCGCAAATGCCGCTATTATAATGCGTTTGTCCTTGTGAAGCCTGAAAAGGCGTTCAAAGGTCTGTCCCACCGTCTTTTCGGACGGGGTAACGCCGTCGCGCTCCACATTTGTGGAGTCCGACATAAGCATAAGCACGCCTTCTTCTCCAAGCCGCGCAAATTTTGCAAAATCTGTCCTGACACCGTCAATCGGCGTCGGGTCAAGCTTGTAGTCGCCCGTGTGGACGATAGTGCCCAACGGCGTGCCTATTGCAAGAGCCAAAGCGTCAGGAATCGAGTGGCATACCGAAATAAATTCAATATCAAAACTTCCCGCTTTCACCTTTGCTCCGCGTGCAATCTCGCGGAACTTCGGCTGGTAATCGGGACACACTTCATCCAGCTTGTTTTTAATAAGACCTGCCGTAAGACGGGTGCAGTAGACAGGCACGTTCAGCAGAGGAAGCACAAGCGGCAGCGCGCCGATATGGTCTTCATGCCCGTGCGTAATGAAAATACCCTTGATGTTTTTTCTGTTTTCTATGAGATACTGAACATCCGGAATGACAAAATCAATGCCGAGCATTGTTTCGTCGGGGAACTTAAGTCCGCAGTCAACGATAATAATGTCGTTGTTCCAGCGGAATACCGTCAGGTTTTTCCCTATTTCGCCAAGTCCCCCGAGCGGAATTATTTTCAGCTCTCCTTGCGCAGTTTTCGCGGCTCCGCCGCCCCTGCGCCTACTCGTAAAATTCGCCATAAATACAATTCCCTCCAAGTTACTATTTTACAACTCCGGCAAAGATTTTTCCATGCTTTTGTCAAAATAATTGCGACAAATATTTTTTTTTCGCGGACTGATTGACAATACATTAAATTGTGCTAAAATTCATATCTGTTGTTGGGGTATGGTGCAACGGCAGCACGCCTGACTCTGGATCAGGTAATCTAGGTTCGAATCCTGGTACCCCAGCCATTTTTATATTTAGCGGTCCCTTCGTCTAGCGGCCCAGGATGTCGGGTTCTCAGCCCGTTGACATGAGTTCGAATCTCATAGGGACTGCCAGAAAAATTAAACTCCCCTCTGTTGAAGGGAGTTTTTCTATTCTGTCTTTTGAAAAACAAGCTTTTCTCCGTCAGAAAACACCGACAGTTTATCGCCCTTTGCAAGCGTCTTTGCAAGAAGCATTTCCGCCAGTTTGTCCTCAAGCATAGTCTGTACAGCCCTGCGCAGCGGACGCGCTCCGTATTTAGGGTTATAAGCTTTTTCAAGCATAAATTCCTTTGCCGTTTCGTCAACAGAGATTTCTATTCCGCCGGAACGCGCCGCTTCGGCAACGCGTTTCAAAAGAACGTCCATAATGCCGAACAGGCTGTCTTTTTCAAGAGCCTTGAACACAACCGTTTCGTCAATCCTGTTTAAAAATTCCGGACGGAAAAATTCAGCAGCTTTCGCAAGCATTGCGGATTTCAGCTTTTCGTGGTCGTTCTTTTCCGGAACTCTTGCGGAAACTCCGAAACCGAGCGCGGCGGGCTTTACTTCCTCAGGCACGCCGAGATTGCTCGTCAGAATAATTATCGCGTTTCTGAAATCGGCAAGGTGTCCCAGCCCGTCGGTAAGCCTTCCGTCGTCAAGCAGCTGGAGAAGCATATTATAAACGTCGGGGTGCGCCTTTTCGACTTCGTCGAACAGTACTACGGAGTACGGTCTCCTGCGTATTGCTTCCGTCAGTTTTCCGCCCTCTTCGTAGCCTGCATAGCCGGGCGGAGGACCTATAAGCTTTGCAGCCTCGTGCCGTTCCATATATTCGCTCATGTCAAGCCGTATCATTGCTTCGTCGCTGCCGAAAAGGAAACTGGCAAGCGAACGCGCTATCTGCGTTTTGCCGACGCCCGTGGGTCCGAGGAAAAGGAAGCTGCCGAGCGGGCGTTTTGAATCCCTCAGCCCTGTCCTTGCGCGGCGCACGGCGCTTGAAACCGCGTGCAGCGCTTCTTCCTGACCTATAACGGTTTTTGAAAGCTCTTCCTCCATGCGAAGCAGTCTGCCGCTTTCTTCTTCAGTGAGCTGCGAGACAGGCACCTTGGACCATGCGGAAACGGCTTCGGCTATATCCGCGAAAGACACAACCGCCTCCGTCTTTCTTTCGTCCGCAAGCTGCCTGATTTTTACGCTTGCAGACGCCTCATCCACCAAATCAATAGCCTTGTCCGGAAGAAATCTGTCCGTAATATAGCGTTTTGAAAGAGAAACGGCGGCTTTCAGAGCCTCATCGCTGATTTTTACGCGATGATGCTTTTCATAGCTTTCTCGGACGCCTTTAAGAATTTCAAACGTGTCATTTTCAGAAGGCTCGTCAACGTGAACAGGCTGGAAGCGGCGCTCAAGCGCACTGTCCTTTTCAATATACTTTCTGTACTCGGAAATGGTCGTCGCGCCGATGAGCTGTATCTCCCCGCGGGCAAGAGCAGGCTTCAGAATATTAGCCGCGTCCACAGCCCCCTCGGTGCCTCCGGCGCCGACTATTGTGTGAATTTCGTCAATAAAAAGAATAATATTTCCGGCTTCGGACACTTCATTCATCAGCTTCGTGATTTTTTCCTCAAACTCGCCGCGGTATTTGGTTCCGGCGACAAGAGAGGCAACGTTAAGCTGCATGAGCCTTTTGCCCTGCATAATTTCGGGCACCCGGTTCTGCGACATAAGAGCGGCAAGTCCCTCAACAACAGCGGTTTTGCCTACTCCGGGCTCTCCGACAAGGACAGGATTGTTCTTGGTTTTTCGTGACAAAATCTGAATTACCCGCTGAATTTCCCTGCTTCGCCCTATTACGGGGTCAAGCTTTCCGGCAGATGCCTCAGCTGTTAAATCAGCTGCGGTTTCGTCAAGTGTCGGAGTTTCGGCTTTTGCTGTACTGAAAGGCACGGTTTCCTGCGGTCTGCTGTCGTCAGAAGACGGTTCGGAAGAAGAAGCTGCTGCCAAAACAGCTTTCATTTTAACAGCGGTAACACCGTGAGCCGCAAGTATTCCGGGACGTCCCTCAGCCTCCTCGTCCAAAAGTCCGAGCAGAATATGTTCAGTCCCGATATAACCGCTGTTAAGCTCCCTTGCTTCCTTCATTGCAAATTCAAAAACAGCCTTCGTTTCCTGAGAGGCAGGCAAATCGGCTGACGTCTCAGTCCTTTCCCCGCTGCCGAGAAGCTCTGCAACGCTTCTGCACACTGCTTCCGGATTGGCTTCACAGCTGCCGAGAAGCTCTGCGAATCTTGCCCCGTCCTCTTCAAAAAGCGCGGCAAGCAGATGTTCGGTATTTAAGAAAGAGCTGCCGTGCTGCCGCGCGATATAGTTTGCCGTGCTGAATATTTTTTTGCTTTTTTCGGTAAAGTCAAGCGCCATAAAAATCACACAGCCTTCCGTCTATTGCAATGTAAGCCCTGTCAGCAATTTTTTGAGCAGCTCGGCGCGCATAACGTCTCTCTTGTACGGCGAAACGTCAAAAAGCGTTCTGCTGTTCTCGTCCTGATTTCTCAGCGCAACCTCAACAAGCAGGCGCTCGCGCGCGGAAATCAGCTCACGGTTCTGCAGATTGACAAGCAGTCTGCGGGCTTCCTGATCTGTAACCGAGATTCCGACAAGATTGGCAAGATGCGAAATTTTTTCCTCAACATCGTTAAAAGTAAGATGCATAATCTTTATATAACCGTGTCCGCCCCGCTGGCTCTCGACAAGAAAACCGTTCTCAGGCGCAAAACGGCTGCGGAGAACGTAATTTATCTGGCTCGGCACGCAGCCGAACTTCGCTGCAACGTCCTTTCGCCTCAGCAGAATACTGCCCTCGGCAGCCTCCTGCAAAAGCTGTCCGAAATATTCTTCTATCGCCTTGGTAATGCTGTCGCTTTCAAACGCCACTGTCATCACTCCGTTTCATAAACTTGTATAAGTTTATCATATTTGGTCAATATAAATCAACAGATGTTTTCAAGAACAAACAAACGGCGCGGGAAAAATTTCCCGTGCCGTTTGTTGTATAGGGTCAGTATTGATTATTTTTCTCCGACTTTTGTTTCGGTGCCTGCCGCTATGCGTTTCAGGTTGTCTTTATGCCTGTACGTTGAAAGCGCGGCAAGAAAGAGCGATACAAAGAAATAAGGCTTCGGCATTTTGAAAGCAAGCGTAAGGAACGCGGCGGCGAAAAGTCCGCAGATTGAACCAACTGAAACGTAGCGGCTGGTTTTCATTACGACGTACCATACTGCTCCGCCGAGGAGCGACGGAAGCGGATTGAAGAAATCAAAGAAGAATATTACGCCGTAGGTGGTGGCAACGCCTTTGCCGCCTTTGAAGCCGAGCCATATTGGGTAATTGTGCCCGAGTACGGAAGCAGCGCCTGAAAAAGCGGCTGTGAGCGGGTCGTGTGTGCAGAACGCCGCAAGCAAAACAATTATCCCGCCTTTGAGCATGTCAAACAGCGCAATAAAAACGGCGTATTTTTTTCCGAGCAGACGCCCTGCGTTTGTCGCGCCTATATTGCCCGAGCCGAATTCTCTTATGTCAACGTTTTTGATGTATTTGGCAAGAAGATACCCTGTCGGACAGCTTCCGGCAAGATAGCCCGCCAAAATCCAGAAAATAAGCATTTGATTATTTAAAAGCGCCGTTCAGTGAACGGCGCCGTTTTGTTATCTCTTGACAGCAGAGATGACTTCTGATGTAAGGTCTGTTCCGCCGTAGTAGACAAGCGATTTGTTGACGACAACCGTTATGCCTTTCTGTTTGGCGACCTTCTGCACTGCGTCGTTGACCGTTTTAAGGATAGGCTTCATAACTTTTTCTTCTTCCTGGGCCATTTCCTTCTGCATGGTCTGCACGAGCTTTGCCTTTTTCGCTTCGTCTTTTTCTTTCTCAAAAGCGGCGCGAGTGGCAGCCTCTTTGCGTTCCGCAGTCTGCGCAAGCTGTTTCTGCGCTGCAATGAATTTCGGATATTCGCGGAGGACTCTGTCCCCGTCAACGCACCCTACCTTGGCGTCGGCGAATGCCGCCTGTGCAGCTGTGAGAGCCGCGAATACTGTCAATAACGCTATAATGGTCTTCTTCATGTCATTATACCTCCTGTGTGGTTTTGCAAACAAAAGAATTTTACTCGTTTTACCTGTTTTTGTCTATCTTTTGCCGGCGATTTCCCTGCGTATTTTTACTGATTTTTCGCTGCGTACCGGCTTTTACAAGGCATTTTTCGCCGTTTCCGATAAGGTCCGTCCGTCCCGCTTTTATTAAAGCCGCACGGACAAGCTCTTCGTTTTCGGGCAGCCAGTACTGCATAAGCGCCCTCTGCATTTTTCTTTCTTCCGTGCTTTTGGCAACGTAAACTTCTTTTCCGCTGAACGGATCAAAGCCGCTGAAATACATGCAGGTGGACGCAGAGCCTGGCGTCGGCGTGAAATCCTGCACCTGTTCAGGTCTTAGACGCGTGTCGCGGATAAATTCCGCAAGCATAACCGCGTCTTCAAGCGCTGCGCCCGGGTGCGCGGATATGAAATACGGCACAAGATACTGTTTCAGTCCGAGTTTTTTGTTCGTTTCGGCATATTTTTTCATAAAGTCAAGCGTTGTTTCTTTCGGCGGTTTTCTCATAAGCTCAAGCACCTTAGAGCTTGCGTGCTCCGGCGCTATTTTGAGCTGTCCGCTGACGTGGTGTTCGCACAGCTCGGACAGAAAATCATTTTCTTTGTCCTCAAGCAGATAGTCGCAGCGCACGCCCGAACGGATAAAAACTTTTTTTATGCCGTCAAGCGCGCGGAGCTTTCTCAAAAGCGAAATGTACGTGCTGTGATCAGCGCAAAGCGCAGGGCAGGGCTTTGGGAAAAGGCAGGATTTGCCGCTGCACGCCCCGCTTTTTTCCTGTTTTGCGCAGGCAGGCTGCATAAAGTTGGCAGTCGGGCCTCCTACGTCGTGTATATAGCCCTTGAAATCCGGCATTTTTTTGAAAGCTTCCGCTTCCTTTATTATTGACTCGTCGCTTCTTCTCTGTATTATTCTTCCCTGATGTCCCGCTATCGCACAGAAGGCACATTCGCCGAAGCACCCGCGGTGGCTTGTTATGCTGAATTTAACTTCGGCAAGAGCGGGGACACCTCCCAAGGCGTCGTAATCCGGGTGCCAGCAGCGCGTGTACGGCAGCGCATAGACCTTGTCCATTTCCTCTGTGGTCAGGGGACGCGACGGCCTGTTCTGCACAATATGCCACGCGCCCTGATTTTGTATAAGCCTTTTGCCCGAGTAGGAATTTTGTTCCGCGTACTGTTTCGCAAAGGCTTCGGCAAATATTCTGCCGCCTGCGCTGACTTCTTCAAACGACGGAAGTGTTACGGCGTCTTTGGCATTTGCGGGTTCGTGCGTTTTCCAGCAGGTGCCTGGGACGTTTCTGATTGACGAAACCGATCTGCCTTCGGACAGGGCACGTGCAATCGCAACCGTTGAAAATTCACCCATTCCGAACGAGAGAAGGTCGGCGCGGCTGTCCGCAAGCAGCGAACGGCGCACGGAATCGCTCCAGTAATCATAATGCGCGAAACGTCTCAGGCTTGCCTCAATTCCGCCTATAACAAGCGGGATATCTTTCCATATTTCTCTTATTCTGTTGCAGTAGACTATCGTTGCCCTGTCTGGACGGAGTCCCGCTTTTCCTCCCGGGGAATAGCTGTCGTTATGCCTTTTTTTGAGAGACGCCGTGTAATGATTCAGCATTGAGTCAAGATTTCCGGCAGTTACAAAAACGCCGAAACGCGGCCGTCCGAATCTGGCAAAAGCCTCTGTGCTGCTCCAGTGCGGCTGCGCAATTATCCCGACGCGGAAGCCCGCCGCTTCAAGACAGCGCGAGATTATGGCGTGCCCAAAGCTCGGGTGGTCAACGTAGGCGTCGCCCGATATCAGAAGAAAATCCAGTTCTTCCCAG
>JAZUJX010000087.1:0-3795 GCA_045642965.1 Synergistaceae bacterium | reverse complement strand
CTGTAGGAGGCAGTATCGGCTTTGCAGACAGGGTTACGCTGCATTTGGCGCTTGAATCCCGCAGGGAAATGACAGAGGATTTATGATGAAAAACGCTGACTGGTCGTTTGTCATAGCAGCCGGAGGGCACGGAAGCAGACTCGGCGGGGAAGCCAAACAGTTCAGGCTGCTTGGCGGAATACCCGTTTGGCAGTGGTCCTTCGCTGTTGCCGAAGAACTGCTGGACAGCGGAAAAATATCCGAAATAGTCGTGGTACTTTCTCCGGAAATGAGCGGACTTGCCGCTGAGCTTTCCGCAAAAAGCGGAGTAAAAACCGCCCTTGCAGGCGCCGAAAGGTCTCAGTCGGTGCTGAACGGGCTCAGAGCCTGCAGCGGAAAATACGTTCTGATACATGACGCTGCGCGTCCGTTCCTCACCAAAGAGCTTTGTATCAGGCTTATGGAAGAAACAGAAAAATCGGGAGCTGCCATTCCGCTGCTGCCGGTTGTCGATTCGATAAAATTCGTTGACGGGGAAAAAATCACCCCCGCCGACAGGACAAAATATTTCAGAACGCAGACGCCTCAGGCGTTTGAGCGCGAAAAACTGCTTGAGCTTGCCGAAACGGGAAAAATCGCGACAGACGAGGCATCGACCTGGATTGAAGCAGGTTATGCCGTTTCGCAGATACAGGGTGAAGAAATCAATTTCAAAATCACAACTCCTTATGACTGGATGAATGCCTCCTGCATGGTAGCGGCTGGCAAAGAAGTGCGCACGGGACACGGCTTTGACGTGCACCCGCTTGTAAAAGGGCGCAGGCTGATACTTGCCGGAGTTGAAATAGAAAACTCGCCGGTCGGCCTTGACGGACATTCAGATGCCGACGTGATTGCGCACACGGTTATGGACGCGCTTCTCGGCGCTGCCGGACTTCCCGACATAGGGACACTGTTCCCTGCGTCCGACAGTGCGTACAAAGACGCAGACAGCATGAAACTGCTTGAAAAGGTCGTAAGGCTTGTCCGTGAAAAAGGCTGGAAAATTGAATGGGTAGACGCAACATTGAATGCGCAAATTCCCAAACTTGGTGGTATCATAGGTAAATTAACACGAAACCTCGGGCGCAGCATAACCGAAGACGGCACCCCCAATTTCAGCGTAAAGGTGAAATCAGGCGAAAAATGCGGCTCGGTGGGGCGCTGCGAATGTATGAAATGCCATGCCGTTGCAACGCTTTCAAGAATAAATATGCAGCAAAATCATAAATAAATCAAACAAACGGAGGTCTGAAAATGGCAAAAACAGCATCGAAAAAATTTGTGGACTACAGCGGCTTTACCTTTGACGACGTACTTCTTGTCCCTGCGTACAGCGAAACGCTTCCCGGCGACGCAGATTTAACGACGTGGCTCACCCCGCAGATAAAGCTCAACGTTCCTATCTGCAGCGCTGCCATGGATACCGTCACCGAATCGCAGCTTGCGATAGCTCTTGCGCGTGAAGGCGGAATCGGAATACTGCACCGCAATCTTCCGATAGAGCTCCAGGCAGCTGAAGTCGATAAAGTCAAACGCTCTGAATCCGGCGTTATAGTAGACCCGTTCTACCTCAAACCGGATGACATGGTACGTCAGGCTGTTGAGCTTATGGCGCATTACCATATTTCAGGAGTTCCGATCGTTGACGACAAAATTAAGCTTGTCGGAATTATCACAAACCGCGACCTCCGCTTCGTTACAAACCTCGACCAGCCCATATCGGCAGTCATGACAAAAGGAAACCTCATCACGGCGCCGGCAGGCACAACGCTTAAAGAAGCCAAAGACATACTCATGCGCCAGAAGGTTGAAAAACTTCCGATAGTTGACAAAAAAGGCAAACTCACCGGACTTATAACGATAAAAGACATTCTTAAAGCAAAAGAATTTCCGAACGCGGCAAAAGACGACAGGGGACGTCTGCTTATCGGGGCTGCGATAGGCGTTGGAAAAGACGCGTCAGACAGGGCAGACGCGCTCATAAAAGCCGGTGTCGATACCATTATCGTTGATACAGCGCACGGACACTCAAAAATGGTTATAGACATGGTAAAAACGCTCCACAAACGCTATCCCGACTTCCCGCTCATAGCAGGAAACATAGCGACAAAAGAAGCGGCGGAAGCCCTCTTTGACGCCGGTGCGGAAACGGTAAAGGTCGGAATAGGACCGGGATCAATATGCACGACGCGCATAGTTGCCGGCATAGGCGTACCTCAGGTGGCGGCTGTCCTAAACGTTGCGGAAGTTGCCCACAAACGCGGCAAAAGACTCATCGCCGACGGCGGAATACGCTACTCGGGCGACATCGTCAAAGCGCTGGCGGCAGGCGGCGACGTTGTCATGATAGGCTCAATGTTTGCAGGAACAAACGAAAGCCCGGGCGAAACAGTCATCTACAAAGGCCGTTCCTTCAAGACGTATCGCGGCATGGGCTCGCTCGGCGCAATGAAAGGCTGCTGCAAAGACCGCTATTTCCAGGAAGGAATGGCGGAAGACAAACTCGTACCGGAAGGCATTGAAGGTATGGTTCCGTCAAAAGGCTCGCTCTCTGCAGTCGTTTACCAGATGGTAGGCGGCATACGCTCGGGAATGGGCTACGTCGGAGCTAAAAACATGGACGCGCTCCACAAAAACGCGCAGTTCGTACAGGTAACCTCGGCGTCAATGAAAGAAAGCCATCCGCACGACATAGTCATAACAAAAGAAGCGCCGAACTACGCCGCGGAATAAAAACGCGAAAACTGAAAAAAGCCTTGACAAGATATTAAAAGGCGAGTAAAATTTTTCCTCGTTAAGACCATGGGCGGTTAGCTCAGCGGGAGAGCACCTCCCTGACACGGAGGGGGTCACAAGTTCAATCCTTGTATCGCCCACCATGACATTAACAAAGAGATTCCTGAAAAGGGGTCTCTTTTTTCGTCAAAGTGCAGTGCCGTAAAATATAAAACAGAAAAAATCTTGACAGACCCAAAGTTTTCGATATAATAACTACCGTGTTTTGCGAAAGAAGGCAAGACCCGTGCGCCTGTAGCTCAGCTGGATAGAGCAACTGCCTTCTAAGCAGTGGGGCGGGGGTTCGAGTCCCTTCAGGCGCGCCAAATGGTGAGTGTAGCTCAATTCGGTTAGAGTCCTGGATTGTGGTTCCAGTTGTTGAGGGTTCAAATCCCTTCACTCACCCCACTTTTTTGGACTGTTAGCTCAATTGGCAGAGCATCTGACTCTTAATCAGAGGGTTACAGGTTCGATTCCTGCACAGTCCACCAGTGAAAATTCAACAGACCGAAAGGTCTGTTTTTTTATTTTTAAGAAAAATTTCATAAATTTTCATTTTTTGGTTAACAAATCCCGTGCAGCTAATGAACTTTTGACACAACAAACATAAGCTTTAAGCTGCAAACCGCTTGTTTGAAAAGATTTTAACGGTTTTGCTTATAGCATTATACTCTCGTTAACGCTTGGTATTCCCTACGGTCATATGCTTACAGCTTAACGCTGTACTTAAACAAACGACGAACTTAGAACGAGAACGAAAAACAAATTAAAACCTTAACGCTCGTTTCACTTGCGTAACGTCGCTGGATGCTGCACTTCCGCTGCGCTCCATGCAGCAAGACAAAGATTTTTGTTCTGCGTTCTTCGTTCTTCGTTCGGCGTTCGCTTCACTTCGGATTACTTCTTACTGGGAGCACCGTTCATTTTCCTCCGAAGCTGCAGGGCTCTTGCTTTCCCTGCCTTTCTAACGCCAACATTGGTCTCGCGTATAAGAGCTTA
>JAZUJX010000086.1:0-6586 GCA_045642965.1 Synergistaceae bacterium | reverse complement strand
GAACCGCGACCGTGGACGTTGACGTATGAATACGTCCGCTTGCCTCCGTTTCAGGCACGCGCTGGACACGGTGAACACCGCTTTCAAATTTCAGGCTGCTGAACGCGCCCTTACCGTCAACGCGGAAGATAATTTCTTTATATCCGCCTATACCGGTTTCGTTTGAAGAAATTATTTCAACAGTCCAGCCCTGGCGTTCGGCGTAGCGCACATACATACGGTAAAGGTCGGCTGCAAAAAGAGCAGCCTCGTCGCCGCCTGCGCCGCCGCGTATTTCTATTATGACGCTCTTGTCGTCGTTTATGTCTTTCGGAAGAAGCAGAACCTGAATTTCATGTTCAAGCTCGGGTATCTGCTGTTCAAGCGTTTCACATTCCTCTTTCGCAAGTTCTTTCATTTCCTCGTCATCGCCGGAAAGCATTTCCCGCGCCTCGTCGAGCGACTGTTTTGCCTTTTCGTAGCGCATGAAGGCTTCCATAACCGGCTCAAGCTCGGAATGTTTTTTTGCAAGCTGCTGAAGTTCCTCCTGATTGTTCACGACCTCAGGATCAGCCATTTTTGTCTCAATTTCCTTGTAACTCTGTTCTATTTCTTCAAGCTTTGCGCGAAGATCCATTTGCTACACCTGCATTTCGTCAGTTTTTTCTTTATTTGCCCCGCTGTTGTCAGCGTTAAGTTTCTTTTTGTTTTCCCATTCCGCGCTGTTGTCCTTTTCCGGATGCAGCGCAAGGTCAAGAGCCGCTATGGCAACCTCAAGCTGGTCTTCGGACGGAACGCGCGTCGTAACGTACTGCAAAGTAAGCGCCGGCGCTATGCACGCCTTTCCCCAGCCGTCCGATTTTGCCGCCGCGCGGATAAATTCGTAGGAGATTCCGATTACCAGCGGAAGCAGAACAACACGCGACAGCACTCTAGCCAGGGCAGTATCTACTCTTATGAACGAGAATATTATTATACTCACAAAAACGACTATCAATAGGAACGAAGTGCCGCAGCGTCTGTGTATGCGCGAATATTTGGCGACGTTTTCAGGCGTAAGCTCCGCATAATGCTCGTAGGCATTGATAGTCTTGTGTTCCGCACCGTGGTATTCAAACACGCGGCGCATATCTTTCCAGAGCGATATTACCGCAACGTAGCCGATAAAGACACACGCCCTGACTATCCCCTCAATGCAGTTTTTCCAAACGTCGGAAAGCCCGCAGTGAGCGGAAACAAACTCCGAAAGGAACATCGGAAGCGCAATAAAAAGCCCTACGACAAACAGCAGCGCAAACAAAATCGACCCTGCAAGTTCCCACGGCGAGAAGGTATCTTCTTCGCCGAGGCTGACCTCGGCAGAAATTGAAAGAGCGTTCATTCCGACACGCATCATGTCAACCATTGTAGCGCAGCCGCGAATTATGGGCAGTTTCCAAACAGGCTTTTCAAGCCATTTTGACGACAGCCACGATTTAAGCCAAATTTTCCCTTCCGGCTCGCGGACTGCAAGCCCCCAATGCTCGGGACCTTTCATAAGCACTCCCTCTATAACAGCCTGACCGCCTACGGGTATTCCGCGTTCTTCCGTTTCGGCGGCAAGATTTATCAGTCTGAGAGAATTTACAAATATTTTTGCGAATTTCAATTTTTAAGCATAGCCTCCATGTTCGGGTACGGATTGCCGCAGGAATGTGCCTCCGTGCAGCGTCCCTGCGTAACGCAGGACGGACCCGCAAGGGTAAAGAGCTGCGGTGCCGCTTCTTTGGCAAGCACACACATCTGGCGCGCCACCTCGCGGATTTCCCACTGAGCACGCTTGCAAAGGCGCAGAGCAAAGAAATGGTGAAGCTCGCGCGCGTTCATCGTAACAACTATGCGCGTCTCCATGCCGTGAGGAAGGATAAAGCGCGCGTCTTCCTTGGCAATGCCGAGAGTAACAAGCTTTTCATAACATTCGGCAGCCGCCTTCATCTGTTTTTCAAACAGCTCGGCTGCTTCGGGAATTGCCTTGATACTTTCCGGAACTATGCAGAATTGCCCTTCCATGCCTACGTAGCGCTGACTCTGCTGCGAAAAACTCGCAACCCGGTGGCGCACAAGCTGATGCGTAGCCACACGGCTCAGCCCTTCTATCGCAAAGGTAAAATTTGCGTGCTCAAAAGGCGACGCGTGGCCTGACTTGCGCAGACCGTTAAGAAAGCCTGTTATTTTTTCAGAGTCCAAATCTTCAAACAGCTCCGCTGCGGTTGACGGACTGTAGCAGAGCTTGGCCGCCGCCGCCACCACTTTGGCGGCTTCGGGCGTAGAGGCAAGCAGCTTCACGTAAATTGCCATAGCGACACTCCCCTTGCAATCGTATTAACGCATATAGTATAGCAAAAAACAGACAAAAAAAACAGGGGAGAGCCTATGCTCTCCCCTGCGGATTTTGAAACTATTTGCTTTCTTCCGTGTTTCTCTGTCCGTAATTGACACCTGCATAGCGCTGGCGGAATTTCTCAAGGCGTCCTGCTTCAATGACTCTGCCTTTTTTGCCCGTATAGAACGGATGGCAGGCGCTGCAGATTGAAACTCTCATATCGCCTATCGTTGAACGTGTTTCAAACGTATTGCCGCACGCACAGGTAACCGTGCATTTTTCATATTTGGGATGGATGTCCTTCTTCATCTCTGTTACACCTCCGGAACTTTGTTACCAACATACAGTCAGAGATTATACCGTGCTTTTTAAAAAAAAGCAACAACTTTTTTTGTGGTTATGCAACCGCCGGCGTCAGCAGCGTTACAGCGTTGTATAGTCATTGCCCACAGGCAATTATAAGACAGTCCCCGCTTGTTTTCATAAAATTTCTAATAGTTCGATTTTCCTGTAATTCTTTGTCTTCGTAAATTTTATTTATATGATAGCAGATGGTTGGCACTTCTACGTCATACAACTCGGCAAGCATTTTCTGCCTCAGCCAGATGTTTTCGTCTTCGTAACGCATTTCAAGGCTTGTTTCAACGCCGCCGAAAGCGGCGACGTAGGTGAGATATTCCGCCGCGCCAGAACGTATGGTTACTTCGTTTTTCTTCATCATGGAAGCCTGTCCTCATTCATTTTTTCTGCTGCTGATATTATTTTACACGCTTTAACGGCAAAAATGTCATTTACTTCTACTCCGCTATATCTTCTATTGCATTTCCTTTTATAACGTTTACGAGGTTCATTGTCGCCCTGAATTTCAGTTCCTCATAAGCCTGTACGGACAAGTAGGAAATGTGCGGCGTAACTATAATTCCGTCCGTTCTGAATATTTCTTCGTCAAAGGAAGGCGGTTCAACGTCAACAACGTCAAGCACTGCGCCGGCTAATTTCCCGTTTTTAACGGCATTTATCAGAGCTTTTTCGTTGATTATGCAGCCGCGCGCCGTGTTGATAACGTAAGCCGAGGCTTTGAGACAGGCAAGTTTTTCTGCGTTAAGCATACCCTTAGTTTCATCGGTAAGTTTGGCATGAATGCTGACGTAGTCAGCGTTTCCGAGAGCTTCGTCAAGCTTCTCCGCTTTTTTTACGCCTATCGACTCCATTTTTTCTTCACAAACGTACGGGTCGTAGGCGTACACGTTCATACCGAGCGATACGGCTTTCTTTGCCGTTGCGCTGCCTATTCTGCCTATGCCGATTATGAGAAGGTTTGAACCCTTTATTCTGTTTGCGGGCTTCGGCAGTGCGGGACTGCCCCAAAGCTTCTCCGCCATTTCTTTTTTGTAGGAGGTTACGTGCTTGTTGCACTGGAAAATCGCCGCTACCGCGTAATCCGAAACGTCCTCGACACAGTAGCCCGGGACAAAAGCGACTTTAATTCCCTTTTCTCTTGCGGCGGAAACGTCAACTCTGTCATAACCGCCTCCGAAAACAGATATGACCTTGCAGTTTTTCAGCTGCTCCATTTCCTTCCTGCCGATTCTCGTGTACACCTGGGCAAGAATTCCGTCAACGCTGCCGCCGAATTTTTCCAAATCTTTTCTGTAATCATAGCCTGAATAATGTATTTCACAGCCGGGGAACCGCTCGTTCAGCGTCTTGTTCTCCACGTCGTAATCAAGCCACTCTTCGTCAATTATCCAAATTACAGGTTTCATAATCACGCCTCCTTAAAGATACAATTACAATGAACAATGAATAACGCATTTACCCTTCGTTCAAGCTTTTTCCGCGCTTGGTCTCCACCTTGAGCGGCACGGAAATCTTGCATACGCCCTCCATAGTTTCAACAAGCAGTTTTTCGACTGAGTCAGCGTCGTTTTCGTCACATTCGCAGACGATAGAGTCGTGTACCTGCAGGACAACAGCGGCGTTCGGAAATTTTTCCGCAAGACGTTTGTCAAATTCCGCAAGCGCCATTTTGGCGATGTCGGAAGCGGCGCTCTGCACAGGCGTGTTGACCGCTATTCTGTCTATCGGATTGTTTCCGCGCCCCTCTATTGTCGTGACCTCGGAAAGCGGACGGCGCCTGCCGAAAACAGACTCCGTATAACCCTTTTCCTTCGCCGTTTTGATACTCTGTTCTATATATTTTTCAACGCCGGGCAGAACGCTGAAGTAGCGTTTGACGATGCCTGCCGCCTGCGGACGCGGAACACCGAGCCGCTGAGCAAGCCCGAAGGCGCTCATACCGTAGAGCAGTCCGAAATTGACGACCTTTGCGAAGCGGCGCTGTTCTTTTGTAATATCTTCCGGCGGAAGCCCGAACACCCATGACGCGGTTTCAAGATGGACGTCCCTTTCCTCACGGAAAGCGGAAAGCAGCCTTTCTTCCTGCGAAAGGTGCGCAAGAATACGGAGTTCTATCTGCGAATAGTCCGCAGAGACAAACGTTCTGTTTTCAGCGGCAGGGTGCAGACATTTTTTAAATCTTTCCGCCCATTCCCCGAACTGCGGAATGTTCTGCACGTTGGGCGAATAGCTCGCAAGCCGCCCCGTTCCCGTCTCAAGCTGGTCAAAAGTGGAATGTATTCTGCCCTCTCCCTCTTGTGCCAGTGCAAGAAACGGCTCGACGAAACCGGACAGTATTTTCGATTCCTCACGGAAATTCATCAGCAGCTTCGGAACGTCGCAAAGCGGCCTGGGCAGCTGCGCAAGCTCCTCAAGCACCTCTGCTCCGGTGGAATATCCCGTCTTGGTTTTCTTTATCGCAGGCAGTCCCAATTCCTCAAACAAAACGTGCCCCACTTGCTTTGGTGAATTAAGGTTAAATTCTTCTCCGGCTTTTTCCCATATTTCAGTCTCAGTTTTAGCTATTGCAGTCTTCAAATCAGAGCTTAAATCAGACAGCATTTCAGCGTCCGCAGGAAGCCCGCGGTGCTGCATTTTCGTCAGCGTACAGCTCAGCGTGTTGTCCAGTTTTTTCATCAGCTCTTTTTGCTGTTCCGTCAGCTGATTTTCGAATGTCTTATAAATATTTAAAAGTTGAACAGCCAGCGTTTTATCCTCAGGCAGTTTACCGAGAGTTTTTTCAATTCCTCTGCCTCCTCTGTCGGGATGCAGCATGTAATGTGCCGCTTCAACATCGTTAATTCTTTCCGCTGGCGGCATGGGAAGCGTTTCGTCCGCAAGCAGCCAGCGAAGACCAAGCACGGTAAGAACGCCCTTCTCCGTCCATTTTTTCCATGCTTCGTCGTTTTTCAGGCAGTCGGTATCTGCAAAACAGTATTCACCGCTTTCGTTTGCGCACAAAACAGCGGTTTTGCCGTCAGAAGCCCCTTTAACAAGCATACTTGCGTTTTCTGAGGATAGTAATTGTCCAAGCTCAACTTCTTTCAGATTTACGGCGTTCTGAGGAACGTAATTTTCCTGACCGGACGAAAAACTCATAACTTCCGCTTTGCTTTTAACGTTTTTGGCAGGCATATCGGAAGAATTGTCCTGAAGCGTAAAATCATCGTTCAGAATTTTCAGCTGCGCGTATATTTTCCGAAGCCCCAGTCTTTCGCACAGCTGTTTCAGAAGCTCGGAATCCGTGGTTCTGATTTTTGTATCCTCAGCGCCAACCGCTTCCACCTCTATCGGCAGCACAAGCGCGCGGCTGTCAAACGCGGACTGTTTTCCTTCCTCAAGCCGCAGTCTCTTTGCACCCTTAAAATCCTCTATATGCTCGTAAATATCCTCTATGCTTGAATATTTCTGAACAAGCTCCGCCGCGCTTTTTTCGCCGATTCCGGCAACCCCCGGAATATTGTCAACGGCGTCGCCGAGCAGCGCGAGATAATCGCTCATGCGCTCCGCTGGAAAGCCGTACTTCTTTTCAAAAAAAGCCTCGTCGTAAAAATCAAACTCGCTGACGCCTTTGGTCGGACGTATGACAAAAATATTCTTGTCAAGAATTTGAAGCAGATCCTTGTCGGCAGAAAGGATAAGCGCAGTGTCCCCGCCCGCCGCAAGGCTTCTGGCTGTTGAAACTATACAGTCGTCGGCTTCTATTCCGTCCCTGATAAAAACGGGAACGCCCGCCGCCCTGCTGAGTTCGATAATAAGCGGCATCTGCGCCTTAAACGCGTCGGGAGCAGGCTTGCGCCCTTCCTTGTACTGCGCGTACGCCTTCTTGCGCACGGTCTCCCCCTG
>JAZUJX010000085.1:0-8968 GCA_045642965.1 Synergistaceae bacterium | reverse complement strand
TGGCTACGATCCGACTTAAGGTAATGTCGTTTTCCCTTATTGCGGAAATATATTCCTTCTGCCCGTTTGTGTAGGGACGTATGGGCTTGCCCTTGTTGCTTACGCATATAACGTCGTCGTAAAGCGAGCGCAGATTAACGCGCTCCCCCTTGCCTATCTGGTGCAGTCCGTAGCGTATTTCAGCGCTGCTGAGCTTCTGCCCGTTCAGCGTAAGCTCCGCGAACTGCGTAAGCAGGTCTTCGATGCGCGTTGTGAGTTCCTTGTCGTCCCCGCGTATTTCAAGCGAATCGCCGCGGGCAAAAATTTTGACAGGAAAGCTCTGCTCCACCATACGCAAAATTTCCTCACGCGAGGCAAGCAGCTGCACTATCGATTCGTTATGCGAAAGCAGGGGCGTAAGTTCCTTGTCCATTGCGGTTATGCGCGGCGTACTTCTTTGACCTCCGGCACGTCTTCCATAATAACCGCTTCGACCGTCATGCGGAGCGTTTCCTGTGCGTACGGGCACGTGCCGCAGGCGCCGATAAGCGACACCGTGAGAATTCCTGTTTCTTCGTCAAAATTCTCAAAGGTTACGTCTCCGCCGTGTGTCTGAAGCGCCGGAGTTATTTTTTCGTCGATTACCTTCTGGATTTTTTCTTCGGTTGTCATTTTTGTCTCTCCTTTTAGTGTCCTGCGCCGTTACTGTTCAGCGCGTAATTTCTTTTTTGCTGCTTTCCATAAATTATCCAGCTCTTCAAGGCTGAAATCATCCCAATTTTTACCGCTTTCCTGCACCGCTTTTTCTACGAGCCTGAAACGTCCGGCAAATTTGTCAGGCGGCTGGTCCAGCGCGATTTCGGGGTCTGTTTTGAGATGTCTTGCAAGATTGGTGACGATGAAAAGCACGTCGCCGATTTCGTCCGCAATTGCTTCCCTGTTTCCTGAGGCTATAGCTTCTTTAACCTCGGCAACTTCCTCGTCCACCTTGGCAAGCACGTCCTCTATATGATTTTTCGGCCAGTCGAAGCCTACCTTGGCAGCACGTTCCTGTATTCTGAAAGAACGAAGCAGGGCGGGAAGCGCCCTTGGTACTCCGGCGATGACGGAATCGTCCTTTTTCTTTTCTTTGCGCTCCGTTGACTTTATCTTTTCCCAGTTTTTGAGAACGTCATCGCTGTTTTCAACGGACACGCCGCCGAAAACGTGCGGATGTCTGCGCACAAGCTTGCTGCTTATGTAATTCATAACGTCGCACACGTCAAAATCCCCGCGCTCTTCGGCTATCGCCGACACAAAAACCACCTGAAGCAAAAGGTCGCCGCATTCTTCGGTCATATTGTCCAGATCGCCGCTCTCTATTGCTTCAACAAGCTCGTACGCCTCTTCTATAATGTAACGCCTGAGCGAAAGATAATCCTGCTCTCTGTCCCACGGGCAGCCTCCGGGCGCACGCAGTCTTCTCATAATGTCGAGCAGTCTGTTGAACTCTTCCGCGTTTCTTGCCTTATCGCTCATCGTCCCTACCTCCTTACGCTATTGTAGCAGATTTGGCGCGTTTTGTTTCATTTATTGCAGAGTACAGTTCATTTATTCCGCGGAAGCCTCCGTGTCCGTAGACAGAACCGTCAGCTTTCACAAACCACCCGGCAGGAAGCTTCAGTTCGGTGCGTATTGCCGAGATGTCTCCGTACAGGCAGCATTCGTCCCTGTTAATTGTTATTTTGTCTATGCCGTACGCGGCAAGCTCAGCCCTTACGGCGTTAAGCTTAAGAAGCATATCGACCCCTGCGGGAATTCTGCCGAAGCGGTCTTCTGTTTCGGCGCGAAGCTCAAGTTCTTCCGCAAGCGAATTTAGCTTCAGCATACGCCTGTAAAAAGCCACCCGCAGATTTTCCTGCGGCAGATATTCGGGCGGTACAGTCAGGGGAAACGCAATCTGAACGTCCGCGTAATGCTTTGTTTCCCCCTTAAGTCTGGCGATTTCTTCCGAAAGCATGTCGCAGTATTTATGATAACCAACTTTCATGCCGTGCCCGTGCTGTGCCGTGCCTATCACGTCTCCGCCGCCGCGCAGCTGAAGGTCGGTCTGTGCCAGCCTGTAGCCTGCGCCGAGCTCGTCGAGTTCGGCTATCGCGTCAAGCCTTTCTTCTGCCTCACGGGAAAGCTTAACGTCCTCCGGATAGAAAAGAAACGCGTAAGCCTGTTCCTCCCTGCGTCCTACGCGCCCGCGCAGCTGATACATCTGCGCAATTCCGAGCTCGTGGGCATCGTCAACTATCATAGTGTTCGCCGACGGAATGTCCAGCCCGCTTTCGACTATTGTCGTGCAGAGCAGAATATCTATTTCGCCGAGCGTAAATTTATCCATAATGCTTTCAAGCTCCGCTTCCGAAGTTCTGCTGTGAGCTACGGCGATGTTCAGCTTCGGGAAGAGCCGTTTAAGCATAACAGCCCGTTCCTGAATATCCTTTATCCTGTTGTGAATGAAAAATATCTGTCCGCCCCTGTTTTTTTCGCGGTACACAGCGCTTTTCAGCAGTTCCTCCGACCAGCGGCGGACAACCGTGATAACCGGCAGTCTTTTCTGCGGCGGCGTTTCAAGCAGCGATATGTCGCGCAGGCCGCTCAGAGAAAGCGACAGTGAGCGCGGAATAGGGGTTGCGGAAAGCATCAGCACGTCAACGCCCGGGGTAAGCTTCTTCAGCTTTTCCTTGTGAAGAACGCCGAAACGGTGTTCTTCGTCCACTATAAGCAGTCCCAGATTTTTGAAGGTTACGTCGCTGCTCAGCAGCCTGTGGGTGCCTATAAGTATGTCAACCCTGCCGTCCGCAAGGTCCTTGAGAATCTGTTCCTGTTTTTTTGCGGGCACAAATCTTGAAATTACTTCAACTCGTACCGGAAGCGAGGCAAAACGCGACACAAACGTCTGGTAATGCTGACTTGCGAGCAGAGTCGTAGGGACAAGCAGCGCCGTCTGTTTTCCGCAGAAAGCCGCCTCCCCCGCTGCACGCAGGGCTATTTCCGTTTTGCCGAAGCCGACGTCGCCGACAAGCAGTCTGTCCATAGGCGCTGCCGATTCCATGTCGCTGATTACGTCGTTTATTGCTTTGAGCTGGTCAGCGGTTTCCGTATAGCTGAAACCGTCCTCCAGCTCCTTCATCAGGTCTCTGTGAGACTCAAATTTATAACCGCTGCTCAGTTCGCGCTTCGCGTATATTTCAGACAAATCCTTGGCAGCCTGTGCAGCTGCCTCACGCGCGTCCTCAGAGGATTTTCTCCAGCGCGTTCCGCGCAGCGTATCGGCAGCCGGTTCTTCTCCCGGGTACGGAACGTACGGCGAAATTTTGTAAAACTGCATCAAAGGCACAAGAAGCCTCTGTTCGTTTGCGAAATTCAGCGCAATGTATTCCTGAAGACCTGACGGCGTTTCCACAAGCTGACTTCCGGCATAGTGCGCCAGCCCGTAATCCTCGTGCGTGACCCATTGTCCCTGACGCAAGGTCTCGCCCCAGTCCTTAGGCGCTCTTTTTTCTGCGCCTCCGGCGCGGACTGACATTCCTGACAGCTCAACGTCCGTGATAACGGCGGTTTTGCTGCTACGGTCTACGAAACCGCCCGACAGCAGACCTCTCTGCGTCTGGTAACCGCACTTTTCAGCCCAGTTTAGATTGGCTTCGGTATCTGAAACGGCGGTTATTCTAAAACCTTCTTTGGCAAGATTTGAGCAGAACGCGTTCAGTTCGGCTGTCTTTCCCCTGAAATAAGGGAACGCCGCAGTGTCAAGGCGCACGTCTGCTTTGTCGATATCGCGCACCGCACGAAGCTGCCCGTATTTTGACAGACAATGCCTGACGTCCTGCCAGAGAGGCCAGTCCGAAATGTCCATGCCTGCGTCTGCTGCCAGATTGTTTCTGAGCCACTCGTCGTTTTCGGCGGCGGAATCAAGCGCAGCGGGGTCAAAATATATTACCTTCATATTCGCGGGGAACATTTCGTAAAATTTCGCGGAAGCGCTGCCGTTAAGCCCCTGCAAAGCCGCGGACGACACTGTTCCGAGACTTTTCTGCGTGTCGGACACAAAGCGCCTCAGACTTTCAATTTCGTCATCAAAAAATTCAATGCGCAGCGGATAACTGTCCGACGGGCTGAAAACGTCAACAATACTGCCCCGCAGGGCAAACTGCCCGGGCGACCACACAAGGTCACAGCGTTCGTAGCCTTTACCTTCAAGCCACGCCACAAGCTGCTGCCTGTCAACGGTTTCGCCGCAGACAAGCTCGAAATTGTCCCCGCCGAGCAGAAACGGCGCGGTAAGGGCTGACGGCGTTGAAACAAGCACGTCTGCCGCCCCGCTCTTAAAACGCGACATAACGGAGCCTCTTTTGGCGCTTGAAGCGCTGTTCTGCGCGTCTTCATCAGTAAATGCGAACTCTGGAAGCAGCTCCGGATTTTTGAACAGTTTCAGCTCTTTTGCGTCGCAGACAAAATCCCTTGCTCTCCGTGAGTCCGGAAAAAGCACAAGCAGAGGCGCGTCAGCGTCTCTGCATATCCAGCAGCGCAAAGCTCCTTCCGAGGGAATATGCACTGCCGCGCTGACGTTCCACAGCCGTGAGTCAGCGGAAAATATGGTGGAAAAATTCAAAATACTGCCGTAAGCCATAAATTTAAAAAATAAATCAGTTGTTTAAAAACTCTTCTTCAAAAGAAATGCCGTTAATTCTGTTCATTGCGTTCTGCACGTCGCCCTTTATCCAAAGCTCGACAGCGCTCCACGCGGCATCGTTAAGCTTGTCGTAAATCTCGCGCTGTTTTTTCGGAATTGTTCCCAGCACCCATTCCGCCATGTCTCCCCCGTTTTTAGGCATGCCTATGCCGACGCGGAGACGCGGAATTTCAAGCGTATTCAAGGCGGCGATTATGGATTTCATTCCGTTCTGTCCGCCTGCACTGCCCTTTTCTCTCATTCTCAGCTTCCCGACCGGCAGAGACGCGTCGTCAAAAATCACCAGAACGTCCTGCGGTTCTATGTTTTGATAATTTACCGCCTCAAGCACGGAAAGACCGCTGAGATTCATATAGGTGTGAGGTTTCAGAAAAGACAGCCGTTCACCGAGGTGAAGCACAGGTCCCCAGAAATCGCCGCGAAATTTGTTCTGAGGCGCTGAAAGCGAAAGGCGCGACAGAAATCCGTCAAGCATCAGCCAGCCGGAATTATGCCGCGTCCATGCATACTCAACCCCGGGATTGCCCAGTCCGACGATGAGCTTCATATTTAGTCAGAGTCCTGTAAAATAAGGACTATTCCTCTTCCTTCTTGCCCTTGGCTACTACTTCTACTTCCTTGGGTTCTTCCGTTTCTTCTTCAGCCGCTACCATTGATTTCGGCGTTATGATATGGAAGATAAGCTGTTCGGAATCGGTAATGAAGGTAATGCCTTCGGGAACCTGAAGATCCTTGACGAATACTTCTGCGCCGAGTTCGAGCTCTGCGAGGTCAACGATAATGTCTTCGGGAATGTTCGCGGGTTCGACTTCGATTTCAACGCTGCGTGCCGCTGTTTCAAGTACGCCGCCTTCTTTGATGCCTTTGCAAACGTCTTTGTTGATTGCCTTTACAGGAATTTCAACCTTGATTTTGTGTCCGGCTATAACTTCGTAGAAATCGATGTGACGAAGCTGCTGTGTAAGCGGATGACGCTGAATGTCTCTGAGAAGAGCCTGATGTGAGCTTCCGTCTTCCATGACGAGGGTGACGACCGTCGTTTCGTGGAACGGGCTGTTCGCTATTACTGAGATTGATTTTGCGTCAACCGTTCCGGCGAGTCCTTCTTTGAAATCCGGTCCGTAAAGCACTACAGGAAGCGCGTTTTTGGAACGGATTTTTCTGCAGACGCCTTTGCCGGTTGCAGTTCTCTTCGTAAAGTCAAATTTCTGGTTCATTTTTCTTTTAGCTGCCATAATTGTTTCCTCCTAAAATAATTTGCTTTTTAATTTATTCTAACGGAACAGAATACTTACGGATTCTTCCGAATGAACTCTTCTGATTACTTCCGCAAACAGAGGGGCGATTGAGAGAACCTCAATCTTGTCAAGCTTCTTCTCCTCAGGAAGCGGAATTGTATCCGTAATTATAAGTTCCTTCAGCACTGATTCGCGGATACGGTCGATAGCCGGTCCTGAGAGAACGCCGTGCGTTGCGCAGGCGTAGACTTCAGTTGCGCCTCTCTCTTTAATGGCTGCCGCCGCTTTGCACATTGTGCCCGCCGTATCTATTATATCATCAACGAGGACTGCTGTCTTTCCCTTAACGTCTCCGATAATGTCCATAACCTCGCAGAGGTTTGCAATTTCGTGTGAACGGCGTTTGTCAACGATTGCAAGTTCGGTGTTGTGACCGAGCTGTGTCGCGAATTTTCTGGCTCTTGCAACTCCTCCGATGTCCGGGGAAACAACGATGAGATTGCCTTCTTCAACCTGTTTTTTAAGCGTGTTGCAGAAATATGAAGCAAGGAGAGGAATTCCGGTGAGGTGGTCAACGGGAATGTCAAAGAAGCCCTGAATCTGGCCTGCATGGAGATCTGCCGATATAACCCTGTCCGCTCCGGCCTTCTGAATGAGATTTGCCATAAGCTTCGCCGTGATTGGTTCGCGTGCGCGGGTTTTTCTGTCCTGACGCGCATAGCCGAAGTACGGCATTACGACGTTAATTCTGTAGGCTGACGCTCTTCTGAGCGCATCGATCATGATAAAAAGCTCCATAAGGCGCTCGTTGGCAGGCTCGCAGGTAGGCTGTACGATATAAACGTCGGTACCTCTTACGCTCTCCTCAACGGAAACGCCAATTTCCTGATCTGAAAATCTGAAAAGTTTTGATGCTGAAACAGGTATTCCCAAATTCATGCAAACGCTGTCTGCAAAAGCTTTGTGCGCGGAACCCGAGAACACCTTAATTGCCCGTGTCTGGTCAGCCATTACTTGTTTCCTCCCTTGTTTTTCCATGCGTTTTCCAAACGGGATCTCCATCCCGTAATATTTTTCTGGCGGGCTCTTCCTACCCCGAGAGCCTCGTCAGGAATATCCTCTGTAATAACGGAACCGGCAGCCGTTGAAACCTTGTTCCCTATAACCACGGGGGCGACAATCATCGTGTCGCTGCCTATCAGGCAGTTGCTGCCTATCGTTGTCGGACTCTTGTCGTGTCCGTCATAATTGCACGTAATCGTGCCTGCGCCTATGTTTGTATTCTCTCCTATTTCAGCGTCTCCTATGTAGGAAAGATGCGGCACCTTTGCGCCTGATGAAACGCGGCTGTTCTTAATCTCAACGTAGCGTCCTGCAAGCGCCGTATCGTCAAGCCGCGCATTGTTTCTCATAAACACGAAAGGACCAACGCTGCATTTGTTTCCCACGCTGCTGTCGTCCATCCTGACGTTGCCGACGATATTTGTATCGCTGCCGACGGAAGAATTTCTCAATACTGTAAAGCTTCCTATCCTGCTGCCGTGTTCTACCCTGGAAGCACCGTAAAGCTGCACAAACGGCGCGATAAAGATGTCTTCTTCAAGCTCAACTCTGGGACCGATCCAAATACTGTCAGGGTCCGCGCAGCGCACGCCCTTAAGCAGCCAGCTGCGCACTATTCTCCTGCGCATAATTGCGGTTGCCTCCGCAAGCTGCAAAGGGTCGTTAATGCCGAGGAAATCCTGCGGATTTTCGGCTTTTATCGCGTTAAGACTGCCTCCGTCGCCTTCTATAAGCGAAAGCGCGTCAGGGAGATAATATTCCTTCTGATTGTTCTCGCAGCCTATTCTGTCAATAACGGCGGACAGCGCCTTTGTGCTGAAAATGTACATTCCGCTGTTGACTTCTCTGCACAGCTTCTGCTTTTCGTCGGCATCCTTTTCTTCAACAATGCTGATAGAGCTTCCGCTGCGTATGACGCGTCCGTAGCCCTTGGGATTGTCAAGCTCAAAACTCAGGAAACTGCACTTGTCGTCCGACGAAACGTGCTCGTTGACAAACTTCAGCAGAGTGTCGGCAGTGATAAGAGGCGTATCGCCGGTAAGAACCATAACGTTGTCATAGTTCTCCCACCAGCCTTGAGCGAGCTTTGCCGCGTGTCCGGTGCCCAGCTGCTCCTTTTGCCATATAACGTTAACGCCGCTGAAATTTGAATTCAGATACTTCTCCACCTGCATACCGCCGAAACCGACCATAACGGCAATATCCTGATTGTCAAAACCGGCTGTCTTAACTGCGTTCAGAGGATAACTGATAATAGGCTCCTCCATAATCTGCTGGAGAACCTTGGGAGTATTGCTGCGCATACGGGTACCCTTGCCCGCTGCAAGAATTAAAACGCAAATTGACTGATTATTCAGCTGCATACAAGCATCTCCCATACAAAAAAACTGGCTGGGGTAGATGGATTCGAACCATCGTAAACGGAGTCAAAGTCCGCCGCCTTAACCTACCTGGGCTATACCCCAGGACACACTTTGAAAAATTATATCAAAAAACGCTGATTTCGCAATACGGAACGGAAAAGAAATATCATTTGACGTATTCTGCCGTATCCACTACATTTTTTTCCAAAACTTTTCCAAAAACTTTTCAAAAATTTTCAAAAATTATTTTTTCTTTTGCATTTCTTTTTAATTTTTCTTTGTTTTTTATTGCCGAATAAGCTCTGAATACAGTCCCTGTCAGCATTTTTCGTTATCCTGTTACAAATTCCTTATTTAGTGTCCCATTTTTGCAAATATGATATAAAGTATTGATATTGCTATGTTTTTCAGCAGCTCTTCGTTTTGCGTTCATAGTTCTTCGTTCCCCCGTCAGGGGGTGTTACAAATTTCTTATTCAGTGAACATTATAGTGCAGAGGGGAATAAGATTTGCCGTTGAATTTATTTACGGCTTTTCTTCCCGATTAACGTCAGAAATACGCGGTGGGTTTGCCGGAACTTTCTTTGCCGCCTGTTTCC
>JAZUJX010000084.1:0-2210 GCA_045642965.1 Synergistaceae bacterium | reverse complement strand
TATAATCTGTGCGGGGTGATTGACGTATGAAGTTTCTGAAACAGTTTGCTCTCATACTTGCTGTCAGTTTTACGGGAGAGTTTTTGCATGCCCTGCTTCCTTTTCCTGTCCCTGCCGGAATTTACGGCGTCGGGGTTTTGTTTCTCTGCCTTGAGTTTAAGGTTGTCAAGGTTTCTGCGATAAAGGAAACGGCAAATTTCCTTATAGGAATTATGCCGGTGCTGTTTATCCCCCCGGCGGTCGCGCTTATCGAGGTGTGGCGCGATTTGCAGCCTCACTGGGCCATTTATTTCGCAATGGCGTTTTTCTCAACGTTTGTTGTAATGTTTATATCAGGCAGAACAGCGCAGTATCTTGCCGATAAAGCAGACGGAGGCAAAAACGATGAGCGGCTTTAATTCGATGTTTTTTTCGTCGGCAGTAACGATTTTTGCGTTTCTGTTCGGCTGCGCCGTTCAGCGCCGTTTCAAATCGCCGCTGCTGAACCCGATGATTTTCGGTATTTTTATTTCAATCGGAGCAATATCTTTCCTCAAAATTGATTATGCCGAATACGCGAAAGACACGACGTTTATCTCTTTTCTGCTGACGCCGGCAACGGTCTGCCTTGCTTTGCCGCTTTACGAACAGTTTGAACTGCTGAAAAAGAATTGGCTGCCTGTTCTGGCGGCAATCATTTCCGGCGTGCTGGCGAACGGGATTTTTATTTTTGCTGCTGCCTTGCTTTTCAAGCTCGGGCGTTACGATTACGTAAGCCTGCTTCCGAAGTCCATCACGACGCCCATAGGCATAGCCGTAAGCAGCCAGCTGTTTGCCTGCGTTCCTCTCACGGTCGCGGGTATATGCGTGACAGGTATAACCGGAAATATGTTCGGCAAAGAATTCTGCAAGCTTTGCGGAATCAACAATCCGATTGCAAAGGGTGTCGCCATGGGAACGGCTTCCCACGTCATAGGCACCGCCAAAGCTATGGAAATGGGCGAAGTCGAAGGAGCGTTCAGCAGTCTGTCGCTGATAGTGACCGGAATAATTTCCGTAGGGGCAATAAATCTTTTCGCGAAATTAATGTAGTCCGCCGCTGCGGACTTGCAACGACAAGGCGGGGTGCTGTATGGAGCTTAAAGCAAAACTTATGGACGAAGCGCAGATGATGCGTTCGCTTGCCAGAATGGCGCATGAGATAATAGAGAAAACAAACGGGGCGGAGAATATCTGCCTTGTGGGCATTAAGCGGCGCGGAATTCCTTTGGCGAAGCTGCTTGCCGAAAATATCAGAAAATTTGCAGACGCTGACGTGCCTGTCGGTGAGATAGACGTTACGCTTCACAGGGACGACCTTAACGAACTGCCGAGCAAACCTGAAACGGTTGACAGCCGCATTCCGTGCGAACTGAAAGGAAAAACCGTTATACTTGTTGATGACGTCCTTTACACGGGCAGAACAGCCCGGGCGGCAATGGATGCGCTACTTGATTTCGGACGGCCGGCAGTCATACGTCTTGCAGTGCTTGTTGACCGCGGACACAGGGAACTGCCGATACGCCCCGATTTTGTCGGCAAAAACGTGCCGACCTCGCACGAGGAACGGGTGCACGTTAGCATTACGCCGATAGACGATAAAAACGAAGTTGAACTGTACGGAGAAATATTATGAGCAAAATTAGCGTCCGCTTCGCGCAGGAAAGCGAAGTAGAAAAAATACTGTTTTTTATCAAAAAAATTGCCGAGTACGAGCACATGGAAGATCAGGTTGAGGCAACGGCCGAAACGCTTAGCCGGTCAATTTTCGGATGCCGCGAGGCGGAAGCGCTCTTTGTGTCGCTTGATGGTGAAGACGTGGGTTTTGCGGTATTCTTTCAGAATTTCTCAACCTTTGTGGGCAGGGCAGGAATTTGGCTTGAAGATTTGTATGTTCTGCCGGAGCACAGAGGGAAAGGCTGCGGCGAAGCGCTGTTCAGTTACCTTGCAGGAGTCGCGAAGGAACGGGGTTGCAAACGTTTTGAATGGTGCTGCCTGAACTGGAATCAGCCGAGCATAGAATTTTACCGCGCGCACGGCGCAAAACCGATGAGCGAATGGACGACGTGGCGGCTCAGCGGAAAAGAACTTGATAAACTTGATAAAGGCGATAAAGGCGGAAACTGATAAACTCTGCTCGCTTGATGTTTTCTGTTTTTGTGTTATAATTAACTCGAAATAAAATTGCGTAA
>JAZUJX010000083.1:0-10837 GCA_045642965.1 Synergistaceae bacterium | reverse complement strand
TGTTCGTGCACACGCTTATAAATTTCCCGATAGCCTCCGGCTCGGGCAAAGCGCTGATAACGATGCCTATAATGGCTCCGCTTGCGGACAACCTTGGTTTGACGCGTCAGGTCGCGTGGAGCGCGTTTCTTTTCGGGGACGGGCTGACTAAGCTTCTCTGGCCGACAGGCGGCTGTGTGATAGTCTGCGCCATGGCGGGCGTGCCGTACGAAAAATGGCTGAAATGGTTTCTTCCGCTCTGCGGAATACTTTACGTCGAACAGATGCTTCTGCTTCAGGCAGCGGTTAGTATGGGTCTGTAAATGTTGAAATTGTCTCCCGCAAGGGAGATTTTTTATTGCCTCGGTATTTTTGCCGCGCGGAATAATCCGCCAAAAGGCGTAGTGACATACGCGGTTTTACGCTATAATATTTTCAGCAAATATTTTGACGCGAGGTACGTGAGATGAAGCTTTACGCTCTTGATTTGAATAAAGAACAGTGGCTGGAACTGCTTGAAAGGCTTGAGCAGCCGAAATTCAGGGCAGATCAGTTGCTTCAGTGGATTTGGCAGAAGCGCGTTTTTGACGTTGAAGAAATGACTAATCTGTCAAAGACGCTTCGCGAGAAGCTTGCGGAGGAATTGGATTTTGCCACGCCTGTGCTTGTTCGCGAACAGAAATCGAAGGACGGGACGCGCAAATTTCTCTGGCAGCTGCGCGACGGCAATACTGTTGAAAGCGTTCTTCTGAAATCGGGTACACGCCTGACGGCGTGCATTTCAACGCAGGTCGGCTGCCCGCTCGGCTGTACGTTTTGCGCAACGGGACTGTCCGGCTTTGTCCGCAGCCTTTCAAGCGGCGAAATAGCGGGACAGTTTCTTGCGATGGAAGCGCTGCTCGGACGCGAGATAAACAACATTGTCTATATGGGCATGGGCGAGCCTATGCTCAACAGGGACGAGGTATTCAAGTCCGTGCGCATGCTTAACGACGAAAAGCTGCGCAACCTCGGAATACGCCACATTACGATTTCCACCAGCGGAATAGTGCCCGGAATTGAGGCGCTTGCGGAGGAAGAACTCGGCGTCCGCCTTGCCGTTTCCCTGCACGCGGTTGACGACGAGCTGAGAAGCAGACTTATGCCTGTTAACGAACGTTTCCCGCTTGCGGAGCTTAAGGAAGCGATTAAAAATTATCAGGAAAAAACCGGCGACCGCGTTTCGATAGAATACACACTTTTCGGCGGGGTCAACGACAGCGTTGAGCATGCAAGGGCGCTTGTCCGCTTCCTGAAAGGCATTCACGTCTTTATCAACCTTATACCGTTTAACTCAGTTGACGGCAGGTACGACGTGCCTGAGGCAAAAGACATACTGAAATTCAAAAAGGTGCTCGATACAGCCGGCTTTGAAAACGAACTGCGTCAGGAACAGGGCTCTGACATTGACGCCGCGTGCGGTCAGCTTCGCAGAAAAGACGCGGAGGGAGCCGCGCTTGCCCTGGAACCTAAAGCGCACAGCGTTACGAAAAAGGACAGCAGAAGAGCCGTTCAGCGTGACGAAAAACCCGAAACCGCTTCAAAACGCAGAAGCGGTGAAAAGGCGGCGGCAGACAGAAAGGTGCCGCGCAAAAAACTGCTTCCTGAAAAGGAACGTTACCGCAGCGGAAAAATGAAAGAAGAACGTCCGACGTACAGGGACAGCGCAGAAGCGAAAACGGACGACGGCAGAAAAGAAAGCAGAAAACGTATGCCGTCCGCCCGTCCCAAAGCAGCGCCGGAAAAGAAAGCTGACAAGAAAAAGACAGGGAGCCGCGCAGAAGTCAAAAAGCCGTTCTACGAGCCGGAGCTTAACAGAAAGAAAACGAAAATGAAACCGTCGGAAAAGGGCAGAAGCAAAACCAGACCGGCGGCAAAGAAAACGTCTGTGACGAAGAAACGCGGTGCTAAAAAATGATGCTTATTCGTTTAATACTTTGGATATTTACAGGAATATTGCTGGCGTACGTCCTTCTGCCGCTTATCGGGGCAGGACTGCTCTTTTTCCTTTTGCTGTTCGGAGTGCTCTTTGTTATCTCGTTTGTTTCAAAGCTTCTGACAGGGCAGGGCGGGATAAGTTTCCATACCTTCAAAATGAAAGCCTCGCCGAGAGAAAAGGCTGAAGCGGCAAAGGCGGAACAGGAAGAAATCTTTGACGCGGAATTCGGTGAAGAATCGGGCGAAGTGGTGGAGCTGCCTGCAAGCGCATTGCATAAGGAAGAATAAAAAGCAATTACCAATACAATGAATAATGCAGAATGAATAATGAAAAATTAAACCCGTCAAAGGCGTGCTTCGCACAGCAAGACGGGAATTTTTTGCTTTTCATTTTGCACCTTGCACTTTGCAGTTCATTCTTAATTGTTCTTTCCGTCTTCCTGCGAAGTCCATAGGACTTGCGCAGGATCCAGCGGCTTTTTTTGCTTCGCTTCAATTGCAAATGACGAATTACATTTGTGTTGCCCATTGTCCACGCTGTTTTCCATTTCCAAAAGAGCCTGTTTCATTTCAAGCCCGTACGCGTAGCCGGTGAGTTTCCCGTTTGCCGCGACAACCCTGTGGCACGGAATAATTATGCAGACTGGGTTTGCGGTGCAGGCGTTTCCAGCCGCGCGTGCGCCGCGCGGATTTCCGGCGCGTTCTGCAAGCTCTCCGTAGGAGAGTGTCTGTCCGTACGGGATTTTTTCAAGCTCTGCCCAAATTTTCTTTTGAAAATCCGTTCCGTCAGGTTTCAGCGGAAGCTCAAAGATTTTTCGTTTTTTGTCAAAATATTCTTCAAGCTGTCTTTTTGTTTCGAGAATTAACTTTGTTTCGCGCAGTACGCAGAAATTATCCGCCGTTTTGGAAACGGCAGTGACGAACCCGTTCTCTTCGGCAATAAAAAGCTTTCCCGCCAGTCTGAAGTCATATCCGAAACAGCAACGCATTGTGTGCAATCAATCCTTGATGTATTGCATGCAATTAATCTTTAATTTCTTTTGCAAGAGCCGTGCCTTTGCGTTTTGCGGCGCTTCTTGCGCCCGAAAGTTCATTGTCAACAGCGGCTTCCCAAAGGTAAAGCGAAGCGGTTGTGCAGTAGGGCGACCAGCGTTTTGCGTAACGGCTGAAACGCTTCTTTGAAAGCTCTTTCAGGCCGTACAGTTTCATAACCCCGCGTCTTATTGCCAAATCGCCGTAGCTTGTTACGTCGGGACGGCAGAAACAGAACATTAAAAGCATTTCAACCGTCCACGGTCCGACGCCGCGTATTTTAAGCAGCCGTTCCGTTATCTCCCTGTCGCTCAGTCCGTTCAGCTCTTCAAAATCCAGACCACCGCTGTTTGCAAGCTCCGTTATGCCGACAATGTATTCTGCTTTTCTTTCCGAAAGCCCGAAACTTTTCAATTCTTCAACGGCAACGTCTTTGAAACGTTCCGGCGTAATTTCCCCCAAGCCGTCAATTACTCTTTTTTCTATCGCTTCAGCCGCCGGGGTCGCGATCTGCTGCACGATTATTGAGGACACGAGCGCGTGAAAAAGCGAGTCGTAGGAGGCAGCGTTCAGCTTTCCCCTGCGGGCTATGAACGCGCCGAGTTTTTTGTCTTTTTCGCTCAGATATTCGACGGCTTCCTTTGTCGTTTCTATTTTTCCCATGGCATAAGCTCCTTTGTCCTGCCGTAATTATAACAAATTCTTAAAATTCTTAAAATATTGCTGAATTTTATACGGAAAATTGCACAAGCCGTTATTTTTACGCTATAATGAACTGGCATTATCATTTACGGAATGCGCCCAAGCTCCACATACTTAAACGGAGGGATGTACAATGAAGAAAGCACTTATCGCATTGGCAGTTGTTATCATCATTTTTGCCGGTTGGTTCGCAATGAAACCCGCCTCAGGACCTTCGGCAAACGCCGACACGATTAAAATCGGTGTCTATCTTCCGATCACCGGCGGCAACGCTGTCGGCGGCGGGCTTGAGCTTGACGGCGTCAAACTTGCCTACGAGGAACAGAAGGAAGTTCTCGGCAAAAAAATCGAGCTTGTCGTTGTTGACAACAAATCTGACAAGGTCGAAGCGGCAAATGCCGTAAAGAGACTTATTTCAAAAGAAAAAGTCAACGCAATCGTCGGAACCTACGGCTCATCGCTCGCAATGGCAGGCGGAGACGTTGCCGAAAAGAACGGAATCCCAATGGTGGGAACCTCCTGCACGAACCCGATGGTTACGCAGGGCAAGAAATATTCGTTCCGCGTTGCCTTCATTGACCCGTTCCAGGGCGCAGGCGCGTCGCAGTACGCGCTTGACGAGCTCAAAGCCAAAACGGCTGCGTGCCTCATCGAAGTTACGACAGACTACAGCGTAGGTCTTGCTTCCTTCTTCGAGGATCACTTCACGAAGAACGGCGGGAAAATCGTCGCAAAGCTTAACTATCAAAGCGGCGACCAGGACTTCACGGCACAGCTTACCGAAATCATCAGCAAAAACCCGGACATTCTTTACATACCGGCAAACTTTGCAGAAGCGGCAATCATTATGCGCCAGGCGCGCGAACTCGGCGCCAAGTTTGAAATTCTCGGCGGCGACGCGACGGACAACCCCGAAATCGTAAAGATAGCCGGAAAAGCATGCGAAGGCTACAGCTTCACAACGTTTGCCTACGCCCCTGAAATGCCTGAAATGAACGAAACACAGAAGGCATTTACCGAAAGCTGGAAGAAGCTCTACAAGGACAAGCTTCCCAACGCTCTTGCGGCGTGCGGCTACGATGCATACTCAATCATTATTGACGCGATCAAACGCGCAGGCAGCGCGGAACCTGAAAAAATTCAGGAAGCCCTTGCAAAAACAGTCGATTTTCCGGGCGTAACGGGCAAAACGACGATCAACGCAACGCACGACGCCGAAAAATCAATCGGTATAATGCGCATTGTCAACGGCGAACGCAAGTTCTACAAGGTCGTCGATCCCAAATAGGTTTTTAAGGCAGATACAAAGGGGAGACGGCTGTCTCCCCTTATGATTTATTCAGCAATAAGGAACGAGGGAAACAATATGTCCTTTGCCATGTTTATACAGCACGTTTTCAACGCGCTGTCACTCGGAAGCCTTTACGGGCTCATAGCCATCGGCTACACGATGGTCTACGGTATCCTCAGGCTGATTAACTTTGCCCACGGGGATATCTTTATGGTAAGCACCTACGTAGTGCTTTTCTGCGTTACGCTGTTTCATCTCCCGTGGGGTCTTGCAGTTTTGGTTACCATTGCCGGAACCGCGCTTTTCGGGGTTATCATAGACAGAATAGCTTACAGGCCGCTGCGTTCGGCGCCCAGAATTTCGGCGCTTATTTCCGCAATCGGCGTCTCATTCTTCATTGAAAACGTCTGTATTGTTCTCTTTACCGGCGTGCCGCGCTCAATGGACGCGGTGCGCAACGAGCTGCTTGTCCGCACGATCAAGCTCGGCAGCATATCGATAACACCGCTTGCAATTTTTGTGCCGGTATGCTCCTTCCTGCTTGTAGCGGGGCTTATATGGATGCTTTACAAAACAAAGCCCGGACTCGCAATGAGAGCAATATCCAAAGATATAGAAACGACGCGCCTTATGGGCGTAAAGGTAGACAGTATAATCGCGCTTACCTTCGCGATAGGCTCGGGTCTGGCAGCCGCTGCCGGTATTATGTGGGGAATGAGATACCCGCAGATTAACCCGTTTATGGGCGTTATGCCGGGCTTCAAGGCGTTTATCGCGGCTGTTTTCGGCGGCATAGGCTCCGTTCAGGGAGCTATGGCGGGAGGTCTCATCTTAGGCTTCGTTGAAATCATGATTGTCGCGTTTTTCCCCGAGCTTTCGGGCTACAGGGACGCGTTCGCGTTTGTCCTGCTTATCCTTGTGCTGTTTGTAAGACCCACAGGTCTGTTCGGCGAAGAACTGGAGGATAAAATCTAATGGACAGAACGAAAAAACTATCCCTCAATTTCGGCTGTCTCGCGTTTCTTGCCGTGTTCCTTTTTCTTGCGGACAGATATTTTGACAGCTACGTCGTTCAGGTTATAAACCTCATAGCCGTTAACGCCATTCTTGCCGTTTCGCTGAACCTTATCTACGGCTTTACCGGAATGTTCTCGCTCGGCCACGCGGGCTTTATGGCGATAGGTGCCTATGTCTGCGCAATGCTTATTCTTCCTGCCGCGCAGAAACAGGCTATGTACATTCTCAAGCCCTGCATCTGGCCGTTCAGCGTAATGCACGCGCCGTTCTTCGCGGCAGTGCTGCTCGGCGGTTTTGCGGCAGCATTGGCAGGGCTGCTTATAGCTCTTCCGGTGCTCCGTCTCGGCGGAGACTATCTCGGAATTGCCACGCTCGGTTTTGCCGAAATAATCCGCGTAATTTTTACGAACACAACGTCAATTACAAACGGTTCTCTCGGTCTCAAAGGGATTCCCGCCTGCGCAAACCTCGGCTGGAACTATTTCTGGTGCATACTGACGTTCTACACGATAATCAGACTGCTCTCAAGCAACTTCGGCAACACGCTCCGCGCGATACGCGACGACGAAGTCGCGGCAAAAGCAATGGGCATCAACACCTACAAGGCAAAAGCGATATCCTTTGCGATAGGCGCCTTTTTTGCAGGCATAGGCGGAGCCTTGCAGGGCAGTCTTATAACCACGATTGACCCGAAAATGTTTAACTTCCAGCTGACCTACAACATTCTCATGTTCGTTGTCGTAGGCGGTCTCGGTTCAATTACCGGCTCCCTGGCGGGGGCGGTTGTAATCACGATACTGCTTGAATGGCTGCGTTTTGTTGAAAGCACGATATACATCGGCTCGTTTGAAATTTACGGCGTGCCCGGCATGCGCATGGTAATCTTCTCGATAATTCTGCTGTTTATAATTCTCCGCAAAAGAGAAGGCATTATCGGCGGCTACGAATTCAGCTGGGAAAGCCTGTTTAGCTTTATAAACAGAAAAAAGGAGGGCAAATAAATGTCAGCACCTGTCCTCAAAACTGAAAACGTAACGATACGCTTCGGCGGCCTTACCGCTGTCGGCAATCTCAATATGGAATGCGCCGAAGGCACGATAACGAGCCTTATAGGTCCGAACGGTGCCGGTAAAACTACGGTGTACAACATAATCACGGGCTTTTACAAGCCGACGGAGGGAAAGGTTATATTCCTCGGCGAAGACATATCCAAACTCAAACCGCACGAAGTCTGCAAAAAAGGCATCGCCAGAACCTTCCAGAACATACGCCTTTTCTCGGGCGGCACGGTGCTTCAGAACGTTATGACCGCGTGCTGGGTGCGTCAGAAATCGCCCTGGTGGGCGGCGCCTTTCATGCTTCCGGGCTTTGTGCGCGAAGAGCGCGAAATGAAAGAAAAGTCTCTTGCGCTGCTTGAAGCCGTAGGGCTCAGACACCTTGCGGACGAGATAGCCACGGGACTTCCTTACGGCGAACAGCGCAGACTGGAAATTGCCCGCGCCCTCGCAACGAACCCGAAACTGCTGCTTCTTGACGAACCGGCAGCTGGTATGAACCCGCAGGAAAGCCTTGAGCTTATGGACTTCATCAGAAAAATCCGCGACAAATTCGGCGTCACTATTCTTATGATTGAACACGACATGAAAGTTGTCATGGGCATTTCGGAATGGATCCGCGTTCTTGACTACGGCAGACTGATCGCCGAAGGAACACCGGCTGAAATCCGCAGCAATCCCAAGGTTTTGGAAGCCTACCTCGGAAAGGAGGCAGCGGCAAATGCTTAAAATTGAACAGCTTGCAATCCATTACGGCGGCATAGAAGCGGTGCGCGGCATATCGCTTGAAGTCCCGAAAGGGAAAATCGTTACGCTTATCGGGGCGAACGGAGCCGGAAAAAGCTCAACGCTCCGCGCCGCAGCCGGACTTGTAAAAGCCTCCGGAAGCATAAGCTGGAACGGCAGGGAGCTTACGACGCAGACGCCTGAGGACATCCTGAAAGCTGGTGTTGCGCTCTGTCCGGAGGGCCGCAGAATATTACCGCACCTCACGGTGCTTGAAAATCTGAAGCTCGGCGGATATCAGCGCAAGGCGGACGAAGTAGAAAAATCAATTGCAAAAGCCTTTGAGCTTTTCCCCCGTCTCAAAGAACGCAGCTGGCAGCCGGGAGGAACGCTCTCAGGAGGCGAACAGCAGATGCTCGCGCTTGCCCGTGCGCTTATGAGCAATCCAGAGCTTGTAATGATGGACGAACCGTCGCTGGGACTTGCGCCGTTGCTTGTTCAGGAAGTTTTTGAAATCATAAGGGAAATCAACCGCGAAGGAAAAACGGTGCTCCTTGTCGAACAGAACGCGTTCGGCGCACTGAACGCCGCAGACTACGCCTACGTGCTTGAAACAGGCGAAATAACTCTGCAGGGAACAGGACAGGATCTGCTTCACGACAAGAGAGTCATAGACGCTTACCTCGGCGGTTAAATCAAATCACGAAAGCGAAAATTATGAAAACGACAAAAGCCTTGAACGTACCGAATATTCTCAGTTTGTCACGGGTATTTCTTGTGCCTGTGATTATGGTGTTTTTAACCCTGCGTTCCCAGTTCAGCTACGTCGGACGCTGGAATCTCGGAGATTTGCTTGCAGGCGCATTCTTTATAATTGCCTCAATCACCGACGCCTTTGACGGTTACATTGCGCGCAAGAAAAAACTTGTAACAACGCTCGGAAAATTTATCGACCCGCTTGCGGACAAAATAATGGTTGTCGCCGTCCTGATTTCGCTTGTAGAACTCGGACGCGTACCGACCTGGATGGTCGTCGTCATCATTGCCCGCGAATTTATCGTATCGGGGCTGCGAATGGTTGCGGCGTCCGAGGGTGTGGTAATTGCCGCCTCGAAATGGGGTAAGGTGAAAACCGTATCGCAGATGATCGGAATAATATTTTTAATCTTCAACATCCCGGGCGGAATACCGATTATGTGGCTCGCGACCGCTCTTACGATATGGTCGGGCTGGGATTACCTTGTAAAAGGCGCGGATTTGCTCGAAAACTAAATTTGTACTAAATTTATACGAAAGAGGCGGTAAAAATGAAAGACAAAATTTTTGCAGAAATTGACGCAATGAAAGACGAAATGCTTGCGACCCTGTCAGAAATGGTTGCAATACCGTCAGTCAACCCGACAGAGGGCGGCACGGGCGAAAAAGCAAGAGCCGAATATCTTATCGGGAAAGTTAAGGAACTCGGACTGGGCGAGGCTGAAAACTACATATGCATTGACCCGGACGGAAACGAGCGCCCGAACCTTGTCGTAAAAATCCCGGGTGAAACCTCACAGCGGCTCTGGATAGTCAGCCACATGGACATAGTCCCGCCCGGAGAGCTTTCTCTTTGGGAAAGCGACCCGTACAAAGCCGAGCTGCGCGGAGACAAACTCTACGGACGCGGAACGAGCGACAACGGTACCTCGCTTGTCGCGTCAATTTACACGGCGCTTGCCTTCAAAAAACTCGGCATAAAACCGAAATACGAAATCTGCCTCTGCTTCGTCGCGAACGAAGAAACGGGCAGCATGTACGGAATACAGCACCTTATAAAACAGGACATCTTCCATCCCGATGATCTTGTAATAGTCCCCGACATGACAAGCACGGACGGCAGTTTCATTGAAATAGCCGAAAAAAGCATATTCTGGCTTGAATTTACGCTTGAAGGAAAACAGACGCACGCAAGCCTTCCGCAGCTCGGAAACAACGCAGCGCGCGCTGCCAACGAATTCTCCTGCGCGCTTGACCGTGCGCTGCACGAGGCGTTTCCTGAAACAAACGATGTCTTCAACGACCCGAAATGCTCAACCTTCGAGCCCACAAGACGCAGGGAAAACGTCGGCTCAATCAACATAGTTCCGGGCGTGGAAACCTTTGCCTTTGACTGCCGCGTACTGCCCGGAATCACGATTGAGGAATTTGAAAAAGTCGTCAACAAAGAAAAAACGGACGCGGAAAAGAAATTCGGCGTAAAAATCAGCTATAAATACATGCAGAAAGAGGCGGCGGCGCCTGTCACCTCTCCCGAAGCGCCGGTCGTCAGGCTTCTTGCCGACGCCGTAAAAGGCGTCCTCGGCGTTCAGCCGCAAATTGCCGGAGTCGGCGGCGGAACGTGCGGAGCATTCTTCCGCAAAATCGGAATCCCCTCGGCAGTATGGGGACTCGGCGACGAAGTCGCCCACATGCCGAACGAATACACGAAAATCAGCGACCTCCTCGGCAGCTCAAAAGTGCTCGCACACATGCTGATGAACAAATAACCGGCTGAATAATTCAAACACAGCGGCTTGGGAAAGTTTTAATAAACACCCAAGCCATTTTTTTCGGCGAATCATAAAAATAATGATATGAAGAGTTGAGTTTTAGACCTCAATTTCGCACTGAATACAAAAGCGGGAGACTTATTTCAATCCCCCGCCTTGTTTTTTGAATATTTTTGCCGGCAGCCGTCAAATGACAGCCAACGGCAGAATTTTGGTACAACAACATAAACGGATAACACATTTTATTGTTATTCGCCCGTCTGCAGACGTTTCGGAAGTTCTCCTGAAAGGGACACATGTCGCAGCCCTGAAATCCGGCGCGAACCGCGACCGTTACCGAAGTATTTCAGCGCCTTGCTTGACCCAACTAGAATGTGCTTATCAGGTGTTGCGTGAACTCCCGCACTACGTAATGCGTAGAAGGTACCCTCAAAACGTCCTCCGGGAAACAGGCGGCAAAGAAAGTTCCGGCAAACCCACCGCGTATTTCTGACGTTAATCGGGAAGAAAAGCCGTAAATAAATTCAACG